>CAZIXP010000178.1:0-7849 GCA_964543245.1 uncultured Starkeya sp.
GAACCGCACGGCAAGCGCTACGCCGTCATCGTCAACGAGTTCGGCGAGATCGGCATCGACAACGATCTGGTCGTCGGCGCCGACGAGGAAGTGTTCGAGATGAACAACGGCTGCATCTGCTGCACCGTGCGCGGCGACCTCATCCGCATCATCGACGGCCTGCTGAAGCGCAAGGACGATTTCGACGGCATCATCGTCGAGACCACCGGCCTCGCTGACCCCGCCCCGGTGGCGCAGACCTTCTTCGTCGACGAGACCGTCGGCGCCAAGACCATGCTGGACGCGGTCGTCACCGTCGCCGACGCCAAGTGGCTGAAGGATCGGCTGAAGGACGCGCCGGAGGCCAAGAACCAGATCGCCTTTGCCGACGTCATCCTGCTCAACAAGACCGACCTCGTCACCGAGAGCGAGCTGAAGGACGTCGAGATGCGCATCCGCGCCATCAATCCCTTCGCCCGCATCCACCATACCCAGCGCTCCAACATCGCGATCGACCGGGTGCTGGGGCAGGGTGCCTTCGACCTCGAGCGCATCACCGCCATCGACCCCGATTTCCTCGAAGGCGGCCACAAGCATTTTCACGACGAGGAAATGAAGTCGGTCTCGTTCTCCTCGGACAAGCCGCTCGATCCCGACCGGTTCTTTCCGTGGATCCAGGAACTGGTGCAGCGCGAGGGCATCAACATCCTGCGCGCCAAGGGCATCCTCGCCTTCAAGGACGATCCCGACCGGTTCGTGTTCCAGGGCGTGCACATGATCCTCGACGGCGACCACCAGCGGCCCTGGGGCGCCGATGAGCCGAAGCTGAGCCGCATCGTGTTCATCGGCCGGCAGCTCGACACGGCGGCGCTGGAGAAGGGTTTCCGCGCCTGCATCGCGTGAAGGCCGGCCTTGCCCGGCGGCGTCGCGGCGGCCGATCGCTTCGCCGCCCCTCGCCGCCGGGGTGACGCGCGCCGCGTTTTCCGCTAACCGGCGGATGTGCCCCGCATCGGCGGCTTCGCCGTCGAGCCCGCCGCTGTCGAGCCCGCTGTCGAGCCGTCGAGTAGTCCCATGCCGCCTCTGCCGCCTACCCCGCCCGCCGCCCCTTCCTCGCTCACCTCCAAGCTTCGCCCGCTCGATCTTGGCGGCGAGGCCATCGGGGTGCGCTTTCTAGGTCAGGTGGCGGTGTTCGCGACCGGCAAGGGAGCGCTGGTCCTCGCCGAGGAGGGCGAGCCGCGCCGGATCGAGGCCCATCGCGGCGCCATCCTCTCCTTCGCCGGCGACGCCCGCCGGGTGCTCACCGGCGGGGATGACGGCCGCGTGGTGGCGACGCTGGGCGACGGCAGCTCGACCCTCCTCGCCGAGCAGAAGGGCCGCTGGATCGATGCGGTCGCCAGCGGGCCGGACGGTGCCTTCGCCTGGTCCGCCGGCAAGACCGCCCGCTTCCACCCGGTGAAGGGCGAGCCCAAGACGCTGGACCTGCCCTCCACCGTGGCCGGCCTCGCCTTCGCCCCCAAGGGCACCCGCCTCGCCGTCGCCCATTACAACGGCGTCACGCTGTGGTTCCCCAATGCGGTGGCGACCCCCGAATTCCTCGAATGGAAGGGTTCGCACCGCGGGGTGATCTGGCATCCCGAGGGCAAGTTCCTGGTTACCACCATGCAGGAGCCGGCGCTGCATGGCTGGCGGCTGCCGGAAGGCGCCCATATGCGCATGAGCGGCTACCCCTCGCGGGTGCGCTCCATGCAGTTCACCGCCGGGGGCCGCTACCTCGCGACATCGGGTTCGACCGAAGTCATCCTCTGGCCGTTCATGAGCCGGGAAGGTCCGATGGGCAAGCAGCCGACCATGGTCGGCCAGCGCGACCTGCGGGTTTCCGCGGTAGCCTGCCACCCCAAGGAGGAGATCGTCGCCTGCGGCTATGAGGACGGTATGGTGCTGCTGATCCGCATCACCGACGGCGCCGAGATTTTGCTGCGCGCCCCCGCCGCCAGTCCGGTGACGGCGCTGGCCTGGCGCGGCGACGGTGGCGCGGTGGCGATGGGCACCGAGGACGGCAAGGCCGGTCTGGTCATTCTCTGAGGCCGGCGGATCGGCGGCGTCGTTTCCAGGCAGCGAGGCCGGTCGGCGGCCTGCCGCCGGTGCCGGCGCCGGGCGAGCGGCTGCATTTTGTCTCCCCCGCGCCATCTGCGGCCGGTAGAGTAGCGTCACCGCATTCGCAGGGACGCCCACCATGAAGATCGCCGACGTTCGCCGCTCCGCCGTGTCGATGCCGCTGACGAGCCCGTCCTACCCCACCGGGCCGTATCGCTTCTTCAATCGCGAATACCTCATCATCACCTACCGCACCGACATCGAGGCGCTGCGGGCGGTGGTGCCGGAGCCGCTGGAGGTCACCGAGCCGATCGTCAAATACGAGTTCATCCGCATGCCGGATTCCACCGGCTTCGGCGACTACACCGAGACCGGGCAGGTGATCCCCGTCACCTTCGAGGGGCGGGCCGGCGGTTATGTCCATTCCATGTATCTCGACGACGAGGCGCCCATCGCCGGCGGCCGGGAGATCTGGGGCTTCCCGAAGAAGCTGGCCAAGCCGAGCTTCAAGGTGGAAAGCGACGTGCTGGTCGCCAGCCTGCACTATGGCAGCGTGCTCTGCGCCTCCGGCACGATGGGCTACAAGTTCAAGCAGGCCGACCACGACGCGGTGCTGAAATCCATGCTGAGCCCGAGCTGGCTCATCAAGATCATTCCCCATGTCGACGGCACCACCCGCATCTGCGAGCTGGTCGAGTATTACCTTGAGGATGTCGAGCTCAAGGAAGCGTGGACCGGCCCTGCCGCCCTCGGCCTGTTCCCCCATGCCATTGCCGATGTCTACAAGCTCCCGGTGCTCGAGGTGCTCTCGGCCGTTCACCTGAAGGCCGACCTCACGCTCGGCCTCGGCAAGGTCGTCCACGACTACATGCAGGACTGAGCCCTGCAGAACTGATCCCTGCAGAACTGATCGCTGCAGGACTGAGCCCTGCAGGGCTCAGCCAGCCCCGGCGCCGGTCCGGCCGTGGGTCACCCAAGGGCCACCCATGGGTCAGACGGCGCGGCCCCGGCCAGCGCGCTGCCCGGCGCCGCACCGGCGCGGGCGGCATCGCTGCCGCCCTTCGGAGGGGTCGGCCTCAGCGACGCTCGTCGGCCACCAGCCGGCCGTCATTGGGCAGCCCCTCATGCACCAGCTCCACCCGGCCGGCGATGCGGGCGATGCGGGCCAGCGATTCCGCCACCCGCGCCGCCAGCGCCGCGCGCCCGGCGGGATCGACCGCGCCATCGGCCTCCGCTTCCACCAGGCCGCACAGCACGGCCTCTTCCCCCGCCTCGGTCTGCCGCAGGCTGAGCCGCACCCGCTTGAGCTCGGGGTGGCGGCGGCGGAGCTGGGCGATCTGCGCCGCCGAGACGCTGACCGCGCCGAACCGGGCCTGCTGGTCGGCGCTGCCGAGCCATCCCGCCAGCCGCAGATTGGTGCGCAGGGCCGGCCGGTCGGCCGCGCGCTCGGCGGTGAGCAGGCCGGTGCCCAGCCGGATGAAGGGATGGTGGGGGTCGAAGCTGGTGAGCACCAGCTCGCCCGCCTCGCCCGCCGCCACCGGCTCGCCCGTGCCGGGGTGGACGATCTCGGCGATGAGATCCTCGTTCAGCACGAAGCCGCCGGCGCCGTCCTCGAAGGCGACGATGCCGATTTCCGGCACCAGCATGGTGTCGAACACATCGACGCCGCGGCGCTGGATCAGCGCCCGGGTCGCCGGTTCGGTGCCGCCCTCGGCGAGGCGGGCGATGCCGATGGAGGACAGGTCGCGCCCGGTCGCCGCCGCCCGGTCGAGCAGCCGCAGCACCAGCTCGCCGGTGCCGGCGATGGCGGTCGGCATCAGCTGCTCGATGATCTGGATGCGCAGGTCCAGCTCGTCGCTGAACTCGGCCGGCCCGGCCGGCACCACCGGGCAGCCCAGCGTCCGGCAGGCCGAATCCACGATGAAGCCGGTGGAGGCGAGGTGGTAGGGCAGGCCGTTGATCACGACGTCGCCCTTGCGCACGCCGCTGGCGTACAGCGCCCGGCTGGCGAGCCAGGAATCATGGCCGGTCGCCTCCGGCGCCAGCACCATGCCGGCCCCCGCCGGGTTCGCGAAGATGCGCTTGAACGAGGCCGCCGGCTCGGGCACCAGCCCGCCGAAGGGCGGCCGGCCCGCCTGCATCGCGGCGAGATCGGCGCGCCGCAGCACCGGCAGGCCGGCGAGGGCGGCGCGGCTGGAGACGTCGGCCGGCAGGGAGCCATTGGTGAGCCAGGCCCAGCCCCTCGCGACCCGGGCGCTGCGCAGCAGGTGCGGCAGCCGGCTGAACAGCGTCTGCTCGCGTTCCGCCGGGGCGGCCGCTTCGCGGTCGTCGAGGCAGTCGACGGCGGCGGGCTCCGGCGCCGCCGCGCCGGTCCGGGAGCTGGACGATCGGGAAGCCGAGAGTGTCGCCATGTTCCATCTCCGAGCAGGACCTCGTGGTCTCCACCCCTCGGGGAACGGTGCGGCCGGGCCGACGCGGGCACGACTGGCAGCGGGGCGCGGCGGCCCCGTCTGGTCAGGCGGTCATGCGGATGCGGCGGCCATGGTCCCATCCTCCGGTGCGGCGGCGGGCGGGTGCCCGTCCACGGGTCTGGCGTTTCCTCCGGGTGCCGTTGGCCGGCACCTCGTACCCGGACATAGTGACGCAGCTGCCGCCGCCGTCAAGTTCACGAAAAGAAGAGCCGCTCGCTCGCCATGTAGCCCGTCAGCAAAGCGAGGCCGAAGGCCATGAGCGCCAGCGCCGCCGCGAATTCCACCCCGCGCAGCAACAGCGCCCCGCTGCCGGGGCGGCTGGCGGCGAGCCGCACCGCGATCCGCTTGCCGAACACCGCGAGGGCGGCGGTGGCGGTGACGGTGAGGGCGGTGCCGATCGACATCAGCAGGGTGGAGGCGGCGCCGACCCAGAAGATGCCCTGCGCCAGCGCGAAGACCAGCACCAGCACCGCCCCGGTGCAGGGGCGCAGGCCGATGGAGAGCACCGCGGCCGACCACGCCCCCCAGCCGCCGCCGGCCTTTGGCAGCGCCTCCGGGCCGGGCAGGTGGAGATGGCCGTCCTCGCAGCCGCAATCGGCGCCGTGGACATGGGCCGGCGGGCTGCCGCGCCAGGCGGCGAGGAAGCCGCGGCCCTTGGCGAATGCAAGGCGGGCACCCATCGCCACGATGAGGCTGTAGGCCGCGATCTCGATGATGGAGACGGCGCGCTGCATGGTGGCGGCGGTGGCGCCGAGGATCATCGCGAACAGGCCGGCCACGGCGATGGCGGTGAGCGCCTGCACGAAGGCGCTGGCGAAGGCCAGCACCGCGCCGCGCTTCAGCGTCGCCTCATTGGCCAGGATGTAGGAGGAGATCACCGCCTTGCCGTGGCCGGGTCCGGCGGCGTGGAACACGCCATAGGCGAAGGAGATGCCGCCCAGCATGGCGAGCGCGCTGCCGTCCTGCTTGGAGGCCTTCACCGCGCTGGTGAGCAGCCGGTAGAACTCGGCCTGCTTGGCGAGGATGAACCCGGTGAGGCCGCCGGGCTCGGGCGGGGCCGGGGCGACATCCACGCCGAAGGGCGAGGCGGCATGGGCGAGGGCGAGCGTGCCGACGAGGGCGGCGAGCGCCAGCCCGGCGGTGGCGAGGCCCGCGGGGAGAGACCGGCGGCGCCGCGGCATCACGGGCACTTCACCGTCACGCGGTTGGCGAATTGCGAGCCGAACTCGCTGGCGGTGGTCAGCGCGGTGAAGAAGGATTCCGACAGCGTGGTGGTGGCGCCGAGCGCGGGGTCGGGCCGGTGCAGGTCCACGCTGCAGCCGGCGGGGGCGCCGGCCAGCTTCACCGGGTTGGTATCGGCGAGGGCGAAGGCGACGAAATAGGTGGGGTCGTAGACGTCCAGCGTCGTCAGCCCCGCCGATTCCGGCGGCTTCTCGAACGGCAGGGTGAAATGCAGCGTCAGCGCGGTGCCGTCATAGGAGAGCGAATAGTCGCGCGGCGGCTTGAAGGGCAGCTTGTCCTTTCCCCGCCGGGCATAGGTGAAATAGTCGAATTCCTTCAGCGAATCGATGTTCACCTGGGCAAGGTCCTTCAGCGTCTTCTCGCTGGGCTTGCCGTCGGGGGTGGTCTCCAGCCCCTGGAGGGCAAAGGTCGAAAACCCCTCGTCGAAGGTCCAGTCGTGGCGCACGCCGGTGACGCGCCCGTCCGGGGCGTAGTCCAGTTCCGACTTCACGCTCACCCACACATGGGGGTGGGCCGAGGCGGGCCCCGCGAGGGCGCAGGCGAGGGTGCCGGCAAGCAGGGCTGCGGCGGCGGTTTTCAGCACGGCAGTCTCCTTATGCGCCCGACCGGCGAATCCTGGACGCCGAGTTCGGCGAAATCTCGGCGGGTGGGCAACGAAAAAGGCGCCTTTCGGCGCCTTTCGTCGTCGTCATCGCGTCGGGGTTGCCGGCTCACGCCGCCTTCTGCTTGGGCGCGAGCAGCTTGCGGTTCACCAGAACCTCGGCGATCTGCACCGCGTTGAGCGCGGCGCCCTTGCGCAGATTGTCCGACACGCACCAGAAGGACAGGCCGTTCTCCACGGTGGCGTCCTCGCGGATGCGCGAGACATAGGTGGCGTCCTCGCCGGCCGCCTCATAGGGGGTGATGTAGCCGCCGGGCTCGTGCTTGTCGACGACCAGGATGCCCGGCGCGTTGCGCAGGGCCGAGGTCGCCTCCTCCACCGTGATCGGCTTCTCGAACTCGACATTCACCGCCTCGGAATGGGCGATGAACACCGGCACGCGCACCGCGGTGCAGGTCAGCTTGATCTTGGGGTCGAGGATCTTCTTGGTCTCGGCCATCACCTTCCATTCTTCCTTGGTGTAGCCGTCCTCCATGAAGACGTCGATGTGGGGAATGACGTTGAAGGCGATGCGCTTGGGGAACTTCTTGGCCTCGACCGGGTCGGAGACGAACACCGCGCGGGTCTGCGAGAACAGCTCGTCCATCGCGTCCTTGCCGGCGCCTGACACCGACTGGTAGGTGGCGACGACCACGCGGGTGATGGTGGCGAGGTCGTGCAGCGGCTTCAGCGCGACCACGAGCTGGGCGGTCGAGCAGTTCGGGTTGGCGATGATGTACTTCTTGACGAAGCCCTTGATGGCGTCGGCATTGACTTCCGGCACGATCAGCGGGACGTCGGCGTCGTAGCGCCAGGCCGAGGAATTGTCGATCACGACGCAGCCCTTGGCGGCGATGCGCGGCGACCATTCCTTCGACACCTCGCCGCCGGCCGACATCAGGCAGATGTCGACGTCGGAGAAGTCGTAATTCTCCAGGGCTTTGACCTTGAGCGTCTTGTCGCCGAACGAAACCTCGGTGCCGACCGAACGGCGGGAGGCGAGCGCGACCACCTCGTCCGCGGGAAAGCCCCGTTCGGCGAGGATGTCGAGCATTTCACGGCCCACATTGCCTGTGGCGCCGGCTACGGCGACCTTGTAGCCCATCTGTCTCTCCTGATGGCCCTGCCATTCACAGGCTCGGGCGAGGGCGGGCTTTTACGCCGAAAGGCTGAGAAGGGCAAGGTTGCGCGGGGTTTGACCCGCACGCCCCCGCCGGCTGCGCCAAAAGCCCCGCGCCGTTGCCGGCCGGGGGTTCGGATCAGGCCGTCCGCCCTCTCGAAGGGCGTGCGGGGCGCCGGGGCGGATCGCCCGGCAGTCGCCTGCACCGTGTGTGAAAAGGTGGTGCAAGCCTCAGTCAACTGTCGAGCCGCCGTTCCCGGCGCCCCGCACGCGGTGTTTCTAGGCTTGCTCCGGACGACCCCT
>CAZIXP010000179.1:0-4920 GCA_964543245.1 uncultured Starkeya sp.
CCATCTATGGCGACGGCTCCTATCTTGGCTACGCCTCCGGCACGACCGCGATCGGGGGCAACGACATCCTCTACGCCTATGACGCGACGACCAACGGCACCGAGACGGATTCGCTTTACGGCGACGGCTTTACGCTCGGCTCCTTGGCCAGCACTACCATCCTGTGCGGCAGCGACACGCTTTATGGCAGTGACGGTAATAATGGTCTCTACGGCGACGGTTATACTATCGCCGGTGGAACCGGCGCGACCTTCACCGGCGGCAACGACACATGCTATGGCCGGGGCGGCGCGGACACGATCTTTGGAGACAGCATTAACGCGGCCGGTGGGAATGGCTCCAAAGCGACCGGCGGCGTCGACACCCTGTATGGCGACGCCGGCGGCGACGGTCTGTATGGCGATTTCTCCACGGCGGGCAGCGCTTCGAGCCCCAGCCAACTTATCGGCGGCAATGACAGCCTTTATGGCGGCGCCGACAACGATACGCTGGTCGGCGACGCCAACTCCGTCAATGCCAAGGCGACATTGACCTGCGGCAACGACCGGCTCGACGGCGGCACCGGCAATGACAATCTTTATGGCGACGTCTCCGGCACCATCTACGCCGGCGCCACGGTAAAGGGCGGCAACGACACCTTCGTGTTCGAGCCCAATAGCGGCACCGACTTCATCAAAGACTTCGGCCAGACCGCCGGCTCCACCACCGGCGACGACCTGATCGACGTCTCGGCCTATGGCTACACCAGCTTCGCCGGCCTCAGCCTCTCCGGCAACGGCACCGCGACGGTGACGATCACCTTCAGCGGCAGCGGCAACAGCGTCCAGGTGAAGAACAAGGCGGGCACCGCCCTCACCCTCAACGCCTCGGACTTCGTGTTCGCGGCGTGAGGCGCGGGGGCCGCGGGGCCCGCTTTCCCGGCGCCGGCTTTGCCAAGGCGGCCGGGCCCGGCTAAGCAGGGGGCAGGAGCCACGCCATGCCGCTTGCCTCGCCCTCCGCCTCGCCCCCTGCCCCTGTCACCCTGGAGACGGCCTGCGCCATCGTCGGCGCCGGCCCGGGCGGGCTCATGCTCGGGCTGCTGCTCGCCCGCGCCGGGGTTGAGGTCACCGTGCTGGAGAAGCACGCGGATTTCCTCCGCGACTTCCGCGGCGACACCATCCACCCCTCGACGCTGGAGGTGATGCACGAGCTCGGCCTGCTGGAAGGGCTGCTCGCCTTGCCGCACACTGAGGCGCCGCGGCTCCATGCCGAAATCGGCGGGCGCGACGTCACCCTGGCCGATTTCTCCCGCCTGCCCACCCAGTGCCGCTTCATCGCCTTCATGCCGCAATGGGATTTCCTCGCCTTCCTCGCCCGCGAGGCGGCGCGCTACCCCCATTTCCACCTGCTGATGCAGGCCGAGAGCGAGGCGCTGATCGCGGAGGACGGCCGCATCGTCGGCCTCACCGCCCGCACGCCTGAGGGCCCGCTCACCGTGCGCGCCGGCCTCGTGGTCGGGGCGGACGGGCGCAACTCCGTGGTGCGTGAGAAGGCGGGGCTCGAGGTCGAGAGCTTCGGCACGCCCAGCGAGGTGCTGTGGATGAAGCTGTCCCACCAGCCACAGGACCCGCCCTACACCATGGGCCATGGCGGCCCGCGCCAGGGCTTCGTCATGATCGACCGCGGCGATTACTGGCAGTGCGGCTTCGTGCTGCGCGGCCAATCCTATGAGGAGGTGCGGGCGAAGGGGCTGGAGGCGTTCCGCGCCGCGGTGGCGGCCGTCTCGCCGCTGCCGCCGGAGCGCATGGCCGAGGTGCGCAGCTGGGAGGATGTCAGCCTGCTCCGGGTGCGGATCGACCGGCTGACGCGCTGGTGGCGGCCGGGCCTCCTCTGCATCGGCGACGCCGCCCACGCCATGTCGCCGATCGGCGGCTTCGGGGTGAACCTCGCCATCCAGGACGCGGTGGCGGCCGCCAACCGGCTCGCCGCGCCGCTGAGGTCCGGCACCGTGTCCGACCGCGACCTCGCCGCGGTGGAAGCGCGGCGGCGCTTTCCCACCAAGGCAACGCAGAAGCTGCAGCTCATGATGCGCGGCCGGCGCCGCCGCGAGACGCAAGCCCCCGGCGGCGAGACGGAAGACACCGGCGCCGGGGCGCAGGCCCCCCGCCGCAGCGGCCCGCCCGCCTTCCTCACCACAATTGCCCGCTGGCCGGTGCTGGCGCATCTGGCCGGCCGGCTGGTGGGGCTGGGCTTCCGCCCGGAGCATGTGACGCGGCGCTGAACGCCGCGTCCGGCCGGCGCCGCGGCAAGGGGCGGCGCGGCCCTCCCGCCCGCGTCGGAGCGGCGGCCCTCGCCCTCGCCGCCCCACTTCCCGGCCGGGCCAACGTCGCCGCCGGCCCACCTCACCGACCCAATGGCCGCAAGCCGACGAACAGCGCAGTAAAGATTCTCGACGCCGACATTGATTTTCAAGACTGAGATCAAGAAAAGCAGCGTCGAGCCGGCTGTTCCAGCCCGCATCATCAGGATTACCCGACGCGTGAACGTCCCGACGCGTTGAACACGAGGATGTCGTCGGGCCGCCCGGTCGCCTGATCCCTCACCCCGCCATCATCACCGCGGCCTCCACCTCGCCGGCGGCGTCGGCGGCCAGCTTGCGGAAACGCACCATGGTGTACATGCCGAGCGCGACGTTGCGTGCCTCGATCATCTCCACCGTGCCGTTCTGGCGGGCCCAGTTGCGCAGGCGGGCGAGCTGGAATTCCGGCCGCCAGCCCAGCTTGCGGGCGCGGCGGGCGAACCAGCGCTCGAAGGAGGCGCGCAGCCCGTCCTCGGCGCCGAGATGGTTGACGAGGATGATCTCCCCGCCCGGCCGCAGCACGCGGGCCATCTCGTCCAGCGTCTCCTCCGGGTGCGGCACCACGGTGATGACGAACTGCGCCACCACCGCGTCGAAGCTGGCATCGGCAAAGCCCATCTGGGCGCCGTCCATCAGGCACAGCCCCTCGACATGGGTGAGGCGCTCCTTCTCGACCTTCTCGCGCGCCTTCTGCAGCATGGGCTCGGAGATGTCGACGCCGACGAAGCGGTTGCTGCGCTTGTAGGCCGGCAGCGCGAAGCCGGTGCCGACCCCGAATTCCAGGATGCGCCCGCCGATCCGCTCGACCTGGGCGATCGCCGCCTTGCGGCCCGGCTCGAACACCGCCCCGAACACCACGTCGTAGATGGGCGCCCAGCGGGCATAGGCTTCTTCGACGGTGGTGCGGTCGAGATCGGTGCTCATGGTCCCCCCGGAACGGCTGCGCGAATCGCGGCTAAGGCGTGACGGCCATCATTATCGGTTCCCGTGTCACCGGCGTGAACGCCCGCGGCGCGCGGCGTATCACCCCGCCGCCCAGCAGCCGCGCCGCGGCACCGTTGTCGGAATAGAACACGCAGGCCTGCCCCGGCGCGACGCCTTCCTCAGCGTCATGCAGATGAACCGCCACCCCGCCATCCGGTTCCCGGGCGAGATGGCCCGGCACCGGGGCCCGGGTGGAGCGCACCTTCACGTGGATTTCGCGCTCGGCCGCCAGCGCCGCCGCCAGCGGCTCGTCGCCCAGCCAGTTCACCTCCTCGACCCGCACCACGGCGACGCCCAGCGCGGTGCGCGGGCCCACCAGCACGCGGCGCGCCGCGGCGTCGATGCCCACCACATAGAGCGGCTCCTGCGCGGCGATGCCGAGCCCCTTGCGCTGGCCGATGGTGTAGCGCATCACCCCGGCGTGCCGGCCCAGCACCCGGCCGTCGAGATGCACGATCTCGCCCGGCTCGGCCGCCTCGGGGCGCAGCTTCTCGACGATGTCGGTGTAGCGGCCGGTGGGCACGAAGCAGATGTCCTGGCTGTCCGGCTTGTCCGCCACCTTCAGGCCGAAGCTCTCCGCCAGCGCCCGCACCTCCGGCTTGGTGGTCTCGCCGAGCGGGAAGCGCAGCATGGCGATCTGCTCGGGGGTGGTGGCATAAAGGAAATAGCTCTGGTCGCGGTTCTCGTCCTGCGGGCGGAACAGCCCGCGCCCCCCGCCCGGCAGCGCCCGGCTGGTGACGTAGTGCCCGGTGGCGAGGATGTCGGCGCCAAGGTCGCGCGCGGTCTCCAGAAGGTCGCGGAACTTGATGGTGCGGTTGCACTCGACGCAGGGAATGGGGGTCTCGCCGGCGGCGTAGCTGTCGGCAAAGCGCTCGATCACCTGGTCGCGGAAGCGGCTCTCATAATCGAGCACGTAATGGGGAATGCCCAGCCGCTCGCACACCAGGCGGGCGTCGTAGATGTCCTGCCCGGCGCAGCAGGCGCCGGGGCGGTGGTGCATCGCCTCGCCATGGTCGTAGAGCTGCAGGGTGACGCCGATCACCTCATAGCCCGCCTGCGCGTAAAGCGCCGCGACGACCGAGGAATCGACGCCGCCCGACATCGCCACCACCACGCGGGTCTGGCTCGGGGGACGGTCGGTGTCGTCGAGACGGATCATGGGGCGGCTGCTGGCGCAATGCGGGGCGGAAAGGCGGAAAGCCGCCGGCTCAGGGTCCATATGGAGCCTGACTGCGGTTTTAGGAAGCCCCGGCCCCGGAAGCAAGCGCGGCAGCGCATCGCGGCGGGCCGGGCGTGGCGGCGGAACGGTCTCCCGGTCGGGCGCCGGCGGTCGCGCAGGGCGCCGGCGGGGCCGCCAAGGTTTCTCCAACGTTAACGCAATAACCGGCCGCAACGCCGTGATTCGTTTAGGGAAAAATTCATGGGTACCGCCTAGTCTTACCGCCGATCGGGTGTGTTTAGTGAGCGTACCAATGACCGAACCCTATCGCCCTAGGGTCAAATACGTAATCGGGCCGGATGGCAGTCCGCTGACCATTGCCGACCTGCCGCCGCCGGAAACCAAGCGCTGGGTCATCCGCCGCAAGGCCGAGGTCGTT
>CAZIXP010000179.1:4930-7662 GCA_964543245.1 uncultured Starkeya sp.
CCTGCTCAGCCTGGAGGAAGCCTGCCGCCGCTATACGCTGACGACGGAAGAATTCCTGTCCTGGCAGGCCTCGATCGACCGTCACGGCCTTGCCGGGCTGCGCACCACCCGCATCCAGCAGTACCGCCAGTAAGACGCGCGGCGCCACCCGTCGCCGCCGTCGTTTCCCCGCACGCGGGCGTCACAATCCCGCGAGATAGGCCGCCAGCCGCTCGCCGGCCGCCGCCACCGGGCCGTCATTCATCACCGTGAGGTCGGGCGTGGTCTCCAGCGCGGGATCGCGCGCCAGCCGTGCCGCCAGCTGCGGGCCGGCTTCGCGCCCGCGTGCGGCCAGCCGGTGGGCCAGCACCTCGGGCGGCCCGTAGATGTGGGCCTCGACCAGCGCCCCGCCGCGCGCGAGCCGTTGGCGACCACCAGATGTCCCGCCGCCAGCCCGGCGCGGCAATCCTCGCCGAGGGCATAGCCCAGCCCGTTCGCCCGCCAGTGCAGCGCAAACCGCCCGGCCGCGGCCTCGACGTCGAAGGCCGCCGCGGCGATCTCGATATGGTCCTCGGTCGCGTCCACCGCGCGGGTGATGAGCCGGCGGGCGAACACCACCGGCCGGCCGCTGCGCGCCGCCCCGGCCAGCCGCTGCCGGGCATAGGCCAGCAGCGTGTCCTTGCCCGCCCCGGACGGGCCGACCACGAAGACCAGCGTGCCCGCGGCGCCGGCGCCCGGTTCTCCGCCCGGCGCCGCCACGGCGACCGGCGCCCTGCTCACGTCCATCGTCCCGCTCCCCGCCGGCCAGACCTGACGCCGGTCCGCCTCACGCCACCCGCTCGCCCGCGCGCCACACCCGCCGCACCGCGGGCAGGCTGGCGATGGGCGAGACCTGCAGCAGGTCGGCCCGCAGCCCCGGCGCCAGCCGGCCGCGATCGGCAAGGCCCACCGCCGCGGCGGGGTTGGCGCTCACCAGCCGCACCGCCTCCGGCAGGCTCATCGCCCCCTCTTCCGCCCCAGCCAGCGCAAAGGCGGCCATCAGCAGGCTGGCCGGCACATAATCGGAGGACAGGATGTCGAGCACCCCGGCCCGCGCGAGATCGTGGGCCGCGACATTGCCGGCATGCGAGCCGCCGCGCACCACATTGGGCGCCCCCATCAGCACACGGATGCCGGCGGCGTGGGAACCGGCGGCGGCCTCCACCGTGGTGGGAAACTCGGCGATGGCGACGCCGTCCGCCACCGCCTCGGCGACATGGGCCTCGGTGGCGTCGTCGTGGCTCGCCAGCACGATGCCGCGGGCGCGCGACATCTCGACCAGCCGCGCCCGGTTGGGTCGGGCGTGGTTGGCGTGGGCCTCCAGCCGCGCCGCCACGATCACGTCCATCTCCTCCTCGGTGATGCCGCTCTTCTTCATGTAGTAGCTGCGGAAATGGTGGACGGTGAGGAACTGGCGCTGGCCGGGGGTGTGGTCCATCAGCGAGACGAGGCGTACCTCGCCGGCCTCCATCAGCGCCTGCGCGTCCTCCACCACCCCGTCGGCGGCGACCTCGCAGCGCAGGTGGATGAAGTGCTCGGCCCGCAGCAGCCCCTGCGCCCCCGCCGTCTTCAGCGTGGCGGCGAGCTCGGCGGCATCGCCATCCACCCCCACGGCGCGGGTGTCGGGCCACACCCGCAAGGAGTCGAACACGGTGGTGATGCCGGAGGTGGCGATCTGCGCGTCATAGGCCAGCACCGCGGCGAGCGCGTTCCACTTCACCCGCGGCCGGGGAAAGAGATGGGTCTCGACATGGTCGGTGTGCAGCTCGACCAGCCCCGGCAGCAGGTAGTCGCCGCCGAGGTCGATGGCGCCGACCGGCACCGCCCCGGTGTCGATCGCCGCGATCAGCCCGTCACGCACCACCAGATGGCCGTGCAGCACCTCGCCGGGCAGCACGAGGCGGGCGTTGGCGAAAACGGTTTCGGACATGAGCCCTCCTCAGGCCGCCGCCGCGAAGGCGGTGACGTCGATAACCCGGTCGCACACCGCCTCCCGCACCTCGGCATCGTGGAAGATGCCGAGAATGCCGGTGCCGGCGCGCTTCTTCTCCGCGATCAGCCCCACCACCACGGCGCGGTTGGCGGCGTCGAGCGAGGCGGTCGGCTCGTCCATCAGCAGCAGCGGGCGGTGGGCGATGAGCCCGCGGGCGATGTTCACGCGCTGCTGCTCGCCGCCGGAGAAGGTGGCGGGCGGCAGGCCCCACAGCCGCTCCGGCAGGTTGAGCCGGGCCAGCAGTTCACCCGCGCGCTCGCGCGCGACATCGGGCGCGACGCCGTCGCCCACCAGCGGCTCGGCCACCACATCGAGCGCGCCGACCCGGGGAATGACCCGCAGGAACTGGCTGACATAGCCGATGGTGGTCGCCCGCAGCCGGATCAGCCGGCGCGGCTCGGCGCGGGCGACGTCCACCCATTCGCCGCCGTCGCGCACCCTGATGCTGCCGGCATCGACCCGGTAATTGCCATAGACCATCTTCAGCAGCGAGCTCTTGCCCGCCCCGGACGGCCCGCCGAGCGCCACGCACTCGCCGTCGAACAGCTCGAAGCCGGCGCCCGAGACCACCGGCAGCCGCGCGCCCTCGCGCAGGTGCAGCACGAAGGTCTTGGAGAGGTTGGCGACGGCCAGCATGGGGGTCTTCCTGGACGTTCACCTTGCCGGCGACCGGCCCGCCGCGCGGCGGCAGCGCCGGGGCCGGGCCGGTCGCCCGGGGCCA
>CAZIXP010000180.1:0-7593 GCA_964543245.1 uncultured Starkeya sp.
GGGTGCGGCGCCAGAGCGGGGGCAGCGAGAGCACGAGCTCGCGGTAGCTTGAGCGGGTGTGTGGATGGCGCTGCGGCAGCGCAAGCCGCAAGCCCAGCCCGAGCGCCAGCATCAGCAGGGCGGCGAGGCCGAACACCGCGTGCCAGCCGAACCAGTACGTCACCAGGCTCGCGGCGGGGCGGGCCAGCAGGATGCCGGTCATGAGCCCGCTCACGACGCTGCCGACCCGCCGGCCACGCTCCTCGGGCGCGGCGAGATGGGCGGCGAAGGGAACCGCCACCTGCGCCACCACCGAGCCCACGCCGAACACCAGCGCGGCGCCGAGGAAGATCACGGCGTTGGGCGCGAGATAGGCCACACCAAGCCCCACCGCCGCGCAGATGACGATGGAGGCGATGAGCCGGCGATTCTCCACGATGTCGCCAAGCGGCACCACCAGCAGCAGCCCGCAGATGTAGCCGATCTGGCTGAGGGTGACGACGAGGCTGGCGATCGATTCGTCGAGGCCGATATCGGGCGCGATCAGCGGCAGCAGCGGCTGGGCGTAATAGAGATTGGCCGCGCCGGCGCCCGCCGCGAGAGCGAGAATGAAGAAGGTGACGGGCGGCGTGGGGCGCGCCGGCGTGTCATGGGGATGGCTCATGTCGGTTCGGCCTGCCCGCGCCGGTCAGGGCGCGGCGTAGAGAACGGGCGCGCATGTAGCGCCCTGGCGATCCCCCCTGTCCAGCCGCGCCCGGCGCATGGCTGCCTCCCGCCTCGGCGGCGTGGCCGGCCGCCCTTGGCGTCGCCCGCGGCCACCCTGCCCGTTGTCCCCACTCTCAACAGCCCCTCCGCCCCACCCCGGCGCTGGACTCGCAATGCGAATCCCCGCTCGATAGGAAGCGTTGGCCCCTCGATTTCGGGCGACCGCCACCCCATCTACATTTAGCGCCTCGTTCATTCTTCCACACTAGAGTTTGTGACGGGTGATTGACGGGTGGGAGGGAGTCGGACAGTTTGGCGACCGTCGATCGCGGCGTTCGTAACGCGGCCGGCGCTCCCATCACGAACAGAACTCCGTCACCGGCGACGCCGCCGGGGAACACGGATGTGCGGACGGAACAACAAGCACGCGAAGGCGGGGCAGCAACGCCGCGAACCCTCGCGCATTGACAGGCTGGGCTCGAGCGGAGGTTCGAGTCGACATCCAGCGGCGGGTCAGAGGACTGTGGCCTGACGCGGAACGGAGACGAAACGCATGCGCATCGAGCGTCGCTACACCAAGGCTGGCCGTTCTCCCTATGCGGACATCGCGTTCCGCACGGTGACGAGCGAAATCCGCAATCCGGACGGCTCGATCGTCTTCCGGCTTGAAGGGATCGAGGTGCCCCAGCACTTCTCCCAGGTCGCGAGCGATATCCTGGCCCAGAAGTACTTCCGCAAGGCCGGGGTGCCGGCCCGCCTGAAGAAGGTCGAGGAAGAGACCGTTCCGTCGTTCCTGTGGCGCGGCACCGCCGACGACAAGGCCCTGGCGGCCCTGCCGGAGAAGGAGCGCTTCATCGGCGAGAACAATGCCCGCCAGGTGTTCGACCGTCTCGCCGGAACCTGGACCTATTGGGGCTGGAAGGGCGGCTATTTCGATTCCGAGGAAGATGCCCAGGCCTTCTTCGACGAGCACCGCTACATGCTCGCCATGCAGATGGCGGCGCCCAACTCGCCGCAGTGGTTCAACACCGGCCTGCACTGGGCCTATGGCATCGACGGCCCGAGCCAGGGCCATTTCTATGTCGACTACAAGACCGGCAAGCTCACCCGCTCGAAGACCTCCTACGAGCACCCCCAGCCGCATGCCTGCTTCATCCAGTCCGTCTCCGACGATCTGGTGAACGAGGGCGGCATCATGGACCTGTGGGTCCGTGAAGCGCGCCTGTTCAAGTACGGCTCGGGCACCGGCTCGAATTTCTCCGCGCTGCGCGGCGAGGGCGAGCGCCTGTCCGGCGGCGGCCGTTCCTCCGGGCTGATGAGCTTCCTGAAGATCGGCGACCGCGCCGCCGGCGCCATCAAGTCCGGCGGTACCACCCGCCGCGCCGCCAAGATGGTGGTGGTGGACGCCGATCACCCCGACATCGAGACCTATGTCGACTGGAAGGTGAAGGAGGAGCAGAAGGTCGCCGCCCTCGTCACCGGCTCCAAGACCGTCGCCAAGCACATGAAGGCCGTGATGAAGGCCTGCGTGAACTGCGAGGGCGACGGCGACGACTGCTTCGACCCCGAGAAGAACCCCGCCCTGAAGCGGGAGATTCGCGCCGCCAAGAAGGCGCAGGTGCCGGAGAACTATATCCGCCGCGTCATCCAGTTCGCCCGCCAGGGCTACAAGGACATCGACTTCCCGATCTACGACACCGACTGGGATTCCGAGGCCTACCTCACCGTGGCCGGGCAGAACTCCAACAATTCGG
Source organism: uncultured Starkeya sp. (assembly GCA_964543245.1). Lineage (GTDB taxonomy): Bacteria > Pseudomonadota > Alphaproteobacteria > Rhizobiales > Xanthobacteraceae > Ancylobacter. The sequence goes on from CAZIXP010000180.1 coordinate 2,439, forward strand.
TTCGGGTCGACGACGCCTTCCTGAATGCCGTGCAGGCCGATGCCGACTGGCAGCTCACCTCCCGCACCACCGGCAAGGTGACGAAGACGCTGAAGGCGAGCGAGCTGTGGGAAAAGATCGGCCATGCCGCCTGGGCCTGCGCCGATCCCGGCATCCAGTTCCACACCACCATCAATGACTGGCACACCTGCCCGGCGACGGGGCCGATCCGCGCCTCCAATCCGTGCTCCGAGTACATGTTCCTCGACGACACGGCGTGCAACCTCGCCTCGCTGAACCTGCTCCAGTTCCGCAATGCGGATGGCAGCTTCGACGTCGCGAGCTACGAGCATGCCTGCCGGCTGTGGACCGTGGTGCTCGAAATCTCGATCCTGATGGCGCAGTTCCCCTCCAAGGAGATTGCCCAGCTCTCCTATGAGTACCGCACGCTCGGCCTCGGCTATGCCAATATCGGCGGGCTGCTGATGACCTCGGGCATTCCCTATGACTCGCCCGAAGGCCGCGCCTATTGCGGCGCGCTGACCGCCATCATGACCGGCGTCTCCTACGCCACCTCCGCCGAGATGGCGAAGGAGCTCGGGGCCTTCCCCGGCTATGGCACTAACGCCGACCACATGCTGCGGGTGATCCGCAATCATCGCCGCGCCGCCTATGGCGAGGCGACGGGCTATGAAGGGCTCAACACCAACCCGGTCCCGCTCGACCACGCCGCCTGCCCGCTGCCGATCCTGATCGACCATGCCCGGACCGCCTGGGACAGGGCGCTGGCGCTCGGCGAGGCCCATGGCTACCGCAACGCCCAGACCACGCTGCTCGCGCCGACCGGCACGATCGGCCTCGTGATGGACTGCGACACCACCGGCATCGAACCCGACTTCGCGCTGGTGAAGTTCAAGAAGCTGGCCGGCGGCGGCTACTTCAAGATCATCAACCGCGCCGTGCCGGAGGCGCTGCGCACGCTCGGCTATTCCGAAAGCCAGATCGCCGAGATCGAGGTCTATGCGGTGGGCCACGGCTCCATCACCCAGGCGCCGGCGATCAACCACGCCACGCTGCGGGCCAAGGGCTTCGGCGACGCGGCGCTGGCCAAGATCGATGCGGGCGTGAAGTCGGCCTTCGACGTCAAGTTCGTGTTCAACCGCTGGACGCTCGGCGACGAGACGCTGGCCGCGCTCGGCGTGCCGGCCGACAAGATGGCCGATCCGTCCTTCGACCTGCTCGGCTTCCTCGGCTTCTCGAAGAAGGACGTCGAGGCCGTCAACATCCATGTCTGCGGGGCGATGACGCTCGAAGGCGCGCCGTTCCTGAAGCCCGAGCACTACCCGGTGTTCGACTGCGCCAATCCCTGCGGGCGCATTGGCAAGCGCTACCTCTCGGTGGAAAGCCACATCCGCATGATGGCGGCGGCGCAGCCCTTCCTCTCCGGCGCGATCTCCAAGACCATCAACATGCCGAACGAGGCGACGGTCGAGGACTGCAAGGAAGCCTATCTGCTGTCCTGGCGCCTGGCGCTGAAGGCCAACGCGCTGTACCGCGACGGCTCCAAGCTCTCCCAGCCGCTCAACGCCCAGCTCGTCTCGGACGACGAGGACGAGGAGGATGCGGTCGAGGCGCTGCTGGAGAAGCCGGCGGCGGCCCGCGCGGCCCAGATCACCGAGAAGATCGTCGAAAAGGTCATCGAGCGCGTCGTGGCGATCCGCGAGCGCGAGAAGATGCCGGATCGCCGCAAGGGCTACACCCAGAAGGCGGTCGTCGGCGGCCACAAGGTCTATCTCCGCACCGGCGAATATGACGATGGCCGGCTCGGCGAGATCTTCATCGACATGCACAAGGAAGGCGCGGCGCTGCGCTCCTTCATCAACAACTTCGCCATCTCGGTGTCGCTCGGCCTGCAATATGGCGTGCCGCTCGAGGAATATGTCGACGCCTTCACCTTCACCCGCTTCGAACCCGCGGGCCCGGTGCAGGGCAACGACACCATCAAATACGCCACCTCCATTCTCGACTACATCTTCCGCGAGCTGGCGGTGTCCTATCTCGGCCGCAACGACCTCGGCCATGTCGAGCCGGCGGAGTCGAGCTTCGACGCGCTCGGCAAGGGCGTCGATGAAGGCAAGCCGGACGGCAAGCCCTCGCAGGCCGCCGTCGCCGCGACCCGGATGGTCTCCAAGGGCCTGATGCGCGGCAAGAATGTCGGGCTGATGGTGGTGCCGGCGGGCGCCAGTGTCGCCCCGGCCGGCGCCAAGGTCACCGCGCTGCGCGGCCTCACCCAGGGCGCCACCGCGCTGAAGGCGGCCCCCGAGGAGGAGACCGAGGCCGAGCTCGGCACCGCCAGTTTGCCCTGGTCCGCCCCGGCGGCGGCCCCCTCGACCAAGGCCGAGGCCCGCGCCATCGCCCGCGCCAAGGGCTATGAGGGCGAGGCCTGCCCGGAGTGCCAGAACTTCACCATGGTGCGCAACGGCACCTGCCTGAAGTGCGAGACCTGCGGGAGCACAACGGGCTGCTCGTGAGGGGCGCCTGCCTCTGAAGGAATGAAGGCCACGACCCTGCGGGTCGTGGCCTTTTTCGTTACGATGATGCCGTCCCCCTGTTGAGCGCCCACGGCCATGGCACACACGCCCCCCACCCTCACCACGCCCCGCCTCGTCCTGCGCCCGCACCGGCTGGACGACTTCGACGCCTATGCCGCGATGTGGGCGGAGCCGGCGGTGGTGCGCTTCATCGGCGGCACGCCGTTCACGCGGGAGGCGGCGTGGATCCGCTTCCTGCGCCATGCCGGGCTCTGGCAGCATCTCGGCTTCGGCTTCCTCGCCATCGAGGATCGCGCAACCGGGGCTTTCATCGGTGAATGCGGCTTCCACGACCTCAAGCGCGCCATCACCCCGCCGATCGAGGGGACGATGGAGGCCGGCTGGGCGCTGGTGACCGGGGCGCAGGGCAAGGGGCTCGCCGAGGAGGCGATGCGCGCGGCGCTCGGCTGGGCCGACGCCCACGGCGTCGGCGAGCGCTTCACCTGCCTGATCGAACCCGACCACGCCGCCTCGATTCACGTTGCCGAAAAGCTCGGCTTCCGCCGCTACACCGACGGGCTGTACAACGGCCGGAGCGTGGTCCTGCTGGCTCGCCCGCGCGGGAGCGCGGTGGCCATAGATTCAGCAGAGCACGGCTGAACCGGCGGAAACGGCCCGGCCGCCGTCTACGTACTTCACCGCCGATGGCGAGATGCTGAACGCGTTCGCCACCGTGCGCTGGGTGTACGACCCGATTCGCGATGTCGGCGAACCGACCGTCTCCGGCGGATGGCGGCTACAGCTCGCTCGGCCCGAGGGCGGCCACCACCGTGAGGCTGGACAATGGCACGGTGCTGGCCCCCCATGTGTCCCGCGGGATGGACGGCATGGCGGGCGCCACGGAGCCGCGGCGGATCGTCCCGCCGCGCGTGTGAGATAACCCGCCGGCACGCGGCGAGGCGTCTTCCGCCAGGCTGCACACCTGCGCGGCCGGCTCAATTGACCGCGCGAAGGCCGGACATGGAACCCCGCGACGGCCGGACCTGGCACGCTGCGACGGCCGGACATCCGCCGGGATCCGGCGGCGCAGGTCGCCGCGCGGCGTCAACGCAAACGCCGCCCCGGTCGCCCGGAGCGGCGTCTGTTCGTCAGCTTTCACCGCTGGCGGCCAAGGCTCGACGCCGGCCGCCGGCGATTGGCCTCACGCCGTGCGCAGATTGACCGCGGAGGTCTTGCCCGAGCGCTGGTCGGTCTGCAGCTCGAAGGAGATCTTCTCTCCGTCGCGCAGACCCTGCAGGCCGGAACGCTGAACCGCGCTGATGTGAACGAACACATCCTTGCCGCCGCTGTCCGGCTGGATGAAGCCGTAGCCCTTCTGGTCGTTGAACCACTTCACGGTGCCGGTAAGGGTAGACATAGTCTCAAGTCTCTCAGATCTAGGTTGCACATCCAGCCGGGACGCCACGGACCCGACTTTGGTCGAAATTGGAAGAAAAGCTGAACGTGCGCCCGTCAGTGCAGGCGAAACGAACCAGTCGTCCGGCCAAATTCTGCAGAGAGACTAGACGGAATGCTGCGGGATGCAAGCCCGCAGTCGGCCCCGAAAGCCAGATCGGAAAACGATCAAACCGCCACTCCCTCTCGGGAATGGCGGCTCGTCCGGCTTCACATGAAGGCGAGCCGCGCGCGGCGCGGTCAGGCGGTCCGCAGGTTCACCGCCGAGGTCTTCCCGGAGCGCTGATCGGTCTGCAGCTCGAAGGACACCTTCTCGCCATCCCGGAGGCCGCGCAGGCCGGAGCGCTCCACCGCGCTGATATGGACGAAGACGTCCTTTCCACCGCTGTCGGGCTGGATGAACCCATAGCCCTTCTGCTCGTTGAACCACTTCACGGTGCCGGTATCAGCCATCGAGGGAACCTTCAGACAGGAGTTTGCACGACACGCGTGAAACGCGCGGAGCCGGCTCCGGTTCCATGGGGTGCCGGCGGATTGTCCGGCGCAAAGAAGAAAGCGCCGGCGTTGCCGCCGGCGCTTTCAGACGGGCCCCGCCCCCACGCGACCCGCCGAAACCTCGTTACCTTCCCCGCGGGCCCGCCCCGGTCACGAGCAGTAGCGGCGATCCACCTGGGCGACCCGCCCGTTGGGGTAGGTGTAATAGCAGCGATTGTTGCGCCAGTAGTAGTAACCGGTGTTCCGCCGCTGGTCCTTGCCGACGGCGTCGCCGATCATGGCGCCGGCTACGCCGCCGATCAAGCCACCCGCCAGCGCGCCGCCGGCCTTGCCGCTGGCCGCGCCGCCGATCACCGCGCCGGTCACGCCGCCGATGATCGCTCCGGTCGCCGTGCTGTTCTGCGCCGATGCCGGCACCGGCGCCAGAGCGGCGGCCCCGGCCAGGACCAGGCCTGCGAAAGTGGAACGAAGCAGCATGTGGCTATCCCCTGAAACCGAGGGCATATGGAGCCGCTACCCGGCCCCGCACCCCGCTTGCTATTCATTTACCGCCGCGAAGCCAAACGCAAGATGAACAACCCTGCGTCACCGGGGCGGCAGCGAACCGCCGCCCCCAGCGCCTTGGCCCGTCAGGCGTGCTGCGCCTCGACGACGGCGATGGCGGTCATGTTGACGACGCCGCGGGCGGTGACGGA
>CAZIXP010000181.1:0-7543 GCA_964543245.1 uncultured Starkeya sp.
CCTGCGCCTCGGCGAAGGCGACGTCGCCCACCAGCCGGTTCTTGCCGTCCGCTCCCGCCACCCGGTTGATGCCGACATCGATGACGGTGGCGCCGGGCTTGATCCAGTCGCCGCGCACCATCTCCGGCCGGCCCACCGCGGCGATGAGGATATCCGCCTGCCGGCACTCGGCGGGCAGGTCGCGGGTGCGGGAATGGGCGATGGTGACGGTGCAGTCCTCGCGCAGCAGCAGCTGGGCGATGGGCTTGCCGACGATGTTGGAGCGTCCCACCACCACCGCCTTCAGCCCGGCCAGCGTGCCGAGATGGTGCTTCAGCAGCATCACGCAGCCGAGCGGGGTGCAGGGCACCAGCGCGTCGAGCCCCACCGCGAGCCGGCCGGCATTGACGACGTGGAAGCCGTCGACGTCCTTCGCCGGGTCGAGCGCGGCCAGCACCTTCTGGGTGTCGATATGGGCCGGCAGCGGCAGCTGCACGAGAATGCCGTTGACGGCGGGGTCGGCGTTCAGCCGCGCCAGCAGCGCGAGCAGCTCGGCCTCGCCGGTCTCCGCCGGCAGCAGGTGCTCGTAGGAGGCCATGCCGACCTCGACGGTCTGCCGCGCCTTGCTGCGGACATAGACCGAGCTGGCGGGGTCGGTGCCCACCAGCACCACCGCCAGTCCCGGCGCCGCGCCGTGGCGGGCGGTGAAGGCGGCGACCTCCCCGGCGAGCCGCGCGCGCAGCCCTTCGGCAAAACCCTTGCCGTCGATCAGCCGTGTCTCGATCATCTCAAGGCTCCTGCGATGGGTGGCGGCGGGGGCGGGCCGGCGCGACGGGAAGGCGTCAGTCGCGGAACACCACGGTCTTGTGGCCGTTCGGCAGCACGCGGTCGTCGAGATGCCACGCCAGCGCCCGGGCGAGCACGCGGCGCTCGATGTCGCGGCCCTTGCGCACGAGGTCCTCGGCGGAATCCTGGTGGCTGATGCGCTCCACGCCCTGCTCGATGATCGGGCCTTCGTCAAGGTCGCGGGTGACGTAATGGGCGGTGGCGCCGATGATCTTCACGCCCCGGGCATGGGCCTGGTGATAGGGCTTGGCGCCCTTGAAGCCGGGCAGGAAGGAATGGTGGATGTTGATGCAGCGCCCGGCGAGCTTGGCCGAGAGCCCGTCCGAGAGAACCTGCATGTAGCGCGCCAGCACCGCGACCTCGGACCCGGTGCGCTGGAACAGGTCCCACAGCTCGGCCTCCTGCTCCATCTTGGTGGCCTTGGTCACCGGCAGGTAATGGAAGGGGATACCGTCGAAGTCGAGATGAGCATAGGTCTCGCGCGGGTAGTTCGCGGCGATGGCGGTGATCTCCATCGGGATCTCGCCGATGCGCCAGCGGTACAGCAGGTCGGCGAGGCAATGGTCGAACTTGGAGACCAGCAGCAGGACCCGGCGCTTCTCGGAACGGGGCCGCATCTGCCAGGCGAGGCCGAAGCGCCCGGCAACCGTGCCGAAGCCGGCGCGCAGCTCCGCGATCGCGGCATCGCCGCTGACCCGGTTGAACACCACGCGCATGAAGAAGCGTCCGCTCTCGACATCGTCGAACTGCTGCGCTTCAAGGATGTTGCAGCCCTGCTCGAACAGGAAGGTCGCGACGCCGGCGACGATGCCGGGGCGGTCGGGGCAGGAAAGGGTGAGAACGTAGGTTTCGCTCATGGCTGTCTCTTCGCTCGGCAGGGCCACGGCCGCGCCGCTCCCCCGATCGTCCCTGTGGCCCGGGCCGCAGGCCGGCCCGGCTATCTAGACAAAACACGCACGGCTGGAAAGCGCGCGAGGCGCGACGTTCAACCTCGCCAGGTACCTCGCAAAGTGCCCCGCCCGGCCTCCTCGCCGAGGTCGAGGCCGTATTCCGCCGCCGCCGCGAGCAGGGTGTGGGAAAAGGCGGCGGCGAAGCTGGTGCCCACCAGCAGGCGATAGGCAGGGGCCGCATCGGTCTGCCACAGCACCGCGCCGATATGGGCGAGGCTGCTGACCACCACGTCGCCGGGGGCGAAGACGGCGGGGTCGAGGTCCACCGCCACCAGCTTGGCGAGCATGGCGCGCAGCTCGGGGCCATGAAGGTCGAGCACCGCATAGCCGTCGCTCTGCTCGGTCGCGACACCGCCATTGAGGCCGGCGAGTTCCGCCGCCAGCGTCGGGCGTTGCGGGGCAAGCACCAGCCAGCGCTGCGGCCCGAGGCCGAGCACGCTGACCCCGTGCGCGGTCACGGCTTTCGGGCCGGCCGGCAGGGTGAGGCCGAAGGCGGCCTGCACCGCCGCCGCCAGCGCCGCCTCGCCACCCGGGCGGGCGGCCAGCGTGGCGATCGCGACATCCGCGCGCCAGCGCCCGACGACGCCCGGCGTGCCGGGCCGGCCGTGATGGCCGGCGGGGACGGGGTGGGTGTGGCTCAGCGGGTGAGCCGGGCTCGAGATCTCAGCCACGCAGACGCTCTCCCTTGGGATCGAGGAAACAGGGTGCGCAGACCTCCACCTCGACGTCGCCGCCGCGCACCGGGTCGTAGGCCCGCACCCGCTCGCCAAGGCGCTGCGGGCCGCGGGCCAGCAGGCCGAGGCCGATCCAATGCCCGAGATGGGGCGAATAGGCCACGGAGGTGACGTAGCCCTCATCATTGGCCGCCGTCGCCGACACGCCCGGCGGCAGCAGATGCGCACCTGCCCGCAGCCGCGCCGTGCCGTCGACCGGCTTCAGCCCGACGAGGCTCGGCCGGGACGGATCGGCGAGGCCGGGCCGGGCTGCCATCACCCGGCCGATATGGTCCTTTTTGGTCGAGGCCATCCGGCCGAGGCCGAGATCGGCGGCGGTGGTCTGGCCGGAGAGCTCGTTGCCGGAGACGTGGCCCTTCTCGATCCGCATCACCCCCAGCGCCTCGATGCCATAGGGCGTGATGCCGAAGGGCCCCCCCGCCGCCATCAGCGCCTCGGCGAGGCGTTCGCCCTGCCGCGCCGGCACCGCGATCTCATAGCCAAGCTCGCCGGAGAAAGAGACGCGGAACAGCCGCGCCGGCACGCCGCCCAGCACCGTGCCGCCGAGCACGCCCATGAAGGGCAGCGCGGCGTCGGAAACGTCGGTGCCGGGGTCGACGACCCTCGCCAGAACCTCGCGGGCCTTCGGCCCGGCAAGGGCGATCTGGGCCCATTGTTCGGAGACCGAGGTCATCTGCACGTCCAGCCCCGGCCACAGCACCTGGAGGCAGAACTCCAGATGCTGAAAGACCTTGGCGGCATTCGCGGTGGTTGTGGTCATCACATAATGGCTCTCGCCGAGCCGCGCCGTGGTGCCGTCGTCCATCACCAGCCCGTCCTCGCGCAGCATCACGCCGTAGCGGGCCTTGCCGATCGGCAGGGTGGAGAAGGTGTTGATGTAGACCCGGTCGAGGAAGGCGCCGACGTCGGGCCCCTGCAGGTCGATCTTGCCGAAGGTGGAGACGTCGATCATCCCCACCCCGGCGCGCACCGCCTTCACCTCGCGGTTCACGGTCTCCAGCCAGTCGGCCTCGCCCGGGCGGGGGAAATACTGCGCCCGCAGCCATGGCCCGGTCTCGATGAAGACTGCGCCCTGCCGCTCGGCCCAGCCATGGGTCGGGGTGAGCCGCACCGGGCGGAACGCCCGGCCACGGTGGTGGCCGGCGAAAACCCCAAGCGCGACAGGGGTATAAGGCGGGCGGAAGATGGTGGTGCCGGTGGCCTCGATGCCCGCGCCGGTGAGCTCGGCCATGATGGCGAGGCCGGTGACGTTGGAGGTCTTGCCCTGGTCGGTCGCCATGCCGAGCGTGGTGTAGCGCTTGAGATGCTCGACCGGGCGGAAGCCTTCCTTGTGGGCGATGGCGATGTCCTTCGCCGTCACGTCGTTCTGCTGGTCGACGAAGGCCGGGCCGCGGCTCGCCGCCACGTGCCAGAAGGCGGTGATCCCGGCCGGCTCGTCCTCCGCCTGTGGCGGTTCGATGGGGTGGATGGTGAGGCCGATATCGGCCGCCGCGCGGGTGCCCGCCTCCAGCCCGTCGCGCAGCGCCGCGCCGAGGGTGAGGCGCCCCGCCGCGGCGCCGGCGACGGCGAGGCCCGGGGGGGTGCTGCCCGGCACGAAGGCGGCGAGCCGGGCGTCCCACACCGGCTTGCCGCCATGGTGGCAGGTGAGGTGGAGATTGGGCGACCAGCCGCCGGAGACGGCGAGGCCGTCCACCGCGAGCGGCTCCCGCCGCCGCCCGGCGGTGATCTCGATGCCGGCCAGGGTCCGGCCGCGGGTGGCGGTCACCACGCCGCCGGTGACGGCGCGGATGCCGAGCGCCTGTGCCCGCGCCAGCAGGGCCGGGGGCACCTCGCCGCGCACATCGACGATGGCGGCGAGGCCGACCCCCGCCGCGTGGGCCTCGAAGGCGGCGCGCCAGGCGCCGTCATTATTGGCGAAGATCGCGACCTGCCGGGCCGCGGCGACGCCGAAGCGGTTGGCGTAGGCCTGCACCGCGCCGGCCGCCATGACGCCCGGGCGGTCGTTGCCGCCGAACACGATGGGGCGCTCGGTGGCACCGGCGGCGAGCACGGCGCGCTTCGCCACGATGCGCCACAGCCGCTGCCGCGGCTGGAAGGGCGCCGGCTCCGGCAGGTGGTCGCCCACCCGCTCCACCGCGCCATAGGTGCCGCTGTCATAGACGCCGAACACGGTGGTGCGGGTCATCAGCCGCACATTCGGCAGGCCCGCCAGCTCGGCGAGGGTGCGGGCGGCGAAGAGGTGGCCGGGCTCGCCCTCCACCTCCAGCGCCTCGGCGTTCAGCCGGCCACCGGGCAGGAAGTCCTCCTCGGCGAGGATGACGCGGGCCCCGGCGCGGGCGGCGGCGCGGGCCGCCATCAGCCCGGCGGGGCCGGAGCCGATGACCAGCAGGTCGCAGAAGGCGTTCGCCTTCTCGTAGCTGTCGGGATCGGCGGCCTCCGCGGCGCGGCCAAGCCCGGCGGCGCGGCGGATCGCCGGCTCGTAGAGCTTCTCCCACAGCGCGGCGGGCCACATGAAGGTCTTGTAGTAGAAGCCGGCGCCGAGGAAGGGGGCCAGCAGCCCGTTGACCGAAAGCAGATCGAGGGCGAGCGAGGGCCAGCGGTTCTGGCTGGTGGCCTCCAGCCCGTCGAATAGCTCGGTGACGGTGGCGCGGCTGTTCGGCTCGCGGCGGGCGCCGCCGCGCAGCTCCACCAGCGCGTTCGGCTCCTCCGGCCCGGCGGAGACGATGCCGCGCGGGCGGTGATATTTGAAGGAGCGGCCGACCAGCCGCACCCCGTTCGCCAGCAGCGCCGAGGCCAGCGTGTCGCCGGGGTGGCCATTGAGGCTTCGCCCGTCGAAGCGGAAGGCGAGGGTGCGGGAGCGGTCGATCCGCCCGCCCGCGGGAAGCCGGTTGGCCGGAAGCCGGTTGTCGGGGTGCTGGCTCATCGCGCGGCCTCCCCCTCGGTCGCGGCGGCGGCCGATCCGGCGACGTCGCGCGCGAGCACCGCGCCAGTGATGGCGTGGGTGCGGGTGTCGCGGGCGACCTTCAGCCACTGGCGGCAGCCGGCGGCGTGGTACCACCATTCCTCGATGGCGCCGGCGGGGTTGTCGCGCAGATAGACGTAGTCGAAGAAGGCCTCCGCCGCGCCGGGTGCGGCGGGGTCGGGCCGGCGGGGGGCGGCATCGCCGAGATAGCTGAACTCGTGGGCGTCGCGGGAGCCGCAGAAGGGGCAGGGGATGCGCATCAGTGCAGGTTCGGCTGGGCGCCGACTCCCTTCTCGTCGATCAGGTGGCCGGTGCGGAAGCGATCGAGCCGCATGGCGCGGGCGGTGTCGTGGGCCTCGTCGCGCGCCAGCAGGTGGGCGAAGCACCAGCCCGAGGCCGGCGTGGCCTTGAAGCCGCCATAGCACCAGCCGGCATTGAGATAGAGCCCCGGGCGGGGGGTGCGGTCGATGATGGGCGAGCCGTCCATCGACATGTCCATGATGCCGCCCCAGTGCCGCAGCAGCCGCACCCGGCCGAGCCGCGGCATCAGCGCCATGCCGCCCTCGCACACATCCTCGATCACCGGCAGGTTGCCGCGCTGGGCGTAGGAGTTGTAGCCGTCGATGTCGCCGCCGAAGACGAGGCCGCCCTTGTCGGACTGGCTGATGTAGAAGTGCCCGGCGCCGAAGGTGACGACGCCGTCGACCAGCGGCTTCAGCCCCTCCGAGACGAAGGCCTGCAGCACATGGCTCTCGATCGGCAGCCGCAGCCCGGCCTTGCCGGCGACGCGCGAGGTGCTGCCGGCAACCGCGAGGCCGACCTTGCCGGCGCGGATCGGGCCGCGGGTGGTCTCCACCCCGGTGATGGCGTCGCCCTCGGCGAGGAAGCCGGTCACCTCGCAGTTCTGGATGATGTCGACGCCGAGCGCATCCGCCGCGCGGGCATAGCCCCAGACCACCGCATCGTGCCGGGCGGTGCCGCCGCGGCGCTGCAGCAGGCCGCCGCGGATGGGAAAGCGCGCATTCTCGAAATCGAGGAAGGGATACATCGCCCGCACGCCATCGGCATCGAGCAGCTCGGAATCGACGCCGTAGAGCCGCATGGCGTTGCCGCGCCGGGCATAGGCGTCGCGCTGGGCGTCGGAATGATAGAGGTTCAGCACGCCGCGCTGGCTGACCATCGCGTTGTAGTTCAGCTCCTGCTCCAGCCCTTCCCAGAGCTTCATCGACCATTCGTAGAACGGCTCGTTGCCCGGCAGCAGGTAGTTGGAACGGATGATGGTGGTGTTCCGCCCGGCATTGCCGGAGCCGATATAGCCCTTCTCGATCACCGCGACGTTGCGGATGCCGTGCTGGCGGGCGAGGTAATAGGCCGTCGCCAGCCCATGCCCGCCACCGCCCACCACGATCACGTCATAGGACGGCTTCGGGCGCGCATCCCGCCACGCCGGCCGCCAGCCGCTCTGGCCGGTGAGCCCGTTGAGGAGAAGGCTGAGCACGGAATAGCGCATGAGGAAACCGCAGGCCGCTGGGAACGGCTCCAAGCTGTAATTGACGGCGAAAAGGGAGGTAATATAATTTTATCTTATAGTAGCGGCGCCAGCGACGCCGATCCCGTGCCGCTGCGCCGGGGGAAGCATACCGAGCGAGGGGGAGACGCGCATGGCCGACCCGCTGCCCTTCGACCTGCGGGCGCTGGAAGCCTTCCTCGCCGTATGCGAGAGCGGCGGCATGGCGCAGGCGGCGCGCCGGCTCGGGCTGACCCAGCCGGCGGTGTCGCAGACCATCGCCGATCTCGAACGCCGCACCGGCGTCACGCTGTTCGACCGCGGCGCCCGCCCGCTCGCTCTGACCGCCGCGGGCGGGGTGCTGCGGCAGCGGGCGGGGGCGCTGCTGTCGGAAGCGCGGCAGATCGCGCCGCTGCTGCGGGAGAGCGAGCACGGCCGGCTGCCGCTGCTGCGGGCCGGGCTGGTCGATTCGCTGTCCCGGGTGCTGATGGCGCCGCTGGCCGGCCGGTTGCGGCAGGCGGCCGACGAGGTGTCGATCCTCTCCGGCCTCACCGCCTCCCACGCC
>CAZIXP010000182.1:0-7521 GCA_964543245.1 uncultured Starkeya sp.
CTTGTAGCCCGACGGGCAGTCGAAGGTGAGGCCGGCGAACGCCTTGGAGACCTCGGGCACATCGAACGAGCCGGCCTTGGCCGCGGCCATCGCCCACAGATGCACCGAATCATAGGCCGACACCATCGGGTCGATGGCGACGTCGCCCTTGAAGGGCACGTTCTTGGCCTTCACGTAGTCCGCCCAGTTCTTCAGGAAGGCCTCGTTGGCCGGGCCCTTGGCGTTCTGGAGATAGGCCCAGCAGTTGAGGTGGCCGACCAGCTTGGAGGTGTCGAGGCCCTCGAGATCGGCTTCCACCATGTCGAGGCCGAGCACCGGGATGTCGGTCGCCTTGATGCCCTGATTGGCGAATTCGCGCATGAAGTCGGGGATCGAGTTGCCCACCACGGTGAGGATCACCACCGGCTGGCCGCCGCCCTGGTCGGCGAAGGCGCGGATCTGGTTCACCAGCGTCTGGAAGTTGGAGAAGCCGAAGGGGACGTATTCCTCCTTCCACGCGCTCTCCGCGATGCCCTTGGACTTGAAGTAGCCCTTGAGCTGCTTGTTGATGGTGCGCGGCCACACATAGTCCGAGCCGAGCATGAAGAAGCGCTTGGCGGAGACGCCCTCGTCGCCCATCAGGTAGTCCACCGCGGGCAGCACCGAGCTGGCCGGCGGGGAGTTCACATAGACGACGTTCTTGGAGTTCTCATCGCCCTCGAAGTGCAGGGGGTAGTAGAGCAGGCCGTTCTCCTGCTCGACCACCGGCAGCACGGTCTTGCGCGACACCGAGGTCCAGCAGCCGAACAGCGCGGCCACCTTCTCCTGCTGGAGCATCTGCTTGGCGGACTGGGCGTAGAGCGGCCAGTCGGAGGCGGGGTCGGACACCAGCACGTCGATGGTGCGCCCGTTCACGCCGCCCTTGGCGTTGATCTCGTCGGCCGCCATCTTCACCACATAGTTGAGGCGCCCCTCGAGATTGGCCATGGTGCCGGAGGACGAGAACAGGCACCCCAGCTTGACCGGGCCGGCCGCCTGCGCGCGGCGCAGAATGGCCGGCATGCCGATGGGAGACGCCAGCCCGGCGGCGGCGAGACCGCTGGCCTGCAGGAAGGAACGCCGCGAAAACTGAGCCATGGACCACCTCAACGGTTCGATGATGGCGGCAATTCTGTTTCGGCGGCCGGCGCGCGCAACTTCATATAATGTTCAGCCCTGCCCAAAGCGGCGCCAAGGCGCGCCCCGGCGGCGGCATTGTGTCAGGATTGCCAATGGTGCGGCCGCGTCCGGCCTCCCGCGGGCCCGGCCGCGGCGCGGGATGGCGCGGCCGGCACATCGGAACCGGCGATGTTGCCCGGGAATAAATCCCATTCACCCCGGCGGGTTCTGATCTATAGTGATGCCCATAAAAATCGCACGCTTTTCCGATGTGCGGAGCGCGGCCCCCGCATGTCCCGCCTCTTCCGCTTGCGCGCGCCGCGCGGGTCGCCGAAGGGTTGTTTCCGGCCGCGGAGCCTGATCCGTCAACGACTGCCGAGGGCGAGCCATGCGACGTTCGCAGTTCACTGACAGCGAGATCATCCACCTGATCCGCGAAGCCGATGCGGGGGTGCCGGTCGGCGAGATCTGCCGCACCGCGCAGGTGTCGTTGCGCACCTTCTACCGCTGGCGCCGCCGCTTCGGCGGGCTGAGCGAGCCGGCGGTGATGCAGATGAAGGAGCTCGAAGCCGAGAACCGCCGCCTGCGGGCGATGATCGACAAGCTCTCCGCCCGGCTGAAGGCGCCCCCGCCCGGCGAACTGCCGCACCTGCCGGAGCGCCGGGGGCCCGGGCCGGCGGTTCTCGGCCAGCCGGAGCGCGCCTCGCTGATCGCGGCGGAGCGCTGCGGCGGCGCGGTGGTAGGCCGCTTCGCCTCGGTGCGGATCGGCCGCTGAGGCGGTGCCCGTTCCCCTCGCGCCGGGCTCAGTCGCGCCCGGTTCAGTCGTGCCGGGTGAGAAAGGCGGAGACGGCGGCGAGGCACGCCGCCTTTTCCTCCACATGGGGCATGTGGCTGGAGTCGGGAAACAGCGTCCAGCTGCAGTCGGGCACCCGCTCGCGATAGGGCCGCACCACCTCCGGCGTCGCCTCGTCATGGGCGCCGGAGATCAGCAGCGTCGGCGCGGCGATGAGGTGCAGCCGGTCCTCGATGGTCCAGTCCTTCATCGTGCCGATGACGTGGAACTCGGTCGGCCCGTTCATGTGGCGGTAGACCGTGCTGTCCTCCTCCATCGCGGCGAAGGTGCGGGCGACCTCGGCCGGCCAGGGCGAGACCCGGCAGACGTGGCGGTCGTAGAACACCCGGGAGGCGGCGAGATACTCGGGATGGGTCAGCGTGCCCGCCGCCTCGTGCGCCAGCAGGGTCGCCTGCACCTCGGGCGGCAGTTCGCGGCGCAGCCGGTTCGCCTCCGCCACCCAGGTGTGCATGTTGGCGGGGGAATTGGCGATGACCAGCGCCTTGAGCCCGGCCGGCCGGCGCACCGCGTGCTCGGCGCCCAGCATGCCGCCCCAGGACTGGCCGAGAAAGGCGTAGCGCCCGGCAATGCCGAGATGGGCGAGCAGGTTGTCGAGCTCGGCGAGGAACAGATCGACCGTCCAGAACGCCGGGCCCATCTCCGGCAGATGGGTCGAGCGGCCATTGCCGAGCTGGTCGTAATGGATGACGGCGCGGCCATCCAGCGCGGCGATGTCCTTGAAGGAATCGACATAGTCGTGGGTGCAGCCGGGTCCGCCATGGGCGACCACCAGCGGCAGCCGCCCGCCGTCCAGCGAGCCGGTCACGCGGTACCATGTCCGGTAGTCGCGGAACGGGGCATGGCCTTCCAGCGTGTCGATGGCACTCACGCGCAGTCTCCTCGGCGGGGATCGGGAATGCCGGGAGAATAGGAAGGCGCCGGCGGCCGCGTCAGCTATCACAACTGATAGGCCGCGGGCGGGTGGCGCGGCGCGCGGGGCGGCCGGCGCGTCAGTCCAGCGGCTCGTCCAGCAGGTGCAGCCGGGCTGCCAGAACCGCGGCGTGCATGCGGTTGCGGGCGCCGAGCTTCCGGGTGGCGGCGTTGAGGTGCATCACCACGGTGGGCACCGCCCGGTCGATGAGGCGCGAGATTTCCTTGGCGGAGAGCCCCTCGGCGGAATGGCGCAGGCATTGGCGCTCCCGGGCGGTGAGCCGCACCAGCCCCGCCGCGCGCCGCACCTGGCTGAGCGCGCCCGCCGCCTCGCGCTGGAAAATGTGGGCGGCGAGCCCGACTTCGGCGAGGCAGAGCCGGGCCTCGCGCTCGCAGCGGGCGGCCTCGCCGCTGCGGGTGCCGGTGACGGTGGCGTAGTCGCCGCCCGGCAGGTGGACGGGCGCGGTGACGCCGGCGGTGAGGCCGCGCTCAGCAAGGAAATGGGCCACCGGCGCGCTTTCCTCGGTGAGGAAGGCGCGAATCAGCGTCTCCGCCTTCGGGTCGTAGTTCCAGAAGAAGGGGGCGGTGGTGCGCACCGCGACCCGCTGCACCGGGTCGAGCCGGGCATAGCCGTGGCCGGACCAGTAGTCCCGCATGGTCTCGTCGATGTTGCGCAGTTCCAGCACCGCCGGCAGCATCATGCGCCCGTCGAGTCCGTAGCGCGTGGGGGTATAGTCGTAGATAAGGGTGTCGAAGCCATAGTCGCGCATCACGCCGTACAGCCGGTCGATGTGCTCGGAGAGGGTCGCCCCGCTCCTCAGCCGCTGCTCGATCGTGGTGACGTCCGGCATGGCCCCGGTCCCTGTGGTCGCTCGTTCCTTGGTCGCTCGTTCCCGGCGGCCGCGCGTTACACCGCGCTCGTCCGCTCCGCCCGCCGGCGACGGGCCGAGGCCGGAACCCTATCACTTCTGATAGCTGGCGGGCACCGGCAATTCCGCTGAAAATTAAGCGTGCATAAGACTTGGGCAGCTTTTCCCGCGACTGGCGAAAATCCAGCCCCACTCCATGGAAGACGATCCGGCATGGTCCCGCTGCCCGCCTCCTGTCGTACCACCGAGCCCGGTCGGTGTGCGGGCATGCTCGACGTGCCGCGCCGGCCTCGTGCAGGAAAATCGGCGCCGCTCGTCCATTTTCCTTTCCGCCGCCCGGGCTGACCCATGCACCGTTACCGTTTCATCCTGACCCGCCCGCTGCAGTTCCTGCCGGTGGTGCTCGGCGTCAGCCTCATCACCTTCGTGCTGGTGCGGCTGATACCCGGCGACCCCGCCCGGGTGCTGCTCGGCGCCCGCGCCACCCCCACCGCCATTGCCAATATCCGCGCGCAATACGGGCTCGATGAGCCGATCTGGCTGCAATACCTCTATTTCCTGCGCAACCTCGCCCATGGCGAGATGGGCACCTCGATCGTGTTCCGCATCGATGTGCTCGGCCTCATCGCGACCCGCATCGAGCCGACCCTCGCCCTCGTGCTGGCGAGCGTGCTGCTCTCCGTGCTGATCGCAGTGCCGCTGGCGGCGCTGGCGGCGCGCAACCGGGGGCGGCCGGTCGACCATCTCGTGCGCATCGTCTCCACCTTCGGCATCGGCTTTCCCCCGTTCTGGCTGGGGCTGATGCTGATCCTGTTCCTCGCGGTGCAGGTGCCGCTGTTCCCGGTTTCCGGCTACGGCACCACGCTGGGCGAGAAGCTGGCCCATCTGGTCCTGCCCGCGCTCACCGTGGCGCTGTCGCTGTCCACCGTGCTGCTGCGCTCGCTGCGGGCGGCGATGATCGAGGGGCTGAAATCGGACGTCGCCACTGCCGCGCGGGCCCGCGGCATGCCGGAGGGCGTCGTCTTCTGGCGGCACGTGGTGCCCAATGCGGTGGCGCCCACCATCAACCTGCTGGCGGTGAATGTCGGCTGGCTGATCGGCAGCACCGTGGTGGTGGAAAGCGTGTTTGCCCTGCCGGGCATGGGGCAGCTTCTGGTGCGGGCGATTTTCTCCCGCGATTACATGGTGGTGCAGGGAATCGCCATGGTCTTCGCCTGCGCCACCGTGCTGGTGAACCTCGCCGCCGACATCGCGACGGTGGCGGTCGACCCGCGGGTGAAGCTGTGAGCGCGGCGGTGCTGCACCCCCGGCGATCGGCCGCGCTGACGGCGGGCCTCGTCCTTCTCGCGCTGTTCGTGCTGGCGGCGCTGCTGGCCGACCTCGTCGCGCCCTATGACCCTATCCTTCAGGACGGCGCGGCGCGGCTGTCGCCGCCGAGCTGGGTCCATCCCTTCGGCACCGACAATTTCGGCCGCGACATCCTCTCCCGGGTGATCCATGGCGCCCGGATCGACCTGCAGATGGCGCTGATCGGGGTGTTCTTCCCCTTCGTCATCGGCACCGTCATCGGCTCGCTGGCGGGCTTTGCCGGCGGGGTGGTGGATGCGGTGCTGATGCGGCTGATCGACATCATCCTCGCCTTTCCCTTCCTCGTGCTCATGCTCTCCATCATCGCCATCCTCGGTCCGGGATTGATGAGCTTTTACATAGCGATGGCTCTGGTGGGCTGGGTTTCTTACGCCCGGCTGGTGCGGGCGCAGATCCTGGTGCTGAAGAGCGCGGACTATGCGGTGGCGGCGGCCAGCCTCGGCTTTTCCCGCCCCCGCATCCTGTTCCGCCACCTGCTGCCGAACGCGATCGCGGGCTCGCTGGTGTTCTCGATGTCGGATGCGGTGCTGGTGCTGCTGTCGGGGGCGGCGATCAGCTATCTCGGGCTCGGCGTGCAGCCACCGGTTGCGGAATGGGGCGTTATGGTGGCGGAAGGCCAGCCCTTCGTCACCCAGGCGTGGTGGATCACGCTGTTCCCCGGCCTTGCCATCGTCTTGCTGGCGTTCGGTTTTTCCATGCTCGGCGACGCGCTGGGCGAGCTGATGGGGGTGCACGAATGAGCGCCCCGCTGCTGTCGGTCCGCGACCTCGACGTGGTTGCCCGCACACCGGAGGGCGACCGCCCGCTGCTGGAGGGCATCTCGCTCGACCTTGCCCGGGGCGAGGTGCTGGGCATCGTCGGGGAGAGCGGCTCGGGCAAGAGCCTGCTGTGCCGCACCCTGGTCGGGCTGATGCCGGCGCCCACGCTGGTGCGCACCCGGGGAAAAATTCTTCTGAAAGATCAAGATATTGCCGGAGCCGACGGCGCCACCCTGCGCCGGCTGCGCGGCGCCGAGATCGGCATGATCTTCCAGAATCCCTCGAGCCATCTCGACCCGGTGATGCGGGTCGGCGACCAGATCGCGGAGGGGATCGCGTTTCATCGCGGGCTGGATCGGGCGGGGGCGCGGGGGGCGGCGCTGGACATCATGGCGCAGGTGGGCTTCACCGACCCGCCGCGCCAGTTCGCCAGCTATCCCCATGAATTCTCCGGCGGCATGCGGCAGCGGGCGATGATCGCCATCGCGCTCGGCTGCGACCCCGAGCTGCTGATCGCGGACGAGCCCACCACCGCCCTCGACGTCACGATCCAGGCCCAGATCCTCAAGCTTCTCATGGAGTTGCGGGACAGGCGCGGGCTGTCCATCATCCTTATCACCCATGATCTCGGGGTGGTGGCGCAGACCTGCGACCGCATCGCGGTGATGCGGCAGGGCCGGGTGGTGGAGGTGGGGGAGAAGCGGGCGCTGCTGCGCGCGCCGCAGGCCGCCTATACCCGCACCCTGATCGCCAGCCACCCCTCCATGCCGGTGGAGGATGGGTGCGGTGAGGTGGACGATGAGTCCGATCACGCGGCCAGCGCGGCCGATGCGGCCGGCAATACCGGGCGGCCGGCGCCGCCCGCACCCCCGGCCACCGGAAGGCCCCGCCCGCTGGTCGAGATCGACGACCTCCGGGTCAGCTTTCCCGCCGGGGGAGGGCTGTTCGCCCGCCGCCGCCGCTTCGCCGCCGTGGACGGTGTGTCGCTGCGCATCCTGCCGGGAGAGACGGTGGGGGTGGTGGGGGAGAGCGGCTCGGGCAAGTCGACGCTGGCCCGCGCCATGCTGGGGCTGACCCCGCTCACCTCCGGCCATGTCGCTTTCGAGGGCGAGAGCCTGGCGCTGAAGCCGCGCGCCACCCGCGAGCGGCTGCACCGCCACGCCGCCATGGTGTTCCAGGACCCGTTCAACGCGCTGAACCCCCGCTTCACCGTCGGCGAGACGCTGGCGGAGGTGCTGCGGGTCCAGGGCAAGGTGCCGGCGGCGCGGATTCCGGCCCGGGTCGGGGAACTGCTCGACCTCGTGGAACTGGACCGCAGCTTCGCCGCGCGCCGGCCCCGCTCGCTCAGCGGCGGCCAGTGCCAGCGCGCCGGCATCGCCCGGGCGCTGGCGGTGGAGCCCCGCCTCATCGTCGCCGACGAATGCATCGCCGCGCTGGACGTCACGATCCAGGCCCAGATCGTCGCGCTGTTCCGCCGGCTGGTGCGCAGCATGGACCTGACGCTGGTCTTCATCGCCCACGACCTCGCGGTGGTGCGCCATCTGTGCGAGCGCGTGGTGGTGATGCAGCGCGGCAAGGTGGTGGAGGAGGGCCCGACCGAGGCCGTCTTCGCCCGGCCGCGCGAGGC
>CAZIXP010000183.1:0-7340 GCA_964543245.1 uncultured Starkeya sp.
GTCGCGGCGGCGGGCGGCGGGTCCTGTGCCGGCGCGCCGCGGTCGCGGTGCAGGCGCGCCGCCGCCTTCCGGCAGAGGCGCGCCCGTCGCGCGGCGCCGTGCCGCTCGATCATCTTCTCCAGCGGGGTCGCCACCGCCAGCAGCGCCAGCGCGATGACGAGCCCGGTGGCGATCAGCACCCCGCTCGCCAGCGCGGCGGCAATGCCGAGCGCCGCCGTGACCCACACCGTCGCCGCAGTGGTGAGCCCGTGGACCTCCATCGCGTCGCGGTCGCGCAGCACCACCCCGGCGCCGAGAAAGCCGATGCCGGTGAGCACGCCCTGCACGATGCCCTGCACCACGCGGCTCATGGCGTCGGGATGGTCGGCAAGGTCGCCGACCCGGATCGCCGTCAGCGACACCAGCGCCGCGCCCATGCACACCAGCCCCAGCGTGCGCATGCCGGTGGGCTTGCCGCGCAGGTCGCGATTGATGCCGATCACCATGCCGATGACGGCGGCAGCCGCCAGGCGCAGCAGCGCGTCGGTGTCCTTGGCGGTGAGGTCGAGCACGGCGCGTTCTCCGGTGGGCCGGCCTCCGCTCAGCAGCCCCTACCTGGGCCGGTGGTGAATGCGGGCCGGTGGTGCCGGCCTCCGCTCAGCAACCCCGCTTGCGCGCCGAAGTTCCCTTGCGTCCGCCCGCCGGGGGCGCCGCAGGCCCCTTTCGCCGGCGCCGCCGGAGGATTAGGTGAGGGCCAGCCGATCCGCACAGCCAAGGATATCGCCCATGCTGACCGCCACCTATCCCGACGTCTCGCTCTTCATCGACGGCACCTGGCGCGCCGGCGCCCGCAGCGAGCCGGTGCTGAACCCCGCCACCGGCGAGACGATCGGCACCGTGGCCCATGCCGGCACCGCCGATCTCGACGAGGCGCTGGACGCCGCCGAACGGGCGTTCCGCAGCTGGAGCCGGGTGTCGCCGCACGAGCGCTACAAGCTGATGCGCAAGGCCGCCGAGCTGCTGCGGGCGCGGCACGAGGAGATCTCCCGCATCATGACGCTGGAGCAGGGCAAGCCGGTCGGCGAGGCCCGCATCGAGACGCTGGCCGCCGCCGACATCATCGACTGGATGGCCGAGGAAGGCCGCCGCCAGTATGGCCGGCTGATCCCCGCCCGCGCCGAGGGCGTGCAGCAGATCGTCCACCGCGAGCCGGTCGGCCCGGTCGCCGCCTTCACGCCGTGGAACTTCCCGATCAACCAGGCGGTGCGCAAGGTCTCCGCCGCCATCGCCGCCGGCTGCTCGGTGATCCTGAAGGGCCCGGAGGAGACGCCGGCGAGCTGCGCCGCGCTGATCAAGTGCTATGAGGATGCCGGGCTGCCGGCGGGGGTGGTGAACCTTGTCTTCGGCGTGCCGGCAGAGATTTCCAGCTACCTCATCCCCCACCCGGTGATCCGCAAGGTGACGTTCACCGGCTCCACCCCGGTGGGCAAGCAGCTCGCCGCGCTGGCCGGCGCCCACATGAAGCGGGTGACCATGGAGCTCGGCGGCCACGCCCCGGCCGTGGTGTTCGAGGATGCCGACCTCGACCACGCGATCAAGCTGCTCTCCAGCGCCAAGTTCCGCAATGCCGGGCAGGTCTGCGTCTCCCCCACCCGCTTCCTCGTCCATGAGAACGTCTATGAGCGCTTCGTCGACGGCTTCACCGAGGCGGTGAAGAAGGTGAAGGTCGGCAACGGCCTCGACGAGAGCGTGCGGATGGGCCCGCTCGCCAATGCGCGCCGGGTCGACGCCATGGAGGCGCTGACCGCCGACGCGGTGCAGCAGGGCGCCACCCTGCTGACCGGCGGCAACCGGATCGGAAATAACGGCTATTTCTTCGAGCCGACCGTGCTGACCGGGGTGCCGCTCTCCGCCCGCATCATGAATGAGGAGCCGTTCGGCCCGGTGGTGCCGATTGCCCCGTTCTCCTCGTCCGAAGCGCTGTTCGCCGAGGCCAACCGGCTGCCCTGGGGTCTCGCCGCCTATGCCTATACCCGCTCCGGCACCACGGCGGACGAGTTCAGCCGCCGGGTCGAGAGCGGCATGATCTCCATCAACCACCACGGCCTCGCTCTGCCCGAGGTGCCGTTCGGCGGGGTGAAGGATTCCGGCTACGGCTCGGAAGGCGGCACCGAGGCGATGGACGCCTATGTGAACACCAAGTTCGTGACCCAGTACGCGGTCTGAGCCTCGACGGCCCTCGCGCCGGGGCCGCGGCCCCGGCCAGATGGCGGGCGTGACGGGCCCCGGCTCCGTTGCCAGCCCCGCGCCGGGGCCACGGTCGGGGTCCCCGTGCCGCCATTGCCGCCGGAACTGCGGTCCCGGCGTGGCTCCGGGGAACGGCCCCTCCCCCGCCAGCCTCTCCTCTCGTCGTCGCCATCGCCCCGCCGGCGCGGGCTTTGCCGGGCCTTGATGGCGGGCACCGACTCCCGTCATTCTGCCGGCCCCGAATCCCGCCGGTGCCCATGAGCCACGCCGAAAATCCCGACCCGCCGCGCCCGACCGCGGCCCTGCCGCCGCCGCGCG
Source organism: uncultured Starkeya sp. (assembly GCA_964543245.1). Classification (GTDB taxonomy): domain Bacteria; phylum Pseudomonadota; class Alphaproteobacteria; order Rhizobiales; family Xanthobacteraceae; genus Ancylobacter. The sequence continues at coordinate 2,545 of CAZIXP010000183.1, forward strand.
AGAGGCTCTCGGCGCGGGAGGCCCGGCGCGTGGCGCTGGCGGCGCAGGGTTTCGGCAGCGGCCATGCCGGGGCGGACCGGACGGCAGAGCCGGCCGGCTATCCCGCCATGCGCCGCATGGTGGACCGGCTCGGCCTGCTGCAGATCGATTCCGTCAACGTCCTGGTGCGCTCGCACTATCTCCCGCTGTTCTCGCGGCTCGGCCCCTATCCGGTGGAGCGGCTCGACGCCGCGACGCGGGGCCGGCGGCGCGCGCTGTTCGAATATTGGGGCCATGAGGCCTCGCTGCTGCCGGTGACGCTCTACCCGCTGATGCGCTGGCGCATGGAGCGGGCGGCGCGTGGCGAAGGCATCTATGGCGGCCTCGCCCGCTTCGCCCGCGAGCGGCCCGACTATGTCCGCGCCGTGCTGGAGGAGGTGCGCGCCCGCGGTCCGCTCTCCGCCGGCGAACTCACCGAGGGTGGCCGGGTCGATGGCGGCAAGGGCGAAGGCGGCTGGTGGGGCTGGAGCGCGGGCAAGCAGGCGCTCGAATTCCTGTTCTGGGCCGGTGCGGTGACCACCGCCGAGCGGCGCGGCTTCGAGCGGCTCTACGACCTGCCGGAGCGGGTGCTGCCGGCCGAGGCGCTCGCCGCGCCGGTGCCGGAGCCGGCGGAGGCGCAGCGCCAGCTGCTGCTCGGCGCCGCCCGCGCGCTCGGCGTCGCCACCGAGCCCTGCCTGCGCGACTATTACCGGCTCGACGCCACCGAATCCAAGGCCCGCGTCGCCGAGCTGGTGGAGGCCGGCGCGCTGCTGCCGGTCGCGGTGGACGGCTGGAGCCGGCCCGGCTATCTCGCCGCCGACGCCCGCATCCCGCGCCGGATCGCGGCGCGGGCGCTGCTCTCGCCGTTCGACTCCCTCGTGTTCGAGCGGCGGCGCACCCACGAGCTGTTCGGCTTCCACTACCGCCTCGCCTTCTACACCCCGGCCGACCAGCGCGCGCATGGCTACTACGTCATGCCCTTCCTGCTCGGCGACCGGCTGGTGGCGCGGGTCGACGTGAAGGCGGAGCGCGCCGCAGGCGTTCTCGCCGTGCCCGCCGCGCATCTGGAGGCCGAGGCCGCCGCCGGCCCCATCGCCGAGGCGCTGGCCGCCGAGCTGCGGCTGCTGGCGGGCTGGCTGGGGCTCGCCGAGGTGCGGGTGGGGGAAAAGGGCGACCTCGCCGCCGCGCTGCAGGCGGCGCTGGGCTCACCGCCCTGAAGCGGCGGCGAGACACGGGAAACCGGCATCAACCGGCTGCTCAGTTCAGACTGGGGTCGGCCGGAATCTGCGTCCGCACCCACGGACTGGCAACGGAGCCGCAGCGCATTCGCACATCCACCGGCGTAGGTTCGCGATTTTTAGTGTTAATTCCGATCAAATTAGCTGATCCTCGTATAAATTTGAATATACGCCCTTGACGATTAAAAAGACCAATCCATGATTTCGTATTTATATCTTCTCTTTCGGAAGAAAAAATAAGAGTTGGTCTATTTTCAAATTTCAATTCAAAAAGACAGCCGTATAACGGCGTGATTCCCTTCTTTATAAAATCCCCAGTTAAAAGTATCGAACGATACCCTTCATTATATGACGTAGGGCGCGACACCGATATGTCTCGAATTTCAATATTTGAATCAATAATATACTGAATATTCTGGAAAAAAATGGCGCCGCCGGCAACGGCTGCCGTGACAACGCCTGCTACTATTGAAAATCTTTTCCACAAGGAAGCTACATTCCACATCGCCTCGCCTCGGCAACAGCACTTCGTACTATGCTGCCACCTTAGCATGCACGGCCAAGGCCTCAATACCTCACGGTAGCTGATCGTTCGTCTTGCACTGCGAGGGCTTCGGCGCTTGGCGCGGGCGGGGAAATCGACTACGCCGACGCCAGCTTTGTGACAGTTCGGCGACAATGGATTTCACCGTATTCCTGGCGGTCATCGCCGCGGCAGCGATGCACGCCGGCTGGAACGCCATTCTCAAGATCCGGCTGGACCCGTTCGTCGCCGTCGTGCTGGTGAACGCGGCCTGCGGCGTCATCGCGCTGCCGGCGGCGCTGTGGCTGGGGCCGCCGGCGCTGCATGTGTGGCCGTGGATCGCCGCCTCCATCGCCATCCACCTGTTCTACTATCTCACCCTCAGCGGGGCCTACCGCCTCGCCGACATGGGGCAGGTCTACCCCGTGGCGCGGGGCAGCGCGCCGCTGATGACCACGCTGATCTCGCTCGCCGTGCTGGGGGAGCCGATCGACGGGCAGGGCGTCGCCGGGGTGGTGCTGCTGGCGGTCGGCATCGTCGCCATCGCCTGGCGGGGACAGGGCACCCGGTTCGACCCGAAGGCGCTGCGGCTGGCGCTGGCCTGCGGCGCCAGCATCACGGCCTATACCCTCGTCGACGGGCTGGGCGCCCGTGCCGCCGGCAACCCGCATGTCTATTCCGCCTGGCTGTTCGTGATGGACAGCGCGCTCATCACCCTGTTCGGACTGGCGTGGAAGGGCCCGGCCGCCCTGCGGCCGGCGCTGGCCTTCGTCGGTCCCGGCCTTGCCGGCGGTGCGATGTCGCTCGCCGCCTACTGGATCTCGATCTGGGCGATGACGCGGGCGCCGATCGGCCTCGTCGCGGCGGTGCGGGAATCGAGCGTGCTGTTCGGCGCCGCCATCGCCGTCGTGGTGCTGCACGAGCCGCTGCGGGCAAACCGCCTTGTGGCCGCCGCGCTCATCGTCGGCGGGCTCGCGCTCATCAAGCTGCACTGAGCCCGCTTCGCAGCCGCCCCTCGGCTGTGCTTCCCTGTCGCCCATGAGCCGATCCGTACCGAATCAGGGCGCCCGCCCGCCGGCCGATGCCGCCGCGGCGCGCAAGGCCGCCGCCATCCGCAAGGCCCATGCGAACCTCGAGGCGGCGCACGCCGCCGCGCGCGACACCGCGCTGCCCGGCATCCCCGAGGGCGCCTTCGCCGCCCCGCTGGAGCGGCTGAAGCGCGGCACACCGGTGGTGATGGTGCTGGGCGGCGCCGGCACCGGCAAGACCACCTTCCTCCAGGCGGTGCGGCGGCTCGGCGAGGGCAAGCAGGCCTTCCTCGCCCCCACCGGGGTTGCCGCCCTCCAGCTCGGCGGGCAGACCATCCACTCCTTCTTCGGCCTGCCGCCCCGCCTGATCGACCCCGCCGAGGCCAAGCCCAAGGCGCAGCGCCGGGCGGTGATGAAGCGGCTGGAGCGACTCGTCATCGACGAGATTTCGATGGTGCGGGCCGATGTGCTCGACGCGGTGGACCGCTGCCTGCGCCTCGCCCGCGAGGATCCCCGTCCGTTCGGCGGGGTGCAGATGGTGCTGGTGGGCGACTTCCTGCAATTGCCGCCGGTGGTGCCCACGGTGGAGCGCGAGATGCTCGCCCGGCTCGGCTATGACGGCCCCTTCGCCTTCGACGCCCAGGAGCTGCGCGAGGCGGAGGTGGACCGGCTCGCCTTCACCCAGGTGTACCGCCAGGTCGACGCCACCTTCATCGCCCATCTCGCCAATCTGCGTGGCGGCCGGCAGGTCGCCGAGGCGGTGGAGGCGATCAACGCCGCCTGCTTCCGCGAGCACCGCGACGGCCGCGTGCCGGTGGTGCTGGCGCCGACCAATGCCCGGGTGGATGCCTACAACCAGCGCGGCATGGACGCGCTGCACGACGCCGGCCGCTCCTATGGCGGGGTGAGCGAGGGCGAGTTCGACCTGCAGACCGATCGGCTGCCGGTGCCGGAGGCGCTGACGCTGAAGGTCGGCGCCCGGGTGATGGCGGTGCGCAACGACCCCGCCCGGCAATGGGTGAACGGCTCGGTCGGCACCGTGGTGGGGCTCTCGCCCACCAGCGCCTATGTGCGCTTCGACGCCACCGGCCAGCTCTGCGAGATCGAGGCGACGAGCTGGGAGCGCATCCGCTATGACTGGGACGAGACCGGCGGCAAGATCGCGACCAAGGTGGTCGGCTCCTATTCCCAGCTGCCGCTGGTGCCGGCCTGGGCGGTGACGGTGCACAAGGCGCAGGGCCTGACGCTGGACGATGTGCGGATCGACTTCGACGCCGGCACCTTCGCCGCCGGCCAGGCCTATGTCGCGCTCTCCCGCGCCCGCTCGCTGGCGGGGCTCTCGCTGGCCCGGCCGCTGCGGATCGCCGACATCCGGGTCGACCGCCGCGTCGCCGGCTTCACCTTCGCCTTCGAACGCGAGGCGGCGGAGAGCGAATAACGGCCGCCACCTGTGGAAAATGGGTTTCCACAGACGCTGCTTTACTTTGATCCATCATCCCGGTAGATTAAGCCGATCTTCACGGGATGCCCGCCATGCGCTCCACCTTCTCCCGCTACCGCGACAAGATTCTGTTCGCGCTCGCCTATGGCGTCATCGCGGCGACGGTGGTGTTTGCCCATCCCTTCTCCGGCCGCATCGAGGCGCCGTCCACCCCCGCCGCGAGCACCCTCGCCGCCGAGTGACGCCGCCAGACGCCGTGACGCGCCAGACGCCGTGACACCCGGAGACGCGTAGCTCCCGGGCGGGCCGGCCGCCCCGCCGTTTCCGCCAGGACGCGCCGCCGCCGCGGCGCGCGCCCAAGCCCGCACTCAGAAGAACGCCTGATGCCCGGTGATCGCCCGGCCGAGGATCAGCGCGTGGATGTCGTGGGTGCCCTCATAGGTGTTCACGGTCTCCAGGTTCTGCGCGTGGCGCATCACGTGATACTCTGATGAGATGCCGTTGCCGCCGTGCATGTCGCGCGCCATGCGGGCGATATCGAGCGCCTT
>CAZIXP010000184.1:0-7253 GCA_964543245.1 uncultured Starkeya sp.
TGCTGGAGGTCGGCGGGTTCGACGAGGAGTACGAGTTCTATCTCGACGAGACCGACCTCTGCTGCCGGCTGATCGACGCGGGATGGACCATCCATCAGCTCGACGACGCCTTCGTCCATCACAAGTTCCTGCCGAGCGCGATCCGTTCGGAGAACAAGATCACGCGCAAGCGCTACGCCGTTCTGAAGAACAAGATCTACTTCTCCATCATCAACAATCGCGGCCATCATTCGCGGGTGGAGATCATCGAGGACGCCGTGGCGTTCATCCGCGAGCACGCCCGCGACATGGCCTACAATGTCGACCACGGCACCTTGGTGCCGGCCGACCTCGCCGAGTTCCATGCCGACGCGGATCTCGCCCTCGATGTCGGCATGAGCCGGGGCTTCTCGGGCGAACGCCGGCTGCCGCCGCCCGGCTTCTTCGCGGCGCCCGGGCCCTTTGTGCCGTTCCGGCGCAGCATCCCCCGGCCGGGACCGGGGGCCTATTGCTTCGTCAGCCGGGAATACCCGCCCGGGGTGGTGGGCGGCATCGGCTCGCACATCTTCGCGCTCGCCACCACGGTGGCGGCGATGGGCCATCAGGTCCACGTCATCACCGAGAGCGAGAACCACCACCGTATCGATTTCGAGCACGGCGTGTGGGTCCACCGGCTGGACCGCAACCTGCCGCGGGTCCACCCGCCGGCCGGGGTCGAGGTGCCCCGCTCCGCGTGGCGCCACGCCGCCCAGGTGCTGGAGGAAATCCGCCGCATCGCCGCCAAGCGCCCGGTCCGCGCGGTGCATTCGCCGATCTGGGACGCTGAGGGCATCGCGGTCACCCACAGCGGCGCCTTTCCCCATGTGGTCGGCCTGCACACCACGCTGCGGCAATGGCTCGACAGCCATCCCGACAAGGCGAACGATGCCGACTTCATGGAGCGGTTCGGCACGCCCATGCTGGCGGCCGAGGCCCGGCTGCTGCGGGAAGCCGACGCGATCCATGGCAACAGCGCCGCCATCGTCGAGGAAATCCGCGTCCGCCACGGCGTCGACCTCGCCCCGCCGCGCCTCACCATCGTGCCGCACGGGCTGATCGACGAGACCGCCCTGCCCGCGATTCCGCCGGCCCCGCTGCCGCCCGGCGCGGTGCGGGTGCTGTTCGTCGGGCGGCTGGAGCTGCGCAAGGGGGTGCAGTTCCTGCTCCCGGCGCTGGCCCGGCTCATGGCGAGCCGGCCCGGCCTCCATGTCGACATGGTCGGCGACGACCGCATCGCCGACGCGCCGGGCGGCCTCACCTTCCGGCAGGCTTTCGAGGGCAGCGACGCCCCGGCGGCGGTCAAGGCGCGGGTGCGCTTCCACGGCCGCACGCCGGAGGCGGAGCTGCGCGGCTTCTACGCCGCCGCCGATCTCGTCGTGGTGCCCTCGCTGTTCGAAAGCTTCGGCCTGGTGCTGGTCGAGGCGATGATGCGGGGCAAGGCGACCATCGCCTCGCGCGCCGGCGGCATGGTCGAGATCGGCATCGAAGGCGAGACCACCCTGTTCGCCGAGCCGGGGGACGAAGCCTCGCTGGAGGCGGCGCTGGCCCGGCTGATCGACGATGCGGAACTGCGGGCGCGGCTGGGCGCCGGCGGCCGGCGCCGCTTTGAAGCGCGCTTCACCGCCGAGCGGATGGCGCGCGACGTCGTCCGCCTGCTGGACGACGCCGCCGAACGCTCCGCTGCCGCCCGCCGGAGCATCGCCTCGTGAGCGCCGCCTCCCTCGAAGCTACCGCCGCGCGTCCCCAGGGCGCCCGGCGCCCGCGCATCGCCATCGTCTCGCCGATCATCGCCCGGCTGGACGCCATCTCGCTGACCGCCATCGAGACCGGCCGCGCTTTGGCCGAGGCGCTGGACGCCGAGGTGGTCTATTTCACCGGTCGGTCGGACTTCCGCGAGCTGAAGGCGCGGCGGGTCGCCAGCCCGGTGGACCTGCTGACCGACCCGTTCTTCGTCAGCTGCGACGTCGCGGTGTTCGAATTCGGGGTGTTCGCGCCGCTGTTCGACACGCTGCTGATGTCGCACCGGCACCGGCGCCACATCGTGCGCTTCCACAACATCACCCCGCCGGAGCTGATGCCGCCCGCCGACCGCGACACCCTGACCCGCGCCTGGGAACAGGTGCACCTGCTGCGCGAGGCGGATCTGGTGTGGGCCTGCAGCCCGGTGAACGCCGAGGTCGCCCGCGAGCACGGCGTCGCGCCGGAACGGCTGGTGCTCTCGCCGCTGGCGGTGGAGGAGCCGGCACGCGGCACGCTCGCCGCCAAGCTCGCCCCCGGCAGCCATGCCGTGGGCGAGCCGATCGAGATGCTGTTCCTCGGCCGCATCGTCGCTTCCAAGGGCGTGCTCGATCTGGTGCAGGCCCTCGGCCGGATGGCGCCGCGGCTCAACCGGCCGATAAGGATGCGGATCGCCGGCAACATGGAGTGGTCGCCGGCGGATTATGTCGCCCGGGTCCGCGCCGCGGTGGCCGAGAGCGGGCTGGCCGACAGCATCGAATTCCTCGGCACTGTCAGCGACGCCGAGCGCGCCGCGCTCTATGCCCGCTCCCACCTCTTCGTGCTGCCGTCCTATCACGAAGGGTTCTGCAAGCCGGTGGTGGAGGCGCTGCGGGCGGGGTGCCTGCCGGTGACCTATGATGCCTACAACCTCGCCTTCATCGCCGGCGGCCATGGCCGGCTGGCGAAGACCGGCGATGTCGAGGCGCTGGCACAGGCGCTGCTCGATGTTATCGCCGGGCTCGACCGCGGCGAGGCCCGCACCGATGCCGGCACCCGGACGCTGGCGGCCCACGATGCCGCAGTCGACGCCTATGTCGGCACGTTCTCGCTGGAGCAGTTCCGCCGCACCGTGGCGGACGGCGTGCGCCAGGTGATGGCGCAGCCGGACCGCGCCGCCGAAGGCTGAGCCCCGCCACGCGGCCGCCGCCCGGCTTTCACGGGCGCCCTTCCGCACACCACCGTGCCGCCACCCCGGCGCCGCGCGCCGCGACGCGCCGCGCCCCACGACTCGCCGCGCCCCACGACTCGCCGCGCCCCACGACTCGCCGCGCTGCCGCGCGCGAGGCGCAACACCTCTGATTGCGCAGGGCCAGCGGAAACGCGCCGAACGCGCATCACCGTTTACAACGCCTCCACAGAAGGCCAGTTCCTGGACCTGTAATAAATATGAACATTCTTTTGCGTAAGCTATGGCAATAATGCGACACGTCCGAATCTTCATAAGACATTGATTCAGCATGACTCGATCTGTTTAATCATTCTAAATCAATATAACGCAGGTTTGACTGCATTTCGTCACCCAAATACTTGTTCCTGCAGTAGCAGATGCGGGGGCTCCGCTGCGACGGGTCGGGCGCCGCCCGCCCGAAGCCTTGGATGCAGCAGCGCCCGCCGCGAGGCCGGCCGAACTGGGGATATGATCATGACCGCCACGCCCGCCCGCCACGCGCAGCCACGCCGGAACCCGCCCCGCCGGACCGCGCGCCGCAGCCTGGGCCTCGGCGTGTCGCTGCTGTCGCTTGCCGCGGCGGTTCCGGCGCTGGCGCAGCAGGCGGCGGCACCCGGCGCGGCACAGCCCGCCGGCACCCGCGCGGCGGTGATCGCCACCGACCAGTACATCGAGCTCGACCCCGTCACCGTGGTGGCCACCCGCACCCCGGAGACCTGGATCGATACCCTCGCCGGGGTCAGCGTGCTGCGGCCGGACGACATCCAGAAGCTGATGCCGGCGCGCACTGCCGACCTGTTCCAGGGCATGCCGAGCGTCACCGCCATCGAGAACGGCAATTCCACCCAGACCGCCATCAATATTCGCGGCCTGCAGGATTTCGGCCGCGTCGCCGTCATCATCGACGGTGCCCGGCAGAACTTCACCCAGCTCGGCCACGGCAACGGCGCCGGCACCTTCTTCGTCGAGCCGGGGCTGATCTCGACCGTCGATGTCGTGCGCGGCCCGGTGTCGAACATCTACGGTTCCGGCGCCATCGGCGGCGTGGTGACGATGCAGACCAAGGATGCCGGCGACATCATCGCCCCCGGCCAGACATGGGGCATCCAGGCCGACGCCGAGGGCGGCAGCAATGGGCCGATGGGGTTCGGCTCGCTGTTCGGGGCGACGAAGGTCGGCCAGAACGTCGACCTCTTCGTCGGCGGCACCTATCGCGACCAGGGCGCCTACAAGGACGGCAATGGCGACACCGTGCCCAACACCGACTATGACAGCTGGACCGGCATCGCCAAGGCCACCTTCCGCCCCGCCGACTTCCACGAAGTGAAGATCTCGGCGATGAACTATGTCAGCGACTTCACCACCAGCAGCGATTCCGCCAGCACCGCGACCCAGTACGACACCACCGTGACCAACACCACGGTGTCGGCGTCGTGGAACTACTCCAACCCCGACGACAACCTGTTCGACTGGCGCTCCAGCGTCTACTGGAACCGGGTGGACGAGGACCAGACCAAGGTTGCCGGTTCGAACAGCCTCATCACCGGGGCGATCGGCGATCCCCGCAGCTTCGTCATCGACACGGTGGGCTTCGACGCCAACAACACCTCGCGCTTCGAGGGCGCCGGCTGGGCCCACGCCCTCACCTATGGCGGCGACTACTTCCACGACGATGTCGACAACACCGACAATTACGGCTTCGGCGACGGCTACAACCCCTCGGGCGAGCGGGGCGTCGGCGGCGGTTTCGTGCAGTGGAAGGGCAATTATTCCAGCTGGCTGGAGGCCATCGCCGCGCTGCGCTACGACGCCTACTCCCTCAGTTCCGACGACAGCGGCACCTCCGGCGACCGGCTCTCGCCGAAATTCACCCTCGGCGTCACGCCCTGGGACTGGATCACGGTCTACGGCACCTATGCCGAGGGCTATCGCGCCCCCTCCGTCACCGAGGCGCTGATCTCCGGCGCCCACCCCGCCTTCTTCTCCGGCGGCTCGGCCCCGTTCGCCTTCGTGCCCAACCCCGGCCTCCAGGCCGAAATCGGCAAGAACAAGGAAGTCGGCATCAACATCAAGAAGGACGACCTGTTCGTCGCCGGCGACAAGCTGCGCATCAAGGCGAGCTACTACCAGAACGATGTCGAGAACTATATCGAGCTGGTGACTTATGGCGACCCCGCCTGCATCCTGTCGGTGCGCGGGCGCTGCGTCGCCTATAACGGCTACTCCCTCGCCCAGTACCAGAATGTCGAGGAGGCGCGGCTGCGCGGCTTCGAGTTCGAGGGTACCTATGACGCCCGGCGCTGGTTCCTCGGCCTGTCCGGCCAGACCACCGATGGCGAGGTCACCGCGGGCGAGGATGCCGGCCAGCCGCTCTCCACCATTCCGCCGGACCAGATCACCACCACGCTCGGCTTCCGCTTCCTCGACGAGCGGCTGACCGTGGCAGCACGCTGGACCGCGGTCGCCGCCGTCACGGCGTCCGACCTGCCGGACAATGCGGTCTACGACCCCACGCCCAGCTTCAACCTCGTCAGCCTCTATGCCGGCTACCAGTGGAACCCGAACACGCTGCTGCGACTCTCCGTGGAAAACCTGCTCGACGAGCAATATACCCAATACCAGAACTTCCTGCCCAGCGCCGGCATCACGGTGAAGGCAGGCATCACGGTGCGCTTCGGCGGCGGGGTGGCGAGCGCCCAGCCGCTGATCACCAAATAGCGCCACGCCGGCAGCCCCGGCAGTGACCCGACGGCCGCCCCACCGGCCGCCCTACGCCGACGGTCCGCGACACCTCGAAGCGCGGACCCCACGCCGCACCGACACGAAAGAGCCTGCGATGACGATTGCCGCCGACCCCGCCCCCTCCCGCGCCCGGCGCCTGCGGAATGCCTCCCACGAGGCGCATGAGCAGGTCGATGCCGCGGTGATGGCCGCCACCCCGTTCGCCAGCCGCGAACGCTATGCCCGCTTCCTGCGCTTCCAGCACCGGCTGCACCGCCGGGTGGAAGCGCTCTACGCCGATCCCGCGCTCGCCGCGCATCTGCCCGGCCTTGCCGAGCGCTCGCGTCTGGCGCCGCTGGAGCAGGATTTCGCCGATCTCGGCCTCGAACGTCCCGCCCCGGCCGAGGGCCTCGCGCTGCCGCTGCCGGAAGCGCTCGGCTGGCTCTATGTGGTGGAAGGCTCCAACATGGGCGCCGCGCTCCTCGCCCGCGAGGCGGCGGGCCTCGGCCTCGATGAAGGCTTCGGCGCCCGCCATCTCGCCGGCCATGCGGAAGGGCGCGGCCTGCACTGGCGCCGATTCACTGCCGCGCTCGACGCGGTGGCGCTGTCGCCGGAGGAGGATGCCCGGGCCGAGGCCGCCGCCCGCGCCGCCTTCGCCCATGTTCTGGAGCTGGTGCGTGAGGCATTCGCCGACTGAGCGGCGGGCGGGCACTCGCAGGCGCCGACTTGGCTCCGGCCGCCTTCCCGCCCTGCCGGCGCGCGCGGCTCAGCCCTCCAGCGCCTGCGGCAGCAGAAAGGGCGAGGCCGGCGCCCAGCCGACGCGGGCGCGCACGCCGTAGAGCGCGGCGATCCCGGCATCGGTCAGCACCTCCGCCGGGGTGCCGCGCGCGGCCACCCGGCCCGCCTGCAGCGCCACGATCTCGTCCGCCGCCATCGCCGCGAGGTTGAGGTCGTGCAGCACGCCGAGCACCCCTACGCCTTCCGCCGCGATCTCCCGCATCAGCCGCACCACCTCAACCTGATGGGCGAGGTCGAGGCTGGCGGTCGGCTCGTCGAGCAGCAGATAGCCCGGCCGCGCGCCCTGCTCGAGCTGCAGCAGCGCCCGGGCAAGCTGCACCCGCTGCATCTCGCCGCCGGACAGCCGCTCATAGAGCCCCTCGCCGCGGCCGGCGAGCCCGACCCGGGCCAGCAGCCGCGCCACCCGCTCCGCCGTGGCGCGGCCCTGCGGCGCGCCGATCGCCACCACCTCGGCCAGGGTGAAGGGAAAGGCCACCTGCGCCGCCTGCGGCAGCACCGCCCGGCGCCGCGCCAGCGCCCCGGGGGCGAGGCGGAAGACGTCCTCCCCATCGAGGCTCACCCGCCCGGCCTGCGGCCGGATCTCGCCGGACAGCACCTTGAGCAGGCTCGACTTGCCCGCCCCGTTCGGCCCGATCAGCACGCTGACCCGGCCCGGTGCCAGCGCGATGTCGGCACCGTCCAGCAGCACGCGGCCGCCGCGCCGCAGCACGATGCCCTGCGCGGCATAGCTCGCGCCCTTCCCCGCCATCCTGCTCATCCGAACAGCGCC
>CAZIXP010000185.1:0-7067 GCA_964543245.1 uncultured Starkeya sp.
CCCGCACACCGTCATCCCCGGGCTTGACCCGGGGATCTCCAACGCCGCCGGCTGTCCGGGGGCGGAAAGGGTGGATGGCCGGGTCGAGCCCGGCCATGACGGTGGGACGGCGGACACGTCCCGCCCGGACGGTGGGACGGTCATCGCCGGTCGTGATGGCGGGTCGGCGGGGTCCTTGCCGCGGCGTGCCCCCCAAGGCCTGCCGTCCGGTCCCCCGCGCACCGTCCTCCCCGGGCCCGCTGCCCGGCGCGGCGCCCAAGGCCGGCCGCCAGCATCCCCGCACACCGTCATCCCCGGGCTTGACCCGGGGATCTCCAACGCCGCCGGCTGTGCGCGGGCGGAAAGGGTGGATGGCCGGGTCGAGCCTGGCCCTGACGGTGGGACGGCGGACACGTCCCGCCCGGACGGACCGGCGGTCAACCCCCGTGATGGCGGCCGGATGCCGGTCAGCCCACGTCCTTACGGGTCCCCGGTCGATTCCGGTCCTCGCCGCCCGTCTTTCACCCCCCGTCCTCACCGCCCGCCGCGCGCGCCCGGCCTCGACGGGGCGGGCGAGAGGCGTCGCGGCGCGGTGGAGGGTTGCGTGAGTATCGAGCCCGGAGCCCCCGCATGATCCGCTTCGTCCCGCGCGCACGCACCCCGGTCTGGCTCACCGTCGCGGTGTCGATCGGGGCCGGCATCGCCGCGCTGCTGCTGACCACGATCCCGCTGGCGCTCTCCGGCGCGCCGGTGCTGCGGGCCTTCGCGCTGATGGCGCAGGGGGCGGCCGGCTCCGGCTTCGCCCTCGCCGAGACGCTGACGCGGGCGACGCCGCTGATCTTCACCGGGCTGGCTGCCGCCGTGGCCTTCCGGGCCCGGCTGTGGAACATCGGCGCCGAAGGCCAGCTCTATGCCGGCGCGCTCGCGGCGGTGGCGCTCGGCGCCGGGGCGATCGAGGCGCCCGCCTATGTGCTGCTGCCGCTGGTGCTGCTCGGTGCGGCGCTGGCGGGGGCGGCGCTGCTGCTGGTGCCGGTGCTGTTCAAGACCCGCTTCGGCGCCGACGAGGTGGTGGTGACGCTGCTGCTGAACTTCGTCGTGCTGCTGGTGGTCCAGATGATGCTGGAAGGGCCGATGAAGGACGAGATGGCGCTGGGCTGGCCGCAATCGGCGCCGCTGCTGGACGAGGCGACGCTGCCGCGGCTGTTTGCGGGGTTGCGGCTGCATGCCGGGCTGGTGCTCGCGGTGGTCGCCGCCGCGCTGCTGCATGTCTTCATCGGCCGCACGGTGTGGGGGCTGCGGCTGCGGGCGGTGGGCGAGAACGCCCGGGCAGCCCGCTATGCCGGCATCCCCGTGGGCGCCTCGATGGCGCTGGTCGGGCTGCTCTCCGGCGGTCTCGCCGGCCTTGCCGGGGCCTGCGAGGTGGCGGGGCTGAAGGGCTATCTCACCGCCGACCTCTCGCCCGGCTTCGGCTATGCCGGCATCGTCGTGGCGACGCTGGCCAATCTCTCGCCGCTCGGGGTGGTGCCCGCGGCGATCTTCATTGCCGGCGTGTTCGTGGGGGCCGACAGCATGAGCCGCGCCATCGGCGTCTCGAACTACCTGGCCGACCTCGTCGTCGCGCTGGCGCTGCTCAGCGTGCTGGTGGGCGGGCTCCTCACCCGGTTCCGCATCGTGCGGGTGCGACGGGAGACGGTGTGATGTGGGCGGCGCTGGACATCCTGCTGCAGGCGAATTTCTGGGCGGCGGCGATCCGCATCGCCACCCCGCTGATCTTCGGCGTGCTCGGCGCGCTGCTGTGCGAGCGGGCCGGGGTCCTCAATCTCGGCATCGAGGGCATCTTCGTGGCGGGCGCGATGAGCGGCTGGCTGGCGGTCTATCTCGGCGCGCCGCTCTGGGGCGGGGTGGCGGTCGCCGCGGCGACGGGGGCGGCGTTCGGCCTGCTGCACGGCCTGCTCACCGTGCCGCTCGGCCTGTCGCAGCACGTCACCGGCATAGGGGTGACGCTGCTCGCGACGGCGGCGACCTATTTCGGCTACCGCGTCGCCTTTCCCACCGTCAGCACTCCGCCGCGCATCGAGCCCTTTCCACCCCTTCACGTGCCGGTGCTCGGCGACCTGCCGTTCATCGGCACGATTCTGGGCCAGCAGAGCGCGCTGACGGTGTTCGCCTTCCTCTGCGTCGGGGTCGTCGCCGTGGTGCTGGCGCGAACCCCGCTCGGCCTCGCGCTGCGGGCGGTGGGCGACAACCCGGAGGCGGTGGAGGCGCAGGGGCTCTCGGTGGTGGCGCTGCGGGTCGGGGCGGTGACGGTCGGCTCGGCGCTGATGGCGCTGGGCGGCGCCTTCCTCACCCTGTCGGCCTTCAACGCGTTCTATTTCGGCATGATCAACGGACGGGGCTGGGTGTGCATCGCGCTCACCGTGTTCGCCTCGTGGCGGCCGGGCAAGGCGCTGCTCGGCGCGCTGCTGTTCGGCGCGCTGGACGCCTACCAGCTCCGCATCCAGACCATTGCCGGCGGGGTGGTGCCGAGCCAGGTCTTCCTGATGCTGCCCTACCTGTTCTCCATCGCCGCGCTGGTGCTTCTGGCCCGGCGCGCCGATTATCCGCGGGCGCTGATGAAGCCGTACTTCAAGGGACAGAGATGAGTTTCGACCTGCTGCTGAAGAACGCCGTCCTGCCGGACGGCCGGCCCGCCGACATCGGCTGTGCCGGCGGTCGCATCGTCGCGGTGGAGCCGCGGCTCGAGGCGGAGGCGGGACGCGTGATCGACGCCGGCGGGCGCCTCGTCGCCCCGCCCTTTGTCGATGTGCATTTCCACATGGACGCGACGCTGTCGCTCGGGCTGCCGCGGCTCAACCAGTCCGGCACGCTGCTGGAGGGCATCGCGCTGTGGGGCGAGCTCAAGCCGATCCTGACCCAGGAGGCGGTGATCGAGCGCGCCCTGCGCTATTGCGACCTCGCGGTCAGCCAGGGGCTGCTGGCGATCCGCTCCCATGTCGATGTCTGCGACGACCGCCTGCTCGCCGTCGAGGCGCTGCTGGAGGTGAAGGAAAGGGTCCGCGACTATATCGACCTGCAGCTCGTCGCCTTCCCGCAGGACGGCTATTTCCGCTCGCCCGGCGCCGCCGCCAATCTGCTGCGGGCGCTCGACCTCGGGGTCGACGTGGTGGGCGGCATCCCCCATTTCGAGCGCACCATGGCGGAGGGGGCGGCCTCGCTGCGGGCGCTGTGCGAGATCGCCGCCGCGCGGGGGCTGCGCGTCGACATCCACTGCGACGAGAGCGACGACCCGCTGTCGCGCCACATCGAGGCGCTGGCCTATGAGACGCAGCGGCTCGGGCTGCACGGCCGGGTCGCCGGCTCGCACCTCACCTCCATGCACAGCATGGACAATTATTACGCCGCCAAGCTGATCCCGCTGATCGCCGAGGCGGGGGTGCATGCCATCGCCAACCCGCTCATCAACATCACCCTGCAGGGCCGCGCCGACACCTATCCCAAGCGGCGCGGCCTGACCCGGGTGCCGGAGCTGCGGGCCGCCGGGGTGAACGTCGCCTTCGGCCACGACTGCGTGATGGACCCCTGGTACTCGCTCGGCTCCGGCGACATGCTCGACGTCGCCCATATGGGCCTGCATGTGGGGCAGATGACCTCACGCGAGGCGATGCGGTGGTGTTTCGAGGCGGTGACCACCCATCCCGCCCGGATCATGGGGCTGGAGGGCTATGGCCTCGCGCCGGGCTGCAACGCCGATTTCGTCGTGCTGCAGGCCGCCGACCCGATCGAGGCGATCCGCCTCAAGGCGGCGCGGCTGTTCGTGGTGCGGCGCGGGCGGGTCATCGCCGAGAGCGCGCCGCGCCTCACCCAGCTGGCGCTTCCCGGGCGGCCCGCCGAGGTCGATGCCGCGGCCTATGCGCCCGTCACGGCGTAAGAGAGGTATCTAAGGGTGGTTGGAGCCGAGCGGTAATATCGATAAAGATTCGAATGCCCAACCAAACCCCGTGGTGACATGACGCTTCGATCGGATATGACCGACGCGCGCGAGCTGCCCGAGTTTCGGCCCGACGGCCTGCAGCTGCTGCATCGTCCCGTCTGGGTCCTGCATCTGGGTACCTACCGCAAGGCCTTCGCGAACGAGTCCGCGCTGGAGCTGTGGAAGGCGGAAAGCGAGGAGGATCTGTTCTCGCGGGATTTCTGGCCCCATTCCGCCGCGATCCGGACCCGGCTCGGCAATCTTGCCGAGCGCATCGCCGAAGGGCAGATCATCACGGAGCGCTGGACCTTCTACCCCCGCGGCCATGCGGTGCATGTCGACTGCATGATGAGCGGCGTGCGCATGCCCGATGGCGGGGTCGGCATGCTGGTCGAGGCGGCCACCACCGACATCGGACCGGAGGAACTGCGCGGCGTCGAGGCGCTGCGGCACGTCTCGGTCTACGTCTCGCTCTACGACATCGACGGCAACGTGCTGTTCCGCAACCCCGCCGCGGTGCTGTGCTATCCCGGCGCGGAACGGCACTTCCTCGATCACTTCGAGGACCGCGCCGCCGGCGAGGCCTTGTGGCGGGAGGTCCTCGGCCGGCTCGAGGGCGGCACCGACCCCTTCAAGGGCGGGGAGCTGGGCGGCGAGTTCGTGATGCGGACCGAGGCGGGGACGCGCGCGCACCGGCTGGACGCCCGGCCGACGGTCGATCCGGTGACCGGGCAGGCGGCGATCCTTGTCAATGAGCGCGACATCACCGAGGCGGTGCGCGCCCGCGAAAGCGTGCAGTACATCGCCTCGCACGATCTGGTCACCGGGCTCGCCAACCGGGCCCATTTCGTCGAGCGCCTCGGCCAGATGATCGCGCGCGGCGCCACCACGGTGGGCGCCCTGCTCCTCATCGATCTCGACGAGTTCAAGGGCGTCAACGACACCTTCGGGCACATCGCCGGCGATGCGGTGCTGCGGGAAGTCGGCTGCCGGCTTTCCGCGGTGACGCGGCCCGGCGATCTTGCCGCCCGCGTGGGTGGCGACGAATTCGCGCTCATCCTTCCCGGGGTGGGCGATCCCGAGGTGGCGCGGCTGCGGGCCGAGGAGGTTCTGCTGCGCCTGCGCCACCCGATCCGGGTGGAGGGCGCCCGCAGCGGCGGCACGCCGGTGACGATCGGCGCCAGCATCGGCGCGGCGATCTGGCCGGCCGACGGCCAGACGGTGGAGGTCCTCCAGCGCAACGCCGACCTCGCCCTCTATGTCGCCAAGGCGCAGGACGGCCGCGATTTCCGCTATTTCGACCAGGAGATGCGGCGCGGCACCGATGAGCAGCGCGAGCTTGTCGAGCAGCTCGGCGTCGCCCTCGCCCGCCATGAATTCGAGGTCTATTTCCAGCCGCTGATCGGCATCACCGGCCAGACCATGCGCGGGCTGGAGGCGCTGGTGCGCTGGCGGCATCCCGCCCGCGGCCTTCTCGCGCCCGGCCGCTTCATCGAGCTCGCCGAGACGGCGGGCCTCCTTCCCAGCATCGGGCTGGAAGTGCTGCGAATCTCCTGCCTCCGGCTGAAGGAGTGGCGTGCCCAGGGGCTGAAGCCGGGCCGGGTGGCGATCAATCTCGGCGCCGGCCAGCTCCGCGACCGGGGGCTGCCGCAGCTGCTGCTGGACACCATCACCTCCTACGGGCTGACGCCGGACCTGTTCGAGTTCGAGGTGCCGGAGACGGTGACGCTCGGCCGCGCCGGCGAAAACGCCATCGGCGTCCTGTCCGAGCTGCGCCAGCTCGGCTTTTCCATCGCGCTGGACGACTTCGGCACCGGCTTCGCCTCGCTGACCCATCTGCGCCGGCTGCCGGTCGACAAGATCAAGATCGACCTCTCCTTCATCGCCGGCATGACCGCCAACCCCGCCGATCTCGCCATCGTGCGGGCGGTGGTCAGCCTCGGCCATGATCTCGGCATGACGGTGCTGGCCGAAGGGGTGGAGACGGAAGAGCAGGCGGGGATGCTGGCGCGGCTCGGCTGCGACGAGATGCAGGGCTATCTGCACGGCCGGCCAATGCCGGCGGAGGAACTGGCGCACTGGCTGCGGCTGCGCGAGGCCGCGCAGATCGCCTCGCTCCTCATCTTCCCGGCAGGACCGTGACGGTCCGGCGCGCCGGCAGCGTCGCGCGGGAGACCACCAGCGTCGGGCTGTCGGCCCGCTCCACCGCGTAGCGGCTGCTGCCGAGCCGGGCGAGGAAGCGCTCCAGCGTGGTGCGGTTGAAATAGTGCATCGGGATCACCAGCGGCGCCTCCAGCCGCTTCAGCACCTCCACCATGCCGTCGAGATCGAGCGTGTAGCTGCCGTCCACCGGCGCCAGCACCACGTCGATGCGCCCGAGCACGGCGAGATCGTCGTCGGTCAGGGTGTGATGGAGATGGCCGAGATGGGCGATGCACAGGTCGGCGGCGCGGAAGACGAAGATCGAGTTGCCGTTGAGGATCGTGCCGCCCTCATGGTCGCGGATGTTGGTCGGCAAATTGCCGACCCAGAGGTCGCCGACCTCGAGATCGTGCCGCGCCGGAACGCCGCCCTCGCCCCAGCCCGGCAGCAGATGGGCGATGCCGGGGTCGGGGGCGAGGGCGTAATGGGTGGAATGCGCGCGGTTCATGGTCGCCACCATCGGCACCACATCCGGGCGGACATAGTCGTTGTAGTCGGTGGCCGCGGTGATGCCGCCGGCGGTTTCGATGAGGAAGGTGGCGTGGCCGATGAAGGTGAGGCTCACCTGATCGGGTTCGAGCGCCGCCAGCCGGAAGGCGGCGGGCACCGCCCGCGCCGCGGCGGCGGGCAGGGCGGCGAAGCCGGCCGGCAGCAGGGGAGGCGTGCGCCCCGCCACCAGCTTCGGGCACCGGTCGGCATCCGCCCAGGCCGGCGTTGCAAGGCCGAGAACCGGGGCGAGAAGGGCGAGCACCGCGGCGAGGCTTTTCATGCCGTCATGTCCCATGCCGTTGGGGGAGGGGGCATGATCCGCCACTCCCGCGGCCCGCGCCATTCACAGGCGGGGGAGATGGCGGGAAAAGCTGGAGCGTATCCGGTGACGTGGGTTCACCGGCTACGCTCCAGGTTATGGTTTTGC
>CAZIXP010000186.1:0-6943 GCA_964543245.1 uncultured Starkeya sp.
AGGTCTCGCAGCCGAACCAGCTTCCGGTCCGCCCGAAGCCGCAGATCACCTCGTCGGAGATGAACAGGATGTCGCGCTCGCGGCAGATGCGGGCGATCTCCGGCCAGTAGGTCGCGGGCGGGATGATGACGCCGCCGGCGCCCTGGACGGGCTCGGCGATGAAGGCGGCGATCTTGTCCTCGCCGAGGGCGTCGATGGTCGCCTCCAGCGCCTGGGCGGTGCGCAGGCCGAATTCCTCCGGCGTCTCGCCCTGGCGCGCCTCGCCCCAGAAATAGGGCTGGGCGATGTGGACGATGCCGGGGATCGGCAGGTTGCCCTGCTCGTGCATCGGCACCATGCCGCCGAGGCTCGCCGCGCCCACGGTCGAGCCGTGATAGGCGTTGCGGCGGGAGATGATGACCTTCTTGTTCGGCTGCTGCTTGATGTCGAAGTAGCGCCGCACGAGGCGGATGACCGTGTCGTTGGATTCCGAGCCGGAGCCGGTGAAGAACACCCGGTTGAACTGCGGCGGGGTCAGTTCCGCCAGCTTCGCCGCCAGCTCGATGACCGGGGTGTGGGTGGTCTTGAAGAAGGTGTTGTAATAGGGCAGCTCGCGCAGCTGGGCCGCCACCGCGTCGGCGATCTCGTCGCGGCCATAGCCGACATTGACGCACCACAGCCCGGACATGCCATCGAGATAGCGGTTGCCGTCGGAATCCGTCAGCCACACGCCCTCGCCCTTGACGATGACGCGCGAGCCCTCGGCGTTCAGCGCGCGGGTGTCGCTGAAGGGGTGGAGATGGTGCGCGGCGTCGAGGGCGCGCAGTTCGGCGGTGGTCTTGTGGAGCGTCATGGTCCGGGCCTTCCGTGGTTGGCACGGAGAATGTGATCACATTTCGCGTGCGTCAAGCCCGTTGTCGTGGCACAAGGGGCGGCGCAGGGTGGGGGAGGGTGCGGTGAGGCCTGGCTTGACCGCGCCCCCTCCGCCATGTCCACACTTACGCAGGCACCATCCGGAAGACATCATGCCGTCCACCG
The DNA here is from genome assembly GCA_964543245.1 of uncultured Starkeya sp. Taxonomy (GTDB): domain Bacteria; phylum Pseudomonadota; class Alphaproteobacteria; order Rhizobiales; family Xanthobacteraceae; genus Ancylobacter. The sequence continues at coordinate 1,018 of CAZIXP010000186.1, forward strand.
AAGCCGCGCCGGCCGCGGCCGCCGCGCCCCATGAGGGCGACGAACTCTCCGCCTATCTCGCCCGCCACGGCGCGCCCGAGATCGTCGAGGTACTGCTGCCCGACACCCACGGCGTTCTCCGTGGCAAATGGCTCCCGGGGCCGGCCGCCGGGAAAATCTGGTCCGACGGCGTCGCCATCCCGCTGTCGATCTTCGGGCTCGACATCTGGGGCCGCGAGGTGGAGGAGACCGGCATCCACATCGAGACCGGCGACCGCGACGGGCTGTGCCGCCCGGTGCCCGGCACCCTCACCCCCGTGCCGTGGGCGCCGCGCCCTTCCGCGCAGGTCCTGATCACCATGCACGAGCCGGACGGCCGCGGCGGCGCCCGGCCGTGGGAGCTCGACCCGCGTCACCAGCTCGCCCGCCAGGTCGAGCGGCTCGCCGCGCGGGGGCTGCACCCCTGCGTCGCCTTCGAGCTGGAATTCTACCTGATGAAGCCGGCGCCCGGCCCGGATGGCGCGCCCGAGCCGGTCTTCCCCGCCCGCAACGGCCCGGCCCGGCAGAACATGTACGCCATGTCGGACCTCGACGCCCACGCCCCGCTGCTGCACGAGATCCGCGAGGCCGCGCGCATCCAGGGCCTGCCGGCGGACACCGTTATCTCGGAGGCCGCGCCCGGCCAGTTCGAGGTGAATCTCTATCACCGCCGCGACGCCATGGCCGCTGCGGACGACGCCATCCTGCTGCGCCGCCTCATCGACGGCGTGGCGCGGCGCAACGGGCTGCGCGCCAGCTTCATGGCGAAGCCCTTCCTCGAATTCGCCGGCTCGGGCATGCATGTGCATGTCAGCCTCACCGACGGCGCGGGGGCCAACGCCTTCGGCGCCGGCGCAGCCGGCGAGGTGCTGCTGCGGCAGGCGGCGGCGGGCATGCTCGCCACCATGGCCGACACCTGCGTGTTCTACGTGCCGGGCTTCAACGGCTTCCGCCGGCTGGTGCCGGGCAGCTACGCCCCCACCAGCGTCTCCTGGGGCTTCGACAACCGCGCGGTGGCGGTGCGGGTGCCCAACGGCCCGCCCAAGGCGCGCCGGCTGGAGCACCGCATCGCCGGGGCCGACGCCCATCCCCATCTCGTCCTCGCCGGCATCCTCGCGGGGATGCTGGAGGGCATCGAGCAGGGGCTGGAGCCGCCCGCGCCGCTCACCGGCAACGCCTATGAGCAGGAGGCGCCGCACCTCTCGCACTCGATGCAGGCCGCCATCGCGAATTTCTCCGGCTCGCCCTTTGTCGCGCGGGCCTTTGGCGAGCACTACCAGAGGGTCTACGCCATCATGAAGGCGGCGGAACTGGCGGCCTTCGAGCGGCGCATCAACCCGCTGGAATACGACACCTATCTCTGAATACCACGACCCCCGCCCGCCCGGCGGGGGTCGTGCTTTTTCGCGTCCGGCTTCCCCACCGTAGGTGCTTGCGCCCCGCCGGGGGGAGCGACTAGCCTTCCTGAAAGAACGAAGCGACCGGGACCCATCGCTTCGGCAAATCCCTCAACCTTCCAAGGAGAACAGGATGTCCCGCCTCCTCGCGACGATCGCGGCAGGCCTTGTGGCGACCGGCACGCTGGTGTCCGCCATCATGCCCGCCGCGGCGCAGGAAAAGGTCGTGAACGTCTACAACTGGTCCGACTACATCGACGAGTCGGTGCTGGAGGAGTTCACGAAAGAGACCGGTATCAAGGTCCGCTACGACGTGTTCGACTCCAACGAGGTGCTGGAGACCAAGCTCCTCGGCGGCAAGACCGGCTATGACGTCGTGGTGCCGACGGGCTCCTTCCTCCAGCGCCAGATCCAGGCCGGCATCTTCCTGCCGCTCGACAAGTCCAAGCTGCCGAACATCCAGTATCAGTGGCCGATGATCGCGGACCGGCTGGCGGTGTACGATCCCGGCAACAAATTCGCCGTGAACTACATGTGGGGCACCACCGGCATCGGCATCAATGTCGACAAGGTGAAGCAGCGGCTCGGCGACATCCCGCTCAACACCTGGGACATCATCTTCAAGCCGGAGATCCTCGCCAAGCTGAAGGATTGCGGCGTCTACATGCTGGACGGCCCGGAGGAGATCATCCCCACCGCGCTGCGCTATCTCGGCAAGGACCCGAACTCCAAGGACCCGAAGGACATCGAGGCCGCCGGCGAGCTGCTGATGCCGATCCGGCCCTACATCAAGAAGTTCGACAGCTCGGGCTACATCAACGCGCTGGCGCGCGGCGACATCTGTATCGCCACCGGCTGGTCCGGCGACGTGTTCCAGGCCAAGACCCGCGCCGAGGAAGCTGCCGCCAAGACGAAGAAGCCGCCAATCAACATCGAATACGTCATCCCGAAGGAAGGCGCGCTGATGTGGTTCGACAACTTTGCCATCCCGAAGGATGCCCAGCATGTCGACGAGGCGCTCGCCTTCATCAACTTCATGATGAAGCCTGAGGTCGCGGCGAAGAACTCGAACTATATCTCCTACGCCAACGGCAACCTCGAGTCGCAGAAGTTCGTCGACAAGGCGATCCTCGACAACCCCTCGATCTACCCGCCGGCGGACGTGCAGGAGAAGCTCTTCACCGTCACCACCAACCCGCAGGACCTCCAGCGGATCGTCACCCGCACCTGGAACAAGTTCAAGCGCGGCAAGTGAGGCGGTGAACGGGTTCCGGCGCGGCACGTGAGCCGCGTCGGGCACCGATCCGCGATCTGCCGACTGTACGAAAGCCGCCCGTTCCGACGGGCGGCTTTTTGCGTTTCAGGGAGCAAAACCGCGTCGGCGTGGGAATGGGCCGCTGTCGCCGCACATTTCGTGGTCTTTCGCGGCACCCATGAGCGATTTTGTTGTCATTTGTGGAGATGGCCTTAGGCTGGCGGTTCTGTGGTGCGGTCCGCACCGGCGGGAGGGTCCCATGTCGCGCTGTGCCTGGAAGTCGCGCTGTGCCTGGAAGGGTTGGTTCATGATGGGGGCGCTCGCCCTTCTGGGCGGCGGCGGCTGGCCCGCGGCACCGGCGCAGGCCGCCGGCTGCACCGGCATCGCCGACGGCAAGTGCCATCTGGCGCTGTCCACCGGCATCGACCTCGCCTATGTCGAGCGCGGCCCGGCGGCGGGGACGACGGTCATCTTCGTCCACGGCCTCACCGACAGCATCCGCTCCTGGCAGCCCACCATGGACGCTCTCGCCGCGGCGGCACCGGACCTGCACATCCTCGCGGTCGACCTGCGCGGCCACGGCGCCAGCACGATGCCGGATGCCGCGCTGTGCGCGCCGGCGCCGGAGGCCTGCTTCCGTCCCGCCCAGATGGCGCAGGACATCGCCGCCCTGATGGACGCCAAGGGCATCGCCAGGGCCTATGTGGTCGGCCATTCGCTGGGCTCCTTCGTCACGCAGGAACTGGCGCTGGCGGCGCCGCAGAAGGTGGCGGGCGCCGTGCTGGTCGCCACCGCCGCGACCGGCGTCGGCAATGTGGCGCTGCGCGACTATGTGCTCGCCGAGCCGGTGGAGGGCGCGTGGAAGAAGGCGCTGGAGGCTGAGGGCAAGGCGTTCCCGGTGGACTTCTACCGCGCCACGCCGGAGCAGGCCGACCCCAAGGTGGCGGCGTGGCTGGCGGCGAACTGGGACGTCGACCCGCTGGCGCCGGCCGCCTTCCTCGAACCCTACATCCCGGAGACCGCGAAGGTCCCGCTCGGCACCTGGATCGGCGCCACCCGGGCGGCGCTGGCCTTCGACAACGCCGCCCGGCTGGCGGAGCTGCGGGTGCCGGTGCTGGTGCTGTGGGGCTCGCAGGACAACATCTTCCTGCCGGCGGACCAGGAGGCGGTGAAGGCCGCTCTCACCCGCGCCGCCGCGGCGGGCGGAATCACCGATTACTGGAAGCAGTATGGCCGCGTGCCGCTGCCGCAGTCCGGCGCGCAGGAGAGCGACATCGGCCACAACGTGCAGTGGGGCGCGCCGGAGGCGGTGGCGGGCGACGTGCTGGCCTTCATCCGCACCGGCAAGCCCGATCCGCGGCAGCCCTATGCGGTGAAGAAGGGCGAGGGCTTCGTCATCGAGGCCGGCACGCCCGATCCGGCCATCGTCGAGCTGCGCTGAAGGCCGGGGGCTTCAGGACGGCGGGGTGCCCCGCCGCCCTGCCGGCTCAGATGCGCCAGCGCTTGTAGAACCAGGTCCACTGTTCGGGGTGCTCGCGCACCCACTCCTCCACCACGGAGGTGATGGCCTGCATCGCGCCGTCGACCTCGATGCGGCCGTCGGCATCGCGCGGCAGGTTCATCGGCGGGGTGCAGGTGATGCGGAAGCGCCCGCCGGGCAGGCGCACCACCCGCACCCCGTGAACCGGGCAGTCATAAAGCCGGGCGAGCCGGGCGATGGTGGGGTTGGCGGTGCAGGGCTGGCCGAAGAACTGCACGATCGGCCCGCCGCGCCGGGCCTGATCCACCAGAATGCCGAGATGCTTGCCCTGGTCCAGCACCGCCGCCAGCTCGAACACCGCGACGTGGGAGGCGGCGACGAGGTTGCCCATCACCCGCGAGCGGGCGTTGAACAGCAGGTCGGCGAAGAATTCGTTGTCCGGGGCGCGGAACAGCACCGCGCTGTCCAGCCCCTGCGCCGCGGCGGCGATCGCCGGCAGTTCCCAGTTCGCCAGATGCGCGGTGAAGACCAGCGCCGGCTTGCCGTCGAGCCGCATGTTCATGAAGTTGAGCGCGCCCTCAATCTCGATCCGGCTGCGGGCGGGCTCCCACATGTTGAATTGCCAGATGCGGTCGAGATGCACGAACTCGCCGCCCATGCGGCCGAGATTGTCCCACATGCCGAGCGCGATGCGCCAGCGCTCGGCTTCGCTCTTCTCGGGGTAGGCGAGGGCGAGGTTCTTCATCGCCTGCGCCTGGATCGGGGTCAGCGGCCCCACCACCCGGCACCAGAACGCGCAGGTCCACGCCGACAGCCCCGGCCCGATGAGGCGGAGATAGCGCGTCAGCGCCCACACCGCGGCGGAGAGCGCGGCGTTGCGCAGCCGGGTGAGCCGGGGCGGCGGCCGGCTCATCGCGGGCCGCCCGTGCGGGCGCGGCCCGAGCGGTGGCGGCTCGGCTGGGCGCGGCTCTGGCGGGCGCGGCTCATCGCGGGCGGCTCATCGTGGCGCGGCCGGTTCATGGCGGCGGGGGCCCGGCTCCGCCTCAAAACCGGATCACGACCTTGCCGAACACCCGGCGGGTTTCCAGCCGCTCCAGCCCGGCGCCGAAATCCTCCAGCGCGAACTCGGAATCGATCACCGGCAGCACGCCCCGCTCCATCCGCTTCAGCCCGTCGGCAATGGCGCGGATCGGCGCGCCGAACGAGCCGATGATGCGGTACTGGCGCTGGAAGAGCTGCATCAGGTTCATGTTCACCGACACGCCCGAGGTCGAGCCGCAGGTGACGAGCCGCGCGCCGGGGCGCATCGACAGCAGCGAACCGTTCCAGGTCTCGGCCCCCACATGCTCGAACACGACGTCGACGCCCTTCTTCTTGGTGATCTTGCGGACCTCGTGCTCGAAGCGGTCGGTCTTGTAGTTGATGACGTGGTCGGCGCCGAGCGCCGTCGCCTTGGCGCATTTCTCGTCGTCGCCGGCGGTGGTGATGACGGTGCAGCCGATCTCCTTGGCCATGCGGATCGCCACCGTGCCGATGCCGGAGCCGGCGGCGTGGACCAGCACGGTCTCGCCCGGCTCCAGCTTCGCATTGTCGAACAGCATGTGCTCGACGGTGGAGAAGGTGACGGGCGCGCAGGCGGCGTCGGTCCAGGAGATGCCGTCCGGGATCGCGACGCAGAGCCGCTCCTTGATGTTCAGCGTGTCGCGGGCGAAGCCGTCGACATGGAAGCCCATGACGCCGGCGACCTCCTCGCACAGATTGTCGCGGCCGGCGCGG
>CAZIXP010000187.1:0-6924 GCA_964543245.1 uncultured Starkeya sp.
GATGGCCTGCGGCGGACGGCGTGCCGCCGCGCTCACGGCGGCCACATCCGCGCCAGCACGGTGTCGCGCCGCACGAAGCGGTGCGCCAGCGCGGCGCCGGCATGGAGCACCACCAGCCCCGCCAAAGCGAGGCCCAGCGCCAGATGCAGGCTGAACAGCCGGTTGGCCAGCGCCTCGTCCTTGCCGATGAAGGCGGGCAGGTCGAACAGCCAGAAGATGTTCACCGGCGCCCCGAAGGCATGGGTGCCGGCCCAGCCGATGAGCGGCATGGCAATAAGCGCGGCATAGATCAGCCCGTGGACCAGCCCGGCCGCCCGGCGCTGCCAGGCCGGCACCTCCGGCGGCAGCGGCGGCGGGGGATGGCGCAGGCGATAGCCCAGCCGGACCAGCGCCAGCACCAGCACGAGGGCGCCGAAGGATTCGTGCAGCACGAAGAGCCGGTCCTGCAGCGGGCCGCCCTCCATATTCGCCATGATGAGGCCGACCGGGATAAGGCCGACGACCAGAACCGCCATCACCCAGTGCAGCAGCCGGGCGGGACGGGCGTAGCGCGCGACGCCCGCGGCGCGGCGCGGGTCCTGCGGGCGGGAAGCGCCGGCGCGGGCGGGGTTGCGGGATGGCGGGGTGTTCACGGCGCGCGGCATGGCGGCACTCCTCCCGGCTGGCGCGGCGGCCCGGCCGCACGGCTGTGCGGCACCCGCGCCGCCTTCCTTCTACGCCGCCGCTCGCCGCGGCGGCTTCACGATCACGGGAAGCTGACCGGAACGGCACGCCACCCATGGTGGAGCGCCGCGCGCCCGGACCGTATAACGATTCCGAAGCAGACCACGCCGAGGCCGACCCGACAATCGCCGCCCGATGCCGCCACCGGGGACCGACATGCCGTTTGACGTCGACCGCAGCGCCCGTGACGAGAGCACGGAGGCCTGGCGCGCCCTGCTCGGCGCCCGCTTCGCCATGCGTCAGCCTCTTCCGCCCGGCGCCGCCGCCGACGGCGCTGACGCCTCGGCGATCTCCCCGGGCCTCGCCGCCGGCGGCTTGCCGCCCGACACGCTGTTCGGCCCGCTGCTGCACAGCGACCCGGCCCGCCCCTTCGTGGTGGCGCAGCTCGGCCAGTCGCTCGACGGGCGCATCGCCAACGGGCTGGGCGAATCCCGCTACATCAATGGCCGCCGCGGCCTCACCCATCTGCACCGGCTGCGGGCGCTGGTCGATGCGGTGGTGATCGGCGCCTCCACCGCCATTGCCGACGATCCCGGGCTCGACGTCCGCCATGTCGAGGGCGACAACCCGGCCCGGGTGGTCATCGACCGCCGCGGCCGGGTGCCGCCGACGCTGCGGCTGTTCCGGGAGGATGGCGCCCGACGGGTGGTGGTGGTCGGCGCCGGCGCCCGGGTGGCCCATGCCCCGGGCGTCGAGGTGCTGCGGGTGCGCGAGGCGGCGGACGGCTTCGCCCCCGCCGATCTGGTCGCGGCGCTGCACGCCGCCGGGCTGCGGCGGCTGCTGATCGAGGGCGGGGCCGAGACGGTCTCGCGCTTCATCGATGCCGGCGCGCTGGACCGGCTGCACCTCATCGTCGCCCCGCTGCTGCTGGGCGACGGGCCGACCGGCTTCAGCCTGAAGCGGCCGCGCCGGCTCTCCGACTGCGACCGCCCGCCCACCCGCATCTTCGCGCTGGGCAGCGACGTGCTGTTCGACTGCGATTTCTCCGAGGCCGGCTCAGCCGGGCAGCGCCAGCAGGTCGAGATGGCCGACCCGCAGGTGGAGTGAGCCCGCCGCCGCCGCGGCACGGCGGCGCGACGCCCAGTCCTCCAGCGCGGCCGGCTCGATCCGCCCGGTCTCCCGCACCGCCGCCACCCAGCCGTCGATCATCTCGCGGGCGAGGTCCGGCTCGCGGGCGGCGTCGATCTGCCAGTCGGAGCGGGCGGTGACCACGCCATAGCCAGCGCGCTCCAGCCGCCGCGCCAGCGCTTCCGCCGCCAGCGGCCCCAGCGCCGGGCCAAGGCCCTTGTCGCGCCGCATATGGGCGTGGAAGGCGGCGAACAGCTCCGCGTCCAGCGGGTCCTCCGGGGCGATCGCGTCGCGCCCGTCGACGCTCAGCACCGCCAGCACCGCGGCCCGCCCGCCCGCCGCCGCGACCAGCCGGCCGAGGAAATCGAGCCCGGCCAGATCGATCAGCGCGGAGCAGGTGAGCAGGTCGGCATCCCCCACCAGTTCCTCCCAGCCGGGGGCGGCAAGGTCGGCCTGGCAGGTCTCGACCTCCACCAGCCCGCTATTGGCATCGCGGACCGTGGCGGCGGCGCGGCGGGCCCGCTCCAGCAGGTCGGCATCGTTGTCGACCAGCCGCCAGCGCTGCGGCCCCGGCAGGCGCGGGGCCAGCGCCCGCAGGTTGGAACCGGTGCCGGCGCCGAGATCGACCACCACCAGCGGCCGGCGCAGCCCCACCCGGATCGCCAGCCGCGCGGCCAGTGCGGCGCTGCGGGCGCGGTGGTCGGCGGGTTCGCGCAGGGCGAGCCAGTCGGCGGAAAAACTCATGAAAGGCTCCCGAGAGTGGCCGCGACGCGGGCGGCGGTCTGGTCCCAGTCCGGCAGGGCGGCGCCGGCCCGGCGCGCCGCCGCGGCCCGCTCCGCCTGGAAGGCGGGGTCGGTGATCAGCCGGCGCAGCGCGTCGGCCAGCGCGGCGACATCGCCGGGCGCCACCAGCGTGCCGCCCTCCCCCACCGTCTGCGCCACCGCGCCGCCGGTGGTGCCGACCACCGGCAGCCCGTGGGCCAGCGCTTCCGCATAGGCCATGCCGTAACCCTCGTAATGCGAGGCGAGCACGAAGAGGTCGGCGCCGTCATAGAACGCCGCCAGCGCTGCCCGCGGCAGCGCGCCGTGCAGGCGGACGCGGTGGTCGAGCCCGTGCGCCGCCACTGCCGCGCGAAGCTGCGCGGCATGAGCGGGGTCGAGCGTGGCGTCGCCGACGATGTCGAGGCTCCAGTCCAGACCGGCGAGCCCGGCCAGCGCCGCGACCAGATCGCCATGGCCCTTGCGCGGCAGCAGCGAGCCGACGCTCAGCAGCCGCACCCCCGGCCCGCCCGAGCCGCGGGCCGGCGCGGCACGGTCGGTGCCCGGCACCGCGACGGTGATGCGCCCCGGCGGCACCGCGAATTCGGCGGTGAGGGCCGCGGCGGTGGCCGGGCTCGTCACCACCACGGCGGCGGCATGGGCGAGCGCCGCGGTCTCGCTCGCCCGCAGCCGTGCGCCGCGTTCGGCCGGCAAGCCGGTCTCGTGGGCGAGCGGGTGATGCACCAGCGCCACCAGCGGGCGCAGGCGCGAGAGCACCGCCGCCTCCTCCGCCATCACCCCGAAGGCCAGCCCGTCCACCATCAGCGGCACGCCGGGGGCGATCTGCGCCAGCCGCTCGCGGGTGGCGGCGCGCGCCGCTTCGTCCGGCTCGGGATAGCCGGCCGGCAGGGCGACGTGCTCGACCTCCCAGCCGAGCCCCGTCAGCCCGGCGATGAGCCGGCGGTCATAGCCATAGCCCCCGGTGGGCAGGTCGAGATCGCCGGGAATGGCGAAGGCGAGCCGCGGCATCGCTCAGCCCAGCTCCGCCTCGTACGAGGCGCGGGCGACGTGGCTCTCGTGCAGGTTGACCCGCAGCCGGCCGATCGCCCGGGCGCCCTCCCCGAGCTTGCCGGCGCGGATCGCCGCGGCGAGGCTGTCGAAGATGTGGCGGGCGAGGAATTCGGTGGTGGTGTTGCGGCCGGCGAAGGCCGGCACCTCGTCGAGGTTGCGGTAGTTGAGCGGCGCCAGCACCGCCTTCAGCGCCTTATGGGCGAGGCCGATATCGACCACGATGCCGTCGGCGTCGAGCTCCTCGCGGAAGAAGGCCACATCCACCACGAAGGTGGCGCCGTGCAGCGCCTGCGCCGGGCCGAACACCGCACCCCGGAAGGAATGGGCGATCATGATGTGGTCGCGGACCTCGATGGCGTACATAAGCGGGTCTCTCTCCTTTGCGGCTTATCCCGATGCTGTTTACGCGCGGGAGTGCCGGCCTGTTCACTCGGGATAGACGATAAGTGGGCAGGGCGCCGGCCCGGCGAGCAGTTCCGCCATGCGTGCGGGCAGCGCCGCGAACGGCACGGGGTCGCCCAGCAGCACGTCGAGGCGCGGGTCCTCCAGCAGTTCCAGCGCCTTGGAGAGCCGCCGGGCATAGGACCAGCGCGGCCGCCGCCCGGGCGAGATGCGGCCGACCTGGCTGGAGACCAGCCGCAGCCGGCCGGCATGGAAGGCCCCGCCCAGCGGGGCGGCGACCGCGCCGGCGCCGTACCAGCTCATCTCCACCACGCTCGCCTCGTCGCCGGCGACGGCCAGCGCGGTGGCGAGGCCGGCATCGCTGGCGCTGGCATGGAACACCACGTCGGCGCCCGAGGGCACCGCGTCGGGCGCGGCGAAGCCGACGCCGAGCGCCCGGGCCAGCGCGGCGCGGGACGGCTCGACATCCACCAGCACCGTTTCCGTGCCCGGCATCCGCCCGGCGAGATGGGCGAGCAGCAGCCCGACCGCGCCGCCGCCCACCACCACGATGCGGTCGCCCGGCCCGGCCCCGGAATCCCACAGCCCGTTCAGCGCCGTCTCCATATTCGCGGCCAGCACCGCGCGCCGCGGCGGCAGCCCCGGCGGCAGCACCCGGGCCGCCTCGGCCGGCACCACGAACCGGTCCTGATGGGGGTGCAGCACGAAGACGGCGCGGCCCCGCAGCGCCGCCTCCCCCGCCTCGACCACGCCGACGGCGGCGTAACCATATTTCACCGGAAAGGGGAAATCCCCGTCCTGGAACGGCGCCCGCATGCGGCCATGCTCCGAGGGCGGCACCCGCCCCTCGAAGATCAGCCGCTCGGTGCCGCGGCTGATGCCGCTGAACAGGCTGCGCACCAGAACCTCGCCCTCCTGCGCCGGAGGGAGAGCGGCCTCGCGCAGCTCGCCGCGCCCCTGCGCGACGGTCCAGAAGGCGCGGGCACGACCCGATCCACTCATCTCACGGCTCCGTCATACCGCACGGCGGGGGCATCCGCCGGCGCGGTTCCGCCGTAAAGTCGATCGTGCGTCACGTATCCCACCGGCGAATCCCGCTCATGAATCCCAGCCACCCTAGCCCGACCGCCGCACCCGGCTCTACCGTCGGGGCAACACAAGCCGGCGAGCGCGCCGTGGCGTGGCGGCGGCGCCTCTGCGCGCTCGGCCTCGCCGCGGCCGGCGCCGGGCTGACCGCGCTGGTCGCCGCCCGGCTGGCGCCGGGGGGCTATGACGCGCTTGATATCGCCCTGCTCCTCGCCTTCGTCCTCTATCTGCCCTGGCCGCTGGTCGGTTTCGGCAACGCCCTCGTCGGCCTTGCCCTGCTGCGGTTCTCGGCCGATCCGGTGGCGGCGGTCTGCCCGCCGGCCCGGCACGGCGCCGAGGCCGCTGCGCTGACGGCGCGGACCGCGATCCTGCTGTGCATCCGCAACGAGGACCCCGCCCGCGTCTTCGGCAATGCCCGGCAGATGCTGGCGGAGCTGGCGGCGCGGCCGGAGGGCGAGCGCTTCGAGCTGCACATCCTCTCCGACACCGACGCGCCCGCGCTCGCCGCGGCGGAAGAGGCCGGGGTGGCGGCGCTCGCGGCGGCCGTGACGCTGCCGGTGCGCTACCGCCGCCGCCGCGACAATGCCGGCTTCAAGGCCGGCAATATCCGCGAGCACGGCGCCACGCTGACCGGCTTCGACTTCATCCTGGTGCTGGACGCCGACAGCCTGATGACCGGCGCCCGCATGGTGCGGATGGCGCGGCTGATGCAGGCGAGCCCGCGGCTCGGCATCCTGCAGAGTCTCGCGGTGGGGCGGCCCTCGGCGAGCCCGCTGGCGCGGCTGTTCCAGTTCGGCATGCGGCTCGGCATGCGCTCCTACACGCTCGGCAGCGCCTGGTGGCAGGCCGAGTGCGGGCCCTATTGGGGCCACAACGCCCTTCTGCGGCTGCAGCCCTTCCTCGCTCATTGCGATCTGCCCGAGATTGTCGGGCGCGGCCCGCTGTCCGGGCCGGTTCTCTCCCACGACCAGATCGAGGCGGTGCTGATGCGCCGCGCCGGCTATGAGGTGCGGGTCGAGCCGGACGAGACCGGCAGCTTCGAGGAAAACCCGACCGAGCTGATCGAGCACATGCGCCGCGACGCTCGGTGGTGCCGCGGCAACCTGCAATATCTCGCGCTGCTCGGCCTGCCCGGCCTGCGCCCGGTGAGCCGCCTCCAGCTGGTGCTGGCGGTGCTGATGTTCCTCGGCTCGCCGCTCTATCTCGCGCTGTGGACCCTGCTGCTGGTGCAGGCGCTGCGCCACGGCGACGCCGCGCTCTGGCTCGACCCCGCCGCGGCGCTCGCCATGCTGGGCGCCGGTTTCGTGGTGCTGTTCGCGCCGAAGATCGCCGCCGCGCTCGACGTGCTCGCCCGCCCGGCGGAAAGGGCGCGATTCGGCGGCACCGGGCGGTTCCTCGCCGGCTGCGCGGGGGAAACCGTGTTCGCTCTGCTGTTCACCCCGCTCGCCGCGTTCGGCCACACCGTCACCCTGGCGCGGATGCTGGCCGGACGCCGCGCCGGCTGGGGCGGGCAGGCCCGCGACAGCCACCGGGTCGGCTGGCGGGAGGCGGCGCAGCGGTTCTGGCCGGAGACGCTGGCCGGCACCGCAGCGGCGCTGGCGCTCGCGGCGCTGAGCCCGCTGGCCCCGCTGCTGGCCGCCCCGGCCTATGCCGGGCTGCTGCTGGCGGTGCCGCTGACCGTGCTGACGGCACGGCCGGAGCTCGGCGCCTTCATGCAGCGCCGGCTGTGGTGCGCCATTCCCGAGGAGGTGGCGGCAGCCGGCGCGACGCCCGCGGCACAGGCGCCCGCCGCGGCGGGGGAGACGCTGCGGCAGGC
>CAZIXP010000188.1:0-3672 GCA_964543245.1 uncultured Starkeya sp.
ATGCCGATATGGCCGACATGGTGATGGCCGCAGGCATTGATGCAGCCGGAGATGTTGATGTGCAGCCGGCCGACGCCGCGGGCGCGGTCGAGATCGGCAAAGCGGCGGGCGATCTCCTGCGCCACCGGAATGGCGCGGGCATTGGCCAGCGAGCAGTAGTCGAGCCCGGGGCAGGCGATGATGTCGTTGACGAGGTTCACGTTCGGGGTTGCGAGCCCCGCCGCTTCCAGCCGCCGCCACAGCTCCGGCAGGTCCTTCTGGGCAACGTTGGGCAGGCAGAGATTCTGCTCGTGGCCGACCCGGATCTCGCGGAAGCCGTAGGCGTCGGCAAGCGCGGCGATCTCGTCCATCTGGTCCGCGGTGGCGTCGCCCGGAGGGGCGCCGACCGGCTTCAGCGAGATGGTGACGATGGCGTAGCCCGGCACCTTGTGGGGATGCACGGAATTGCGGTGCCAGGTGGCGAAGGCCGGGTTTTCCAGCGCGGCCGCCAGCTCCGGCGGGTTGTCGGCGAGGGTTTCGAAGGCGGGATAGACGAAGCGCGAGCGGATGTCGGCGACGACCTCGGCATCGAGGTGCAGCACGCCCGCGCGGATCGCGTCCCACTCCTTCTCCACCTCGGCGGCGAAGGCCTCCGCCCCGATCTCGTGGACCAGGATCTTGATGCGCGCCTTGTAGATGTTGTCGCGGCGGCCGAAGCGGTTATAGACCCGCATGATCGCCTCGACATAGCTCAGCAGGTGCTCGGCCGGCAGGAACGGCTTCACCAGCTTGCCGATGAAGGGCGTGCGCCCGAGTCCGCCGCCCACCAGCACCTCGAAGCCGAGCACACCCTCCGCGTTGCGGTGCAGCCGCAGCCCGATGTCGTGGACCTTGGTGGCGGCGCGGTCGTGGTCCGCCGCGGTGATGGCGATCTTGAACTTGCGCGGGAGGTAGGAGAATTCCGGGTGCGCGGTGGAATATTGCCGCAGGATTTCCGCCCACAGCCGGGGGTCGTCGACCTCTTCCGGGGTGGCGCCAGCCCACTGGTCGGTGGTCACGTTGCGGATGCAGTTGCCCGAGGTCTGGATGCCGTGGACGCCCACCTCCGCCAGCGCCGCCATCGCCTCCGGCAGGTCTTCCAGCTTGATCCAGTTGAACTGGATGTTCTGCCGGGTGGTGAAGTGGCCATAGCCGCGATCATAGGTGCGGGCGACATGGCCGAGCCGGCGCAGCTGGTCGGAGGAGAGCGTGCCATAGGGAATGGCGACGCGCAGCATATAGGCGTGAAGCTGGAGATAGACGCCGTTCATCAGCCGGAGCGGCTTGAATTCGTCCTCGGTCAGGGCGCCGGCCAGCCGGCGTTCCACCTGGTCGCGGAACTCGGCGACCCGCTCCGCGAGGAACGTACGGTCGAACTCGTCATAGACGTACATGAGGCGCTCTCGGTCTGAAGTGCGTGCCGCCGCTCAGGCGGGCAGGTCGAAGGTCGGGCCGGCGACCCGGATGCGCTCGCGCAGATTGCCCGGGCGGATGAGGCCCTCGGCGTCGCGCTCCACCGGGGCTATATAAGGCCCGACGGCATCGGTGTCGCGTTTCTGGGCGCCTTCGAGCAGGGCCAGCGCGTCGGCGGCGTTGGTGACGACGGCGGCGTCGGCGAGCTGTGTCGACCAGGTCTGCGCGGCGGTGCGCCAGACCACGACGCCGTCGGCCAGGCGGTTCGCGGTGACGACCACAGGGCCGGTCACCTTGATCTTCTGCTGGAGCGGCGAGGTCATGGGTGGAGCCAATTTCCTGTTGACGGCATGGGCATTCCTACATAACACCAAATTAGAACGTGCAAAATAAATAATTGCACGAAATTAACGTGTAATACACCGGAGGCGCGCCGCAACGACGGTGCGCCCGAGTCAGCCAGGTCCCGCCATGTCGACAGCCGACCAGCGCCTTGATGAGCTTGAGGCCCAGAGTATCTACATTTTGCGTGAGGCGTTCGCCAGAATGAAGCGCGTCGCGCTGCTCTGGTCGCTCGGCAAGGACTCGAATGTCATGATCTGGCTGGCGCGCAAGGCCTTTCTCGGCCATGTGCCCTTCCCGGTGCTGCATGTCGACACCGGCAAGAAGTTCCGGGAAATGTACGATTTCCGCGACCATTACGGCCGGGAGTGGAACCTCGACCTGCGGGTCGACCCCTGCCCGCCGCTGGAGCAGATGGACCCCACCCTGCCGCCGGCCACCCGCTCCGCCGCCCGCAAGACCGAGGGGCTGAAGCTGGCGCTGGAGAAATACGGCTTCGACGCGCTGATCGCCGGCATCCGCCGCGACGAGGAGGCGACCCGCGCCAAGGAGCGCGTCTTCTCCCCCCGCGGTCTTGAGGGCGACTGGAACGTGCGCGAGCAGCCGGCCGAGTTCTGGGATCACTTCAACGCGACCCTGCCGCAGGGCGCGCATCTGCGAGTCCACCCGATCCTGCACTGGACCGAGCTCGACATCTGGGCCTACACCAAGCGCGAGGGCATCCCGGTCATCCCGCTCTATTTCGCCAAGGACGGCAAGCGCTACCGCTCGCTCGGCGACCAGGACATCACCTTCCCGGTGGCGTCCGAGGCGGCCACCATCGACGATATCCTGCTGGAACTCGCCACCACAAAGGTGCCGGAGCGTTCCGGCCGGGCGATGGACCACGAATCCGAAGATTCCTTCGAGCGGCTGCGCGTCGCCGGCTATCTGTGAGGCAGCCCCGATGAGCGCCCCCTCCAACGTCACCGCCCTGCCGCTCGCCGCAGCCGATCGTCCGCTGGTGCGGATCGTCATCGTCGGCCATGTCGACCACGGCAAGTCGACCCTGATCGGCCGCCTGCTGCACGAGACTGGCGGCATCACCCCGCAGAAGCTGGAATCGCTGCGGGAGATTTCCGCCCGCCGCGGCATGCCCTTCGAATGGTCGTTCCTGCTGGACAGCCTGCAGGCCGAGCGCGACCAGGGCATCACCATCGACACCAGCCAGATCCGCTTCCGCACGCCCTCGCGCGACATCATCCTGATCGACGCGCCCGGCCATGCGGAGTTCCTGCGCAACATGATCACCGGCGCGGCCCAGGCCGACGCCGCGCTGCTGCTGATCGACGCCGCCGAAGGCGTGCGCGACCAGACCCGGCGCCACGGCTATCTCCTGCACCTGCTCGGCGTGAAGCAGGTCGCGGTGGTGGTGAACAAGATGGACCGCATCGGCTTCGCCGAGGCCGGCTTTCGCGCCATCGAGAGCGAGATAACCGCGTATCTCGGCGATCTCGGCCTGCGGGTCGAGGTGGTGATCCCGATCTCCGCCCGCGAGGGCGACGGCGTCTCGCAGACCTCGACCCGGGCGCCGTGGTACAGCGGGCCTACCGTGCTGGCCGCACTCGACAATTTCCAGCCGGCCCGCGCCGCGCAGGAGATCGCGCTGCGCATGCCGGTGCAGGCGGTCTACAAGTTCGACGACCGCCGCATCGTCGCCGGCCGCATCGAGACCGGGGCGCTCGCGCTTGGCGACGAGGTGGTGTTCCAGCCCTCCGGCAAGACCGCGCGGGTCCGC
Source organism: uncultured Starkeya sp. (assembly GCA_964543245.1). Taxonomy (GTDB): domain Bacteria; phylum Pseudomonadota; class Alphaproteobacteria; order Rhizobiales; family Xanthobacteraceae; genus Ancylobacter. The sequence continues at coordinate 3,551 of CAZIXP010000188.1, forward strand.
TCCATCGAGGTCTGGCCGACCCCGGCGCCGGGCGAGGCGCCGACCGCGCTCGCCGCCGGCCAGCCCGCCGCCCTCACGCTCGACCGCGAGATCTTCGTCGAGCGCGGTGAGGTGCTGAGCAC
>CAZIXP010000188.1:3682-5601 GCA_964543245.1 uncultured Starkeya sp.
TGGCGTGCCGACGCGCCGCCCGCGCTCGGCGCCACGCTGATCGCCCGGCTCGCCACCTCAGAGGTGCGGGCTACCGTCTCCGTCATCCACGACGTCATCGATCCCGGCCATCTCTCGGCCTTCGAGGGCCGGCGCATCGAGCGCAACCAGGTCGGCGAGATCGAGCTGACCCTGTCCCGCCCGATCGCCGCTGACCCCTACGGCGTCAACCCCCGCACCGGCCGCATCGCGCTGGAATTCGGCGGGCGCATCGCCGGCGGCGGCCTCGTCATCTCCATCGTCGAACGCGAGACGGCGGCGCGGGTGGAGCGCAACGTCACAGCGGTGGCCTCCGCGATCGCGCCGCAGGAACGGGTGGCGCGCTACGGCCATCGCGGCGCGGTGGTCTGGCTCACCGGCCTGTCCGGCTCGGGCAAGTCGACCATCGCCGCCGAGCTGGAGCGCCGGCTGTTCGCCGCCGGCGGCCTGCCGACCCTGCTGGACGGCGACACGCTGCGCACCGGGCTGAACGCCGATCTCGGCTTCTCCGAGGCCGACCGCGCCGAGAATAACCGCCGCCTCGGCGAAATCGCACGTTTTCTCAAAGGTTTGGGCCACATCGTGCTGGTCGCCGCGGTGTCGCCTTCGGCGGCGGCCCGGGCCCGGGTGCGGGAGATCGTCGGCGAGCATTTCTTCGAGGTGCACGTCTCCGCGCCACTGAAGCTGTGCGAGCAGCGCGACCCCAAGGGGCTTTATGCCAAGGCCCGGGCCGGCGAGATAAAGGGCTTCACCGGCATCGACGCGCCTTATGAGGCGCCCGCCGCGCCGGAGCTGCTGATCGAGACCGACCGGCTGGACCTTGCGGCCGCGGTGGCCCGCGTCGAGCTGCTGCTGGCCAATGCCGGCGTCCTCGCGGCGCCCGCCACGGCGGCCGATGACGCGGTGATCTGACCCCGGCGGGGAGGCACGCGCCGCCCCCCGCCTTTTCACGCCCATATCGCGACGGGCAGGCCGTGCTCGTCCCGCTCGGGCGGGGAGGGAAAGCTTGCCGCCATCCCCCGGGCGATGCGCTGCGCGGTCCAGGCGGCGGCGCAGGCGTCGATGAGGTCGTCGGGACCCACCTTCAGCGCGCGGGCCTGCGCCGCGCTCATCGCCTCCGCCGGAAAGCCGTGCGATTCCAGAAGCGTGCGCCGATGCTCCAGCCCTTCGGGGTTGGGCCGCCCGGCCACCTTCTTCGCCACCGGCACCGGCGCGCCCTGCATGAAGCGGAAGCTCACCTCGGGGTGGCATTCGTGAATCCGCGCCGCCAGCTCCGGCCGCGCCCGCAGCAGCGCGTCGATCTCGACGATTTTCGGGAAGATATGGAAGCCTTGGCGCGACACCGCCTTGCCATGGGCCGAGCTGGCGCGGGCCAGCGCACAGGCGGCGCGGTAGCGTTCCGCCTCCGGCACCCCGGGCGCGACCCCGGCCTCGACGGCGGCGCGGGCGGGAATGGAGAACACGCTGGATTGCCGCTGCCCCAGCAGGGGCCGCACCAGCCGCTCCGGTGCCCGCCCACCCGGGCCGGTGCGCGCGGGCAGCCCGATCGGCATGTCGACGGCGATGATCGCCGGCGCTTCGGGAGGGTCGATCAGTGCGGTGAGGTGGACGATGCGACCGATGAAGACCACCGGCCCGTCGATCTCGCGCACCACGGCCACCCACCCGCCCGGGCAGCCATCCACCCCGGCCACGCGCATGTTCCACGTCTCCCCGATGTTCAATCCGGCCGCGCGTCGCGCCGGCCGGCCGCGGGACTCTGCCACGCTGGCATGGGGGCGCAAATGGGATAGGCTGCCGGTCGATGGCCATGCCGCCCCGGCGGCCCATCCCTTCGCGCGGGGCCGCCCGCGCCCACCGCATGAGCGGTCTAAGCCCGCCCCGATCCGCCCGCGCCGCAG
>CAZIXP010000188.1:5611-6915 GCA_964543245.1 uncultured Starkeya sp.
CGCCAATCCCCGCGTCATCGAGAAGGCCCGCAGCCTTCCCGCCGATGTCGTGATCCTCGACCTCGAGGACGCGGTGGCGCCCGAGGCCAAGGCCGAGGCCCGCGCCCGGGTGGCGGAGGCGGTGCGGGCCGGGGGCTTCGGCCGCCGCGAGGTGGTGATCCGCACCAATGCCCCCGACACCCCGTGGTTCGCGGAGGACCTTGCCGCCGCCGCCGCGGCCCGGCCGGATGCGGTGCTAGTGCCCAAGCTTTCCGATCCCGAGATGGCGGGGGTGATCGGCCGCCGGCTGCAGGCGCTCGGCGCCCCGCCCGGCCTCGCGCTGTGGGCGATGATCGAGACCGCGGCGGCGGTGCTGAAGGCGGCCGACATCGCGGCGGCAGCGCGCGACCCCGCCACCCGCCTGGCGATGCTGGTGCTGGGCACCAACGACCTTGCCCGCGAGACCGGGGCGAAGGTGGTGCCGGGCCGCGCCCCGATGCTCGGCTGGATCGGCCATTGCGTGCTGGCGGCGCGGGCGGGCGGCATCGGCATTCTCGACGCGGTGTGGAACGATTTCCGCGACGTGGAGGGCTTTGCCCGGGAATGCGCCCAGGCAGCGGCGATGGGTTTCGACGGCAAGTCCTGCATCCATCCCGGCCAGCTCGACGCCTGCAACGCCGCCTTCACCCCGCCGCCCGACGAGGTGGCGGAGGCCCGGGCGGTGATCGCGCTGTTCGAGCGGCCGGAAAATGCCGGCAAGGGCGTGGTGCAGCGGGAGGGGCGGATGGTCGAGCGCATGCACGCCGACATCGCCCGCCGGACCGTGGCGCTCGCCGACGCGATCGCGACGCCCGAACATGGGCCCGAAGGTGGGCTGGCTTGAGGAGGACGAGGCATGAAGCTCTACCGCTATCTCACCGGGGTTGACGATTCCGCGTTCTGCAAGCGGGTGTCGGCCGCCCTGAACAAGGGCTGGCAGCTCCAGGGCGACCCGACGCTGACCTATGACGCCAGCCGCGGCCGGGTCATCTGCGGCCAGGCGATCGTCAAGGAAGTGCCGGGCCAATGGCACGAGGACGTGGTGCTGTCCGACTATTGAGCCCCTGGCCCCGGCCGTCGGCGTGACCGCCGGGCCGGAAAAAGATTCGCGGCGTTTTCGGGCCAATCGGTCCGGGGGCGCCGGCCGGGCCGGAACGGGCCGACAGGTCAAGCATCTGATATGAAAAGGATAAATGCCCTTCAACCGGGGTTTATCAACAGCCCCGGCGCCCCGTCATTTTTCTGTATTTGTTGGAGTTGACAGGGTTGGGGGGGTGCTCCTATAA
>CAZIXP010000189.1:0-6913 GCA_964543245.1 uncultured Starkeya sp.
GTGAGCAGCTACGGGCGGGTCGCGCTGCTGGCCGGCCTGCCCGGCCACGCCCGCGGCCGCCCCGGAGCCGCGCGAGGACCCCGAACCGGGCGTCGGCGGGCTGCTCGACGCCGTGGCCAAGGAGGTGGGGATGAAGAGCCCCACCATCGATCCCGGCCGCAGCGCGCCCCCGCCACCCCCGCCGCGCCCGCGCGACCCCGACGAGCCGCTGATCGCGGTGAAGGTGGACCGCCGCTTCGCCGAGATGGCCGACCCGCTGAGCCGGCCCCCGCGCCCGCGCCCGCGCCGCAGGCCGTCGCCCCGCCGGCAGGGCCGCGCCGGGAAATCCCCCGCGCCAATTTCCAGGCCGAGGGCATGGGCCGCGCCGCGCCCGCCTCCGCCACGCCGCGCGACGTGCTGCGGGTTGAGCCCGCCGCGCCGAAATCCGGCGATCCGTTCGAGAGCGTCGCGGCGCCGGCACCGGCGCCGGAGGTGCAGGTTCCCTCGCCCAATGACGACCCGTTTCTCGACAGCCGGCGGGAGATCAGCGAGGAGATGGCAAGCCTGCTGAACCGCCGCCCGGTGCGCTGACCGCGCCGCCGGGCGCGCGGGGTCGGCGGGGTCGCGGCGGCAGCGTCACGGCGGCGGGCTCGTGCCGCCGGGCAGGACCCGGCACCGGCCCCGGCCCCCGGCCGGCGCAGCAAAAAGGGCGGCCCGCTCGCGCGGTGCCGCCCATTCTTTTTGCACGATCGTCGGACCGGCAGATCGCAGGCCGGCCGGTTTCAGGACCGCCGCCCGTGCGGGCGGTGGCGGTGGCGCGGGGTCAGTCGTCCCGATAGACCCGCTCGCGGCGTTCATGGCGCTCCTGCGCCTCGATCGACAGCGTGGCGATGGGGCGGGCTTCCAGCCGGCGCAGCGCGATCGGCTCGCCGGTTTCCTCGCAATAGCCGTAGGAGCCATCCTCGATGCGGTCGAGCGCCGCGTCGATCTTGGCGATCAGCTTGCGCTGGCGATCGCGGGCGCGCAGCTCGATGGCGCGGTCGGTTTCCGAAGACGCCCGATCGGCGATATCGGGGTGATTCTGGTTCTCGTCCTGAAGATGCTGAAGCGTCTCTTTCGCCTCGCGCAGGATGTCGTCCTTCCAGGTGAGCAGCTTGTTGCGGAAATATTCCCGCTGCCGCTCGTTCATGAAGGGTTCGTCCTCGCGGGGGCGATACTCCTCGTCGATCTCAACCGACATCGGCTTTCGTCCTCGTCCTTAGGGGATAGACCCTCTTTGGAGCCCCTCTCGGGCGCCCGCTTATAGCCTCACCCTCAGGCCGGCACAACCATTCTGAATGTCATTCACACGTCGTGAAATGCTGGATTTTTCAGCACCTTGCGCGGAAGAACAAGGCAAGCGCGGCAAGGTTTTCCGCGCATTGGCGCGGTCCTTGCGTGCCGGGGCAGCCGGATGCAGCCCGTGACCGGCCGCCCTCATCACACCGAAATACCGGCGCGCCTCAGGGCCGCAGCGGGATGGCCATGGAGCCGTGGACGCCGCCATCGGCCAGCTGGAGCGCCACCGACCCCAGCGTCACGAGGATCGCAACGGCGATGATGAACCTGTTCATGGGATATCCTGACGTCTGTCGCGGGCGGCGCCACAGGGCGCCGCCGGGAGGGGCGCTTCCTGCGCCCGGCCGGGTTAAGGGGAGGTGAACGGGCGCCGACTCTCGCGGCGCCCGACACGCCCGCTAGATAAGCCGGGCGGGCACGCCGCGCCACATGCGGTTCCGCGCGGAAAACCCTGCACATATGCAAGGAGGGCGACAGGATGCCCCGCCGCAAAAGATGCGTCGCCGCGGGGGATCGACCGCCGCAAAGGGCTGCCCGCCCCCGAAGGGCCGCGCAACGCTCAGCGCATGAAAAAGGCCGGGACGGGCCCGGCCTTCGCCTGCGGAGGGCGAGGCGGCGGCGGCGCCAGCCGCCGGCTCACTTCTCGCCGGTCAGCGGGTTGGCGTCGAAGCCGAGGAAGAAGGTGTAGGACAGCGAGACGCCGGCCTGCACCTGGTTGCGGTCGCCGTTCTGCACCACGATCGGGCTGTTGGCGGCCTCGTCGGCGAGGTAGCGGTATTCGGCATAGACGCTGCCGCGGAAGCCGTTGCCGAAATCCTTCAGCACCTGGGCGCCGAGGCCGTAGGAGTAGATGCCGCCGCCAGCCTCATAGGGGGTGAGGTTGTTGCCCTGGGCGATGGCGTTGGCCGATTCCTGGTCGGAGATGCCGAAATAGGCATCGGTGAAGCCGGAGCTCGCCAGGGTGATGCGCGGGCCGGCCGAGAACGCCATGTCCCACTGCGGGACGTAATAGATGAAGTCGGCGGTCAGGTCCGCCACCACGCCCTCGAAGCCGCCGAAGCCATAGCGCACCTCGCCGCGCAGGCGCAGCCAGTCGGTCGGGAAGATCTGGGCGTAGCCGCCGACCTCGAAGGCGTAGTCGACATTGTCGAGCCCGCGCAGCGAGGTGTAGTCGCTCGCCTTGCGCTGCCACACCATGTCGCCGACGATGCCGGCCTCGAAATTGCCGGTGTCGTAAAGCGCGATGGAGGGGTTGTCGTAGAAGCTGCGGAACGCGCTGAGCTTGTAGGCGCGGGTGATGTAGAACAGCGGCAGAACGTTGAAGCCGTAGTCGCTGGAGCCGAAATAGTCCGGCTCGCCCAGCACGTAGGCGCCGACCGTCACCGTCCATTCGCGCGACTGGGTCGCCTGCGCCGCCACGGCCGGCGTGCCGAACGCCGCATCCGCGGCCCGGACTTCGGACACCGCGAGGGGTGCCGCCGCGACACCCGCCAAAAGCGCAAGACCGACCGCCGCTGAACGCATCATCACCACCCTGAACCGCACTGCCCCGAAATCACTACCGCACAAACGCTTACGATTGGTTGCCGAAAAGTCACGTGTGACGGTGACGTTACGGTGAATCGCCCGGGGATGTCATCGCGCGGCGCTGGCGCGGGCCTGTCGTCGCGGCGCGGCGTGCCCATATAGTGCCGCGGCACCGGCCCCCGCCGGTGTGCGCGCGGCCGCCGGCCGCCGCGTCCGGCCACGATGATCCGCCCTTCCCTTATCCGCCCTTCCCTTTCCCGCACGGTCGAGCCCCGCATGCCCCGCCTGATGCTGTTCCGACACGCCAAATCCGCCTGGCCCGAGGGCGTTGCCGACCGCGACCGCCCGCTGGCCCCGCGCGGGCTGCACGCCGCCCCGGCCATGGGCGCCTTCATCGCCGTGCAGGACCTGCTGCCGCAGCGGGTGCTGGTGTCGCCCGCCCGCCGCACCGTCGAAACCTGGATCGAGGTGAGCCGGCACTGGGCGCCGATGCCGTGGCAGGGCTTCGAGGAGCGCATCTACCACGCCTCCGCCGACGAACTGCTCGACCTGCTGCGCGAACAGGACGTCGGCGCGGCGGACAGCCTGATGCTGATCGGCCACAATCCCGGCTTCGAGGACCTGCTCGCGCTCCTCGTGACGCCGCAGGAGCGCGAGCGGCTGCCCCGCAAATACCCGACCGCCAGCCTCGCCGTGGTCGACCTGCCGGCCGCCGGCTGGGCCTCGGTCGCCCCCGGCACCGGCACGCTGGTGCGCTTCGCCACACCCCGCGCCCTCGGGCTGGAGGAGGACTGAAGCGCATGGCGTCCGGCTCCATGGCCTCCTGGTACGAAAGCCTCGTCGAGGAAGCGCGGCTCGCCGCCCTCACCCTGCTCGACCGCGCCGAGGACCTCGCCAGCCCCACCTTGCGGCTCGGCATCACCGGCCTGTCGCGGGCGGGCAAGACGGTGTTCACCACCGCGCTGGTCCACGCCCTCACCCGCGGCGGGCGGCTGCCGGTGTTCGAGGCGATGCATGAGGGGCGGATCGCCCGCGCCGTGCTGGAGCCGCAGCCCGACGACGCGGTGCCGCGCTTCGCCTATGAGAGCCACCTCGACACGCTGGTGCTGGAGCGGCGCTGGCCCGAATCCACCCGCCGCATCAGCGAGCTGCGCCTCGCCATCGACTACGCCCCGGCCCGCGGCGGGCGGCGCACCCTGACCCTCGACATCGTCGACTATCCCGGCGAGTGGCTGCTGGACCTGCCGCTGCTGGACCAGAGCTTCGCCGATTTCGCCGGCACCAGCCTGCGCCTTGCCCGCGAGCCGGCGCGGCAGGCGCTCGCCGCCCCCTTCCTCGCCGCGCTGGCGCAGGTCGACCCCGCCGCGCCGGCGCAGGAGGGCGAGGCCCGCCGCCTCGCCGCGCTGTTCACCGATTATCTCGCCGCCTGCCGGGCGGAAGAGGTGGCGATGAGCCTGCTGCCGCCGGGCCGCTTCCTCATGCCGGGCGACCTCGAAGGCTCGCCCGCCCTCACCTTCGCCCCGCTCGACCTGCCGGAAGGCGCCGAGCCGCCCGCCGGCTCGCTGGCGGCGATGATGGCGCGGCGCTTCGAGGCCTATCGCGAGCGCATCGTGCGGCCGTTCTTCCGCGACCATTTCGCCCGGCTGGACCGCCAGATCGTGCTGATCGACGTCCTCTCCGCGCTGAACGCCGGCCCCGCCGCGCTGGCCGACCTGGAGGCAGCGCTGGACGGCATCCTCGCTGCCTTCCGCACCGGGCGCAATTCCTGGCTGGGCAGCCTGTTCCGCCACCGCATCGACCGGGTGCTGTTCGCCGCCACCAAGGCCGACCACCTCCACCACACCAGCCACGACCGGCTGGAGGCGATCCTGCGCCGGCTGGTGGAGCGGGCGCTGGCGCGCGCCTCCGGCGCCGGAGCGGAGATCGACGTGGTGGCGCTGGCCGCCGTGCGCGCCACCCGCGAGGCGAGCGTGAAGCGCGGCCGCAGCGAATTGCCGGCCATCATCGGCGTGCCGGAGGCCGGGCAATACGACGCCGACGCCTTCGACGGGCTGGCCGAAGCCGCGGTGTTTCCCGGCGACCTGCCGGAGCACCCCGGCCCGCTGTTCGATCCCGGCCGCGGCGGCTTCCGCGGCCTCACCGACGCCACCGGCGGGGATTTCCGCTTCCTGCGCTTCCGCCCGCCGCTGGTGGAGCGCAATGCCGAGGGGCGGGCGCTGCCGCTGCCCCATATCCGGCTCGACCGCGCCCTGCAGTTCCTGCTCGGCGACCGGCTGAGGTGACCATGACCCGCGATCCCGACCGCCCCTCTCCCACCCCATCCGCCCCGCGCCCGACCGAGGCGCGCGCCGAAACGGACGCGCGGATTCGTACCGAGGCGCAGGCGCGCGAAGCAGGCCTGCGTGCCGACGCCGCATCGCGCGACCGCCGCCGCCCGCAGGCCTTCCGCCTCGACGATCCCGACGTGGTGCTGGCGGAGGAGGGCCTCGCGGTGCGGCGCGGCGCGGTGGTGGTCACCCCCGCCCCGGTGCTGCCGGAGCCGGAGGAAGAGCTGCCGCTGCCCCCGCTCCCGCCGGAGGGCTCGCGCTGGGCCGGCCTGTTCTGGACCGGGCTCGGCGGCCTCGTCAGCATGGGGCTCGGCCTCGCGGTCTGGACGCTGATCGAGGACCTGTTCGCCCGCTCGGACTGGCTGGGCTGGACCGCCACCGGCTTCGCCGCCCTGCTGGTGGTGGCGGCGCTGGGAATCCTCGGCCGCGAGCTGTTCGGCCTGCTGCGGCTGAAGACGCTGAACCGGCTGCGGGTGCAGGCGGCGCGCGCCATCCTCCATGACGACCGCCGCGAGGCCGAGGGCGTGGTGGGCGAGCTGATGACGCTGTCCAAGGGGGTGCCGCGGCTGTTCCGCGCCCGCAGCGAGCTGTCCGGCCATCTCGGCGAGATCATCGACGGCGCCGACCTCGTGCGCCTCGCCGAACGCCATTTGATGGCGCCGCTCGACGCCGAGGCGACGAAGCTGGTGGCCGACGCCGCCAAGCGGGTCTCGGTGGTGACGGCGGTGAGCCCGCGCGCGGCGGTGGACCTGATCTTCGTGCTGCTGACGGCGGTCGGCCTCGTCCGCCGGCTGGCGGTGCTCTATGGCGGACGGCCCGGCGCGCTCGGCATGTTCCGGCTGTTCCGGCAGGTGGTGGCGCATCTCGCCGTCACCGGCGGCATGGCGGCGGGCGATTCGCTGATCCAGCAGGTGGTGGGCCACGGCCTCGCGGCAAAGCTCTCCGCCCGGCTGGGCGAGGGCGTGGTGAACGGCCTGCTCACCGCCCGGCTCGGCCTCGCCGCCATCGAGGTGACCCGCCCGCTGCCCTTCGCCGCGCTGAAGCCCCCGGCCCTGGCCGACGTCGCCTCCGGCTTCATCACCCGGGGCGAGAAGAAGGACGCGCCGAATCGCCCGGACTGATAGGTATCGCGCGGCGGAGGGCCGGCGGCGGCAGATGGCCGGCGCGGCGCCGACGGCGCGCGGAGGAGGTCGGGCGGAATGGACGTGCTCTGGAAGGGCGCCCTCGGCGGCCTCGTCACCGCGCTGATCGTGCTGGCCTCTAAGCGCGGCAATGTGCTGCCGGGCATCCTGCCGCTGGCGCCGGTGCTGGTGGTGTTCGCCCTGCTGGCGGTGGGGGCGAAGGGCGACCTTTCCGGCTTCCGCACCGCCTGCCTCTCCAGCCTGCGCACCATTCCCGCCTATCTCGTCTTCCTCGGCACCTGCTGGCTGCTGGTCGGCACGGTGGACTACCGCCTCGCCATCCTCGGCGGGCTGGCGGCCTGGCTGGCGGTGGCGCTGGCGATCTTCCTGCTGCCGCAGATGCTGTAGCCGTCAGCAGACGGGGCGCCGGCGGCGCGCCGTTGCGGCGAAGCACGGCATCGTCATTGCATATTGGCAAAGTATCGAGCGCCGCAACACAACTGTTCCTGCGTCTTTGCCGGGATTAGCCTCTCTCCATCGAAACGGCGCGGCCAACGAGCCGCCCCTCCACAGGAGAGACCACCATGAAGAAGATCGTCCTCACCGCCCTCGTCCTCAGCA
>CAZIXP010000190.1:0-6581 GCA_964543245.1 uncultured Starkeya sp.
GCGAAGAACGCGACGAAGAACGCGATCAGCGACTTGATGAGCCGGGCGCGCAGTTCGATGAGGTGATCGAGCAGCGGCGCCTTCGAGGCGTCGATATCCTCCTGGCTCACGAGGCGGCTCCTTCATCGCCGGCCGGCTTGGCGGGCGTGGCGGCGGTCGGGCTGGCGGGCGTGGGTGCGTCCGCCGGGGCGGCCGGCGCGGGATCGGCAGGGGTGGCCGCGCTTTTTGCGGCGGTGCGCCGGGGCGCCCGCGGCTTCGGCGCGGCGGGCCCGTCCAGAGCCGCCGCAGCCTCCGCCACCACGGCGCGCTCAGACGGCGCGGCGGCCTTTGCGGTGCCGGAGGTCTTCACGGTGCCCGACGCCTTGCGCGGCGCCCGTGGCTTGGCCGGCGGAACGTCGGTCGGCTCGCCCTCCGCGGCAGCGGCCGCGCGGGTCCGCGGCTTCCGGGCCGGCGGCGCCGGCTCGGCAGCGGGGGCCGGCGAGACCGGAGCGGGCGAGGCCGCCACGGCGGGCGGCGCCGACGGCGCGGCCTCGGCCCGAATCTGGGCGGTGATCGCCTCGCCCGAGGTCGGCGGAACCGGCGGCGTGCCGAGATCGGCGATGGTGACGGGCGCCGTGGACGCGGCCGGCAGCGGCGCCGGCGGAACGGCGGCGGCCGGAGGAACGACGGGGGGAATCACGGTGGGAATCACCGGCGCCGGCGCGAGGGGAGCGCCTGGGGTGCCCGCCGCGGCGGTGCCGAGCACCGGCGTCTCCGCCGGCACCGCGCCGGGCTGGGCGGGATCGGCCATGCCGGCACCGGGCGCCTCGGGCGTGCGGCCCTCGATCTGGTCGACCGCCGCCCGGACGTCGCGGTTGATATCCAGCAGGGGATTGGTCGGCATCGCCGCGGCAAGGCCGGCCTTGGCCGCGCTGATCCCCGACTTCGCGTCCTGGGCGAAGCCGGTGAACTCGTTCTTCAGGTCCGCGAGGTCGGCTTCGCGCAGGGCCTCGTTGAACTGTCCCTGGAACTCGCCCGCCATGCGCCGGAGCTTGCGCACCGCCTGCCCTGCCGAGCGCAGCACGCCGGGCAGTTCCTTGGGGCCGATCACGACCAGCGCCACCACGCCGATCACCAGGAATTCCGACCAGCCTATATCGAACATGACGCGCATGGGGCCGCATGGACGCGGCCCCTCCCCTTTCCGGAGCTTTCAGATTTCGAGGCGCGACCGGCCGGGCCGGTCAGCCGACCTTGCTGCGCTCGGGCTCCACCACCGGCTGGTGGTCGAGATTGCGCACCGGCTCGGCCGGGGTGGCAGGCGGCGGCGTGTCGTCGTCGGCCATGCCCTTCTTGAAGGCCTTGATGCCCTTGGCGGCGTCACCCATCAGTTCCGACAGCTTGCCGCGGCCGAACAGCAGCAGCACCACCAGCAGAACGATGATCCAGTGCCAGATGCTCAGCGAACCCATGACTCAAACTCCTGTTTCATCGAGCGGGCCGGGGAGCATCCGATGCCGCCCCGTCCGATCCGCCCGCTTCCGCGTCGTCCGCGTGAACTCCCCGGGACACTAGGACCCGGTCGCGGCGAAAACAAGAACCTCAGCCCCATCAATATGCACACCCACTTCATGCCCGCGTGAAAGCCCCGCGATGCCGCGGCGGCGCACGATGACCGGGTGGTCGAGCCCTGCGACCGCCACTTCGTAGAGATCGAGCTCGCCGAGGAAGCGGTGGGCGACCACGCGGCCGGGAATGCCGCTGCCCGGCGCGCGCAGATCCACCCCCTGCGGGCGCACCGCGGCGACGCCCGCCGCGCCCTCCGCCAGGCCCGGCGCGGGAAAGTGGCCGACGGCGGTTTCGAGCCGCCCCGCCGCCACCACACCCGGCACCTCGTTCATCTCGCAGAAGAAGCGCGCGGCGATGAGATCGGCCGGGTTGCGGTAGAGCTCTTCGGGCGTGCCAAGCTGCACCAGCCGCCCGCTCCGCATCAGCCCGATGCGGTCGCCGAGGCGCATCGCCTCCTCGGGGTCATGGGTCACGATGATGGAGGTGGCGCGGGCTTCGCGCAGCACGTTGAGGGTCTCGGTGCGCACATTGTCGCGCAGCCGACGGTCGAGGCCGGAGAACGGCTCGTCCATCAGCAGGATGCCCGGCCGCGGCGCCAGCGCCCGCGCCAGCGCGACGCGCTGCTGCTCGCCGCCGGACAGGGTGTGGGGGTAGTCGAGCGCGTGGTGCTCCAGCCCGACCCGCGCCAGCGCCCGCCGCGCCGCGCCCTCCACCTCGGCCTTGCTCATGCCGCGCAGGCCGAAGGCGACGTTCTCCAGATTGGTGAGATGGGGGAACAGCGCATAGTCCTGGAAGACGAGGCCGATATTGCGCTTCTCCGGCGGGACGAAGCTGTCCGGCCCCGCCAGCACCCGCTCGTCCAGCAGGATGCGGCCGGAGTCCGGTCGCTCGATCCCGGCGATCAGCCGCAGCAGCGTGGTCTTGCCGCAGCCGGAATGGCCGAGCAGGCAGATGATCTCGCCCGGCTCGGCGGTGAAGGACACCCCCCGCACCGCCGGGAGGTCGCCATAGGAATGACGGACATCCTCGAGAATCAGCCGGCTCGCCAGCGACACCGGGGTGCGCAGGCTGGGGCGCGGGGTGGGTGCGCCCGTGGCCACCCCCGGGCGGGGCGCGTCCTTCAGCATGGCCATGTCGCTCGTCTCCCCTGTCCGGTCGCGCTCATTCTTCGTCGTCTTCCGGTGTCGGATAGGGCGCGAGGGCGAGATCCACAAGGTCCGGCTCCACAGGGTCCTCATCGTCGCGCAGCGCCTCGTCGTCGTTCGGCAGCGGCACGGTGAGGCCCGCCGGCACGCGGGCGTCGATCAGCCCGGTGCCCTTCAGCTCCTCGATGCCCGGCAGGTCCTGGATCGATTCGAGGCCGAAATGGGTGAGGAAGCCGGGGGTGGTGCCGTAGGTGATGGGCCGGCCCGGGCTGCGCCGCCGCCCCCGCATGCGGATCCAGCCCGATTCCAGCAGCACGTCGAGCGTGCCCTTGTTGGTGGAGACGCCGCGAATCTCCTCGATCTCGGCGCGCGTCACCGGCTGGTGGTAGGCGATGATCGCCAGCGTTTCGAGCGCAGCGCGGGAGAGCCGGCGCGGCTCCGGCTTGTCGCGGGCCAGCAGGAAGCCGAGATCGGGCGCGGTGCGCATCATCCACTTGCCGCCGACCCGCACCAGATTCACTCCGCGAGGGGCATAGTCGGCGGAAAGCGCGGCCAGCAGCCGCGGCAGGTCGGCGCCTTCCGGCAGGCGGGAGGCGAGCGTCGCCTCGTCCAGCGGCTCGGCGCTGGCGAACAGCATCGCCTCCAGCAGGCGCAGCGCGAGCGGACGCGGGGCGGCGTTCGATTCGGGCTCGGCCGCCGCGCGGGCACGCGCGGCCTCGCTCATCGCCCGCCCCCCTCGGCAAGGCGGGGACGGACCCAGATCGGGGCGAAGGCACCGTCCTGCTGCAGATCGATGAGACCTTCGCGCACCATTTCGAGGCTGGCGGAAAAGCCCGAGGCGAGCGCGGTGGCGCGCATCTTCGGGTCCGCCATCCAGTTCAGCAGGAAGCCGTCCAGCCGGGCCCAGTCGCCCCCCGGCGGCAGCCGGCCGATGAGCCGCTCCAGCCGCTCGCGGGCGTCGGCGAGGGAGAGGACGTTGCGCGGGGCGAAGCGCACCTGCGAGAGCGCGGCGCGCTGGCGCTGGGCGCCATAGGCGGCGAGCAGGTCGTAGAGGCTGGCCTCATAGACCGGGCGATGCGCGCTGCGCAGCGGCTCCGGCGCGCCGCGGGCGAACACGTCGTGGCCGAGCCGGTCGCGGGTGGCGAGATGGGCGGCGGCGGCGCGGATGCGCTCCAGCCGGCGCAGCCGCTCGGCGAGGTCGGCGGCAAGATCGGCCGCGCTCGGCCCCTCCTCCTTCGGCGCCTCCGGCAGCAGCAGGCGCGACTTGAGAAAGGCCAGCCATGCCGCCATCACCAGATAGTCCGCCGCCAGTTCCAGCCGCACCCGCCGCGCCGCGTCGACGAAGCGCAGATACTGTTCCGCAAGTTCGAGGATGGAAATGCGGGCGAGGTCGACCTTCTGGGTCCGGGCCAGCGCCAGCAGCAGGTCGAGCGGACCTTCGAAGCCGCCGACATCGACGACGAGCGCCTCCTCGCCGGCCGCGCGGCCGGCGTCCTCCGCAGAGAAGGCGAATTCGCTCTGAGCCATCGCGGCGGCGGCGTCCGGTCGGTTTCGGTCAGGATGCCGCGATCATAGCGGAAAATTCCTCCCGCGCCTGCGAAACCTCGATGAGGGAGGGCGCTTGGAGCCGTTCCAGGGCGGCCCCGCAGCGCCGGGCCGCGGCACCCGCCAGAACCGGCGTGGCGCCGGCCACCTCGGTCATCTCCTCCATGCGGCCGTTGCAATGGAGGGCGAGGTCGCAGCCGGCGGCAAAGGCGGCCTGCGTGCGGCTCGCCAGCGTGCCGGACAGCGCCCCCATGGAAAGGTCGTCGCTCATCAGGGCGCCGTCAAAGCCGATATGGCCGCGAATGATCTCGGCGATCACGGTGGGCGAGGTGGTGGCGGGATTGTCGGGATCGATCGCGGCGTAGACCACATGCGCGGTCATGGCGAGCGGCAGGTCGGCCAGCCGCCGGAACGGCTCGAAATCGGTCGCCTCCAGCTCGGCGCGGGAGGTCTCGACCACCGGCAGGCTCTCATGGCTGTCGGCGCGGGCGCGGCCATGGCCGGGAATGTGCTTCAGCACCGGCAGCACGCCGCCCCGCATCAGCCCTTCGGCGGCGGCACGGGCGAGAGCCGCCACCTGCGCCGGTGTCGAGCCATAGGCGCGGTCGCCGATGATGCCGTGGCCCTCCGGCAGGCGCAGATCGGCGCAGGGCACGCAGTCGACATTGATGCCGAGCGCCGCGAGGTCGTGGGCCATCAGCCGGGCCCCCAACGCCGCCGCCCGCCGGGCGGCGACGAGATCGCCGGCCTCGGCGAGGCGGGCGAAGCGCTCTGCCGGCGGATAGGCCGGCCAATGCGGCGGCGCCAGCCGCTGCACCCGCCCACCCTCCTGGTCGATCAGCACCGGCGCGTCGGCCCGCCCAACGACGGCGCGAAAGGCGGCGACGAGCGCCGCGACCTGGGCCGGGCTCTCGACATTGCGGCGGAAGAGGATGAGCCCCCACGGGTTGGTGGCGGCAAGGAACGCCTCCTCCTCCGGCGAGAGCACGAGGCCGGCGCAGCCGGTGATGAAGGCGCGGACGGGAGCGGAGGAGAGCGTGGCCATGGCGCGGTTTAACCTCAGGCGCGGGCGGGGGTCAAACCGCCGCCCGTCGGGGCCGCGGAAGACCCGCCCGAGCGGCAGGTGGTCAGGGAACGAGGCGGATGAGGTCGATGCGGACGAAGGTCGATGCCGGAACGGGCAGTCCCGCCGCCCATTCGCTCACGGACGGGTCTGGAACGCCACGGCCACCGCCGCGAGGGCCGCGTGACGGCCCGGCCCCGGTGCCGGGCCTTTATCCCGCTCGCGGCGCACGCCCCGCGGTGCCGGGCGCACGCCTGTCCACCGGGAGGCGGGCCGGAACGACTGCAGGCGGAGCAGCCCGGCGGGGGATGTCCGAAGGCTTCTTCGACCCCGGCCATCCCTCCCCGGCGGAGACAACCGGCAGGCCGCACGGCGCCGGCGGCAGCGGCGCCGCGGCGTTCGGCTCAGTACTTCTGCACCATGCAGTCGCCGCCCTGGCCGCGCAGGCTCTGGCACAGATTGGCGGCCTGGTCGCGGTTGGCGAAGGGGCCGACCTGGGCGCGGAAGAAGATGCCGCGGTCGCCAAGGTCCACCCGGCGCACGCTGGAGGCGTAGCTGCCGAGAATGGTGGGATACTTGCCCTGCGCCGTCTTCCACGCCGCCTGCGCCTCCGCCTGCGAGCGGCCGGCCGCGATCTGCACGAAGAAGCCCGAGGCGGTGGAGAGGCCGCCGGCCGCCGCGCCGGTGGCCGCGGCGCCGTTCTGCGCCGGCGCCTGGGCGAGATTTGCCGGCGGAGTGGTGGCGGTGCGGGTGGGCGGCAGCGGCACATTGGCCGACGGCGCATCGACCGGGGTCGGGGTGGAATAGGCGATGGGCGCGGCATCGGTCGGGGCCGGGGTGCCGGCCGGCGACGGCGGCATCGGGCCCGACCCGGCGGCGGGCGCCGGCGCCGCGGCCGGGCTCTCGACGACGGTGCCGTCGGCGCGCACGGTCAGCGTGCGCACCCGCTTCGGCTCGGTGGCGCCGGCGGCGGTGCCGGGCGCGGAGCCTTCCGCCGGCATCGCCCCGGTCGGCGCCGGCGCCGAGGGGGTGGGATAGCCGGAGGTGACGTTGCGCGGCTGGGCCGCCTGGGAGACGTCGACCGGCTGCTCCTCGCGCGGCACCACCCGCTCGGTGCCCTCGGCCGCGTCGCCGCCGACCCGGTCATAGATGATCTTCTGGCTGTCGCTGCCGGCGGCCGGCTTCTCCGGCGTCATCTTGTTGGGTTGATCGTCGGCGCGGATCACCGGCGGCCGGCCTTCGGAGGTGGCGACGCTGGCGACCGAGCCTCCCACGTGGCG
>CAZIXP010000191.1:0-6434 GCA_964543245.1 uncultured Starkeya sp.
CCGCCGGCGAGCGGCAGGATTCCTGAAATCGCCATCAATGTCGTGGACTTGCCAGCGCCGTTGCTGCCGACGAGGGAGACGATGCGGCCCGGCTCGACCGCCAGATCGACCCCTTCCACCGCCCGGATGCGGCCATAGGATACCGAAAGCCCCCGCACCTCCAGCAGCGGCTCCACCGGCAGCGCGGGGTGGCTGGTCGGTGCGGTGGGGTGGAGGATGTGTCCGTTTCCGGCCGGTCCGCTCATCGCGCCCTCCCGAGATAGGCCGCCTGAACGGCGGGGTCGGCGAGCACCGTCTCGGGGTCGCCGTCGGCGAGGCGCTTGCCGTATTCAAGCACCGTCAGCCGGTCGCAGAGCGCGCGCACGATCTGCATGTCGTGCTCGATCAGCAGCACGCTCACCCCCCGGGCGCGGACCGCCCGGACGAGGTCGGCGATCTCCGCCTTCTCCACCGCGTTCATGCCGGCGAGCGGCTCGTCGAGGAGGAGGAGCTTGGGCCCGCTCATCAGCGCGCGGGCGATCTCGACCCGGCGCTGGTGGCCATAGGAGAGGGTCGTCGCCACCCGGCCGGCGACCTCGCGGCCCAGCCCGACGAAATCGAGCAGCTCGCCCGCCCGCGCGATCGCCGCCCGCTCGGCGGCCTTGGCGCCGGCGGTGTGCAGCACCAGCGCCAGCGGCGAGGCGCCGAAGCCGCGATGGCCGCCGACCAGCACGCTCTCCAGCACCGTCATCGCGCCGAACAGCCGGATGTTCTGGAAGGTGCGGGCGAGGCCGCGGCGGGCGATGGCGGCGACGCCCATGCCGCCGATCTCGGCGCCGTCGAAGCGGAGCCGGCCGGCGGCGGGGCGCACGAAGCCGGTGAGCGCGTTCAGCACCGTGGTCTTGCCCGCCCCGTTCGGCCCGATGAGGCCGTGGATGGCGCCGCGCGCCACCGCGAAATCGAGCCCGCCGATCGCCTCCAGCCCGCCGAAGCGGACGGTGAGGCCCTCGGCGGCGAGGATGGCCGGCTCGGCCGGTGCCGGCGTGGGGGTGGCCGCGCTCATGCCCCGGCCCTCCCTGCCACGGCGGCGGCCGCCTCCCCTCCCCGCCCGCCGGCGGCGCCGGCCATGACGAGGGGCACCCGCGCGCTCGCCGCCAACCCCTGCGGGCGGAACAGCATGAGCGCGATGAGGATCACCCCCAGCAGGGCAAAGCGGGTTTCGGGGTAGGCCTGCACGAAGGGGATGTCGATCGCGACCTGAAGGAACACGATCCAGATCACCGCGCCGACGAACGGCCCGATGAAGGTGCCGAGCCCGCCCAGCACGATCAGCATCAGCAGGATGATGTTCTCGAACAGGGAGAAATTGAGCGGGCTGATATATTGCTGGTAGTGGGCGTAGAACACCCCGACGAAGCCGCCGACGAAGCCGCTCATGGCGTAGGCATAGAGCTTGTACCGCGCGGTGGGCACGCCCATCGCCTCGGCCGCCTCCTCGTCCTCGCGGATCGCGACCCAGGCCCGCCCGACATAGGAGCGCACCAGCCGCGCCACGATGAACACCACCGCCGCCGCCAGCGCCAGAGCGAGGAAGAACTGCGCCCGCGGCGTCGCGAGCGAGACCCCGAACAGCACCGGCGCGGGAATGCCGCGTATGCCCATCGGCCCGTTGGTGAGGCCCACCCAGTTGATGGCGACGATGCGCACGATCTCGCCGAAGCCGAGCGTCATGATGGCGAGATAGTCGCCGCGCAGCCGCAGCGTCGGGGTGCCGAGCACCACCGCCAGACCCGCCGCCAGCAGCCCGCCCAGCGGCAGGTTGAGGTAGAACAGCCACCACGCCTCCTGCGGCGCGATGCCGAAGCCGTCCTTCAGCACCAGCACGAACAGGATCGAGGTGAGGTAGGACCCCACAGCCCAGAAGGCGACGAAGCCGAGATCGAGCAGCCCGGCGAAGCCGACGATGACGTTCAGCCCGCTCGCCAGCATGCCGTAGATCAGCACGGTGGTGAGGATGCGCAGCCAGTAGTCCGAGGGCACCAGCAGCCCCGCCGCCGCCGCCAGCGCCAGCGCACCGAGCGCCAGCGCCCCGCCGCGGGCGGAACCGCGGGCCAGCAGGCCGTCGACCCCGGCGAAGAGGCCGCGCAGCCAGCCGCCCATCTCCGCCGCCCCGCCCAGCAGGCTGCCGCGCCCGGCGGCGTTCAGCTCCGGCCGGCCGAGCAGGCCCTGCGGCCGCACATAGAGCAGCAGCACCAGCAGCACGAAGCTGATGGCGTCCTTCCAGGCGGTGCCGTTCGGCAGGTAGCCGGCGCCGAGCGCCTCGACGAGGCCGAGCACCACCCCGCCCAGCGCCGCGCCGGGAATCGAGCCGATGCCGCCCAGCACCGCGGCGGTGAGCGCCTTGAGGCCCGGCAGGAAGCCCATGCTGGAATGGGCGAAGCCATAGGTCTGGGCGTAGAGGACACCCGCCAGCGCGGCGAAGCCCGAGCCGATGGCGAAGGCCGCCGCCACCACCCGGTCCACCGGCACGCCGACCAGCAGGGCCGCGGTCTGGTCCTCGGCGCTGGCGCGCATCGCCCGGCCGAGGCTGGAGCGGGCGACGAACAGGGTGAGCCCGGCCATGGCGACGAGCGCGCTCGCCATCACCACCAGGTCCATGACGCTGAGATAGATCGAATCGAACAGCACCACCGGGGGGTAGGTCGCCAGCTCGAATTCGGGAAAGCGCAGTTCCTCCGCGCCCCACACGGTCTGCGCCAGGCTTTGCAGCACCACGGAGACGGCGATGGAGGTGATGAGCGGGGCGAGCCGCGGCGCCCGGCGCAGCGGCCGGTAGGCGATGCGGTCCACCGCCACGCCGAGCGCCGCGGTGAGCAGAATGGCAATGAGCGCGGCGACGGGGAAGGAGAAGCCCGGCATCGGCACGACATGGCCGACGAGGCGCACCTCCGGCAGCATCAGCGACGTGGTGAGGAAGGCGCCGACCATGAACAGCTCGCCAAAGGCGAAGTTCACCAGCCGCACCACGCCATAGACCAGCGTGAAGGCGACCGCCGCCAGGGCATAGACCGCCCCGAGCACAAGACCGTTCGCCAGCAGCTGTCCGAAATAGTCCATGATCACCGTGGTCCGGGAACGCCCCGCATGGGAGCCGACGACGAGGGCGGCTGGCCCGACGGCTCCGTTCATTGCTTCATAGCGCCGTCTTCCGGCGAACCGGAATCCGCGCCGCCCGAAGATGCCCGGCCGCGCCCGCAGACGGCGGCCCATGGCCGGAAAAGCCGACCCAGCGGCCCGATGCCGTAAGGCACCGGACCGCCGGATCCAGTTGCGGGCAGCCTTTCAGGGGGGCTGGGCAGGCTGCCGCGCGACCGGATTCGTCAAGGGCGGGGTGGGAGGGGCCGCGCCGCCCCCTCCACCGCGCCGTGTCTCAGGGCTGCTTGGGCGCGAGGGTGAAGGCGCCGTCCTTCACCGCGAGGAAATACAGCGCGCCGTTGCGGTCGCCGCTCGGCAGGAAGGTGGTGGGGCCGGTGACGCCGGGCACGTCCTTCAGCTTGCCGAAGGCGGCGTTCAGGCTCTCGCGGGTGACCGGGCCGTCCTTGGCAGCGACCTCGACCGCGGCGCCGAGCGTCATGCCGGCGTCGTAGCCCAGCGCGGCCCAGGCGCTCGGCGCCTCCGAGAAGGCGGCCTTGTAGGCGGTGAGGAAGGCTTCCGTCGCCGGGGTGGCGACCGAGGGGTCGAACATGCCGTAGACGATCATGCCGTCGACGGCGCCGCGCCCCAGCTTCATCAGCTCGACATTCAGAGCGCCGTCGGTGGAGAGGAGCTGCGCCTTGATGCCGAGGCCGCGGGCCTGCTCGGCGATCTTGGCGGCTTCGGTGTAGAAGCCGCCGATGAAGATGGCGTCCGGCTGGGCGGCGCGCACCTTGGTGAGCAGGGTGCGGAAATCCTTCGAGCCGAGCAGGTAGGACTCCGAGCCGACGATCTTGGCGCCGGCCTTCTCCGCCGCCTCGGTGAAGGCCTTGGCGACGCCGATGCCGTAATCGTCCTGCTGGTTCAGCACGTAGATCTTGGACTCGCCGAGCGTCTTGGCGGCATAGGTGCCCATCATCGCGCCCTGGACGGCATCGGTGAGCACGTTGCGGCGGAAATAGGGGCTGACGCCGGACAGCGCCGGGCTGGTGACGGCGGAGGCGAGCACCGGCAGCTTGCAGTCGTTGAACACCGGCACCGCGGCCAGCGCGATGGAGGAGAAGGAATAGCCCATCACCACGTCGATCTTCGCGTCGGAGCAGAAGCGCTGGGCGATGAGCACGCCCTCGCGGGCCTCGCCGCGGTCGTCCACCGCGTCGATCGTGTAGGTGGCGCCGCCCTTCTTGTTCAGCTCGGCCAGCGCGAGGTCGAGGCCCTTGCGCATGTTGAGCCCGAAGGCGGCGAAGTCGCCGGACAGTGCGGCGGTGAAGCCGATGGTGATCTCCTCGGCGCGGGCCGTGGAGGTCGCCAGCGGCGCGAGTGCCAGGCCAAGCCCGAAGGCAGCGGCGGCGATGCCTTTCATCGTCATCTCAAACTCCCTCTCGAAGGTCGGCCGTGGCGTGAGGCGCACGCTGCCGGGTGTGGCGGCGTGCCGGTATCCCGGCCCGCCTGGAACATAGTCTGGAAGCTGTTTTTGTCGTTAGCGGCACGGCGGGTCGGTCGGCACGGCGGCGCACGGGACAGGCGACGTCAGCGGATTTCCACCGTCACCCAGGTTTCGAAGCAGTAGTCGTCGGCCAGCGACATCACCCCGATCGAGCCGCGCCCGCCGACCCCGATCTCCGGGCCGAACACCTGCTCGAACAGGTCGGACAGGCCGCTGGCGACCTTGTGCGGCGCGGTGAAATCCGGGGCGCAGGCGATGAAATTGAGCGAGCGCACGATGCCGGTGACGCGGTCGAGATCGCCCACCGCGTCGGCGATGCAGCCGAGGCAGTTCAGCGCGGTGAGGCGGGCGGCCTCGTAGCCCTGCTCGATGGTCACGTCCCGGCCGAGCCGGCCGGGAAACAGCACCCGCCCCTGCGCGTCGACGCCCGCGGTCTGGCCCGAGAGGAACAGCAGCCGGTCGCTGATGTAGTGCGGCTTCATCTTGCCGTAGAGCTTGCCGTAATAGTCCGCCCCGCCGCCCCGTACGGGCAGGGAGAGGCCAAGTTCCGCAAGCCGCTGCGTCGCCGACATGATGCACTCCGATGGCCGGCGGGCGCCGGTTTCCGAGGCGCGATCACGGGCCTGTTTCGGCCGATCGTCAAATAGGAAAAGTAGGGAAATCCATAAAGCAAAGTTATAGCCTGTCGACAAAGCCGCCGCATATGCCGGCGCGCGTGGCGACACCGGCCTCTGCGCGGCCGGCATGCGGCCGGCCAGCGCCCGGGCCGTGGGGAAACGCCCGTCGCTGCTTCAAATTTGTGCGTATTTCCGCGCTGCCTGCGACGCGTTCAGCGCGCGGCGGTGCAGGGCCCGGCGGAGGCCGCTGCCATGGCGCGGCGGAACCGGTCCATGAACTCGACCGCGATGCGCGAGGGCGGCCGGGTGCTGGGCCGGAACATGCCGAAACGGTAGGGCACGCGCGGCTCGAACGGCACCGCCACCAGCCCCGCCGCGGTGAAGAACCGCGCCGTCGCCGGCTCCACCAGCGTCGCGGCGCCGAGCTGCTGCACCAGCGCGCAGGCGGTGCCGAAGAATTCCGCCTCGGCGACCACGTTCCAGTGCGCCTTCGCCTCGAAAAAGGCCTCCGCCGCGGCGATGTGGGTGATGTGCTCGGGGAACAGCGTGACGAAGGGCATGGAATCGAGCAGCGCCGGCGTCACCCTGGGCTCGCCGGCGAGCGGGTGGTCCGGCCGCATGACGCAGAGGCAGGCCAGCTCGAACAGCTCCAGCGAGGCGACATGGATGTCGATCGGCAGCTCGGCGAAGCCGACGTCGAACGCCCCGATGGCGCCGAGGTCGCGCACCGCATAGGAGGAGCGGGTGATGAAGCGCGCCGTGGCGCCCCGGTTCTGCAGCAGCACCTCGGCGATGATCGGCGGCAGGATGTAGGTGGCGAGCCCGGGCGGGCTGGCGATCTGCAGCGTCGCCGAGGACAGCCCCTTGAGGTTGCGCGAGACGGTGAGGGTGCGCTCCATGGCGTCGAGCGTGCGGGTGATGGTGGTGAAGAAGGTCGCCGCCTCCGGGGTCGGCTCCAGCCGGCCATGGGCGCGGTGGAACAGCTTCAGCCCGATCTCGTCCTCCAGCCGGGCGATGAGGTTGCTGATGGCGGGCTGCGACTTCTTCAGCACCGCGGCGGCGGCGCTCATCGAGCCGTTCTCGTACACCGCGCGGAACGCTTCGAGATGGCGGGTGTCCATGGCGGGCTCGCAGGCGACGGGAATCGGCGGGTCGGCGGGTCGGCGGGTCGGCGGGTCGGCGGGTCGGCGGGTCGGCGG
>CAZIXP010000192.1:0-6405 GCA_964543245.1 uncultured Starkeya sp.
GCCGCATCGCCTCCCACTCCTCGAACTTGAGCGGACGGTTGTCGATGCAGGACGGCAGGCGGAAGCCGTACTCGGAAAGCGTGAATTTGCGATTGTAGTCGCCGCGGAACATGCCGCCGATCTGCGGCACGGTGACGTGGCTCTCGTCGACGAAGATCAGCGCGTTGTCCGGCACATATTCGAACAGGGTCGGCGGCGGCTCGCCGGGCAGGCGGCCGGTGAGCCAGCGCGAATAGTTCTCGATGCCGGCGCAGCTGCCCGTGGCCTCCATCATTTCGAGGTCGAAGGTGGTGCGCTGCTCCAGCCGCTGGGCTTCGAGATAGCGGCCCATGGCGTTCAGCTCTTCCAGCCGCTGCCTCAGCTCGGCCTTGATGCCGTTGGTCGCCTGGATCAGGGTGGGGCGCGGCGTCACATAGTGCGAATTGGCGTAGAGCTTGACGAATTTCAGCTCCTGCGACTTCTGCCCGGTGAGCGGGTCGAACTCCTGGATGCTCTCCACCTCGTCGCCGAACAGCGAGATGCGCCAGGCCCGGTCCTCGTAATGGGCCGGGAACACCTCGATCACGTCGCCGCGCACGCGGAAGGTGCCGCGGCCGAAATCGCCCTGGATGCGCTTGTACTGGAGCGCGACGAGATCGGCGAGAAGCTGGCGCTGGTCCAGCCGCTCGCCGACCTCGACCTTCAGCGTCATCGACGAATAGGTCTCGACCGAGCCGATACCGTAGATGCAGGACACCGAGGCGACGATGATGACGTCGTCGCGCTCCAGCAGCGAGCGCGTCGCCGAGTGGCGCATGCGGTCGATCTGCTCGTTGATCGAGGATTCCTTCTCGATATAGGTGTCGGTGCGCGGGACATAGGCTTCCGGCTGGTAGTAGTCGTAATAGGAAACGAAGTACTCCACCGCGTTGTCGGGGAAAAAGCTCTTGAACTCGCCATAGAGCTGGGCGGCCAGGGTCTTGTTCGGCGCCAGCACCAGTGCCGGGCGCTGCAGCCGCTCGATGACGTTGGCCATGGTGAAGGTCTTGCCGGAGCCGGTGACGCCGAGCAGCACCTGGTCGCGCTCGCCCTGGCGGGCGGCAGCGGTCAGTTCCTCGATCGCCTGGGGCTGGTCGCCGCTCGGGGTGTAGTCCGACTTGATGACGAACTTCACCCCGCCTTCGGATTTCTCCGGGCGGGCCGGTCGGTGCGGCGTCCACAGCCGGCCGTCGACTTCCGGCCGCCCGCCCTCGATCAGCGCGGAAAGGGCGGCGACGGTTGCCGAGGCGCCGGAAGTCGGCGCCACGCCGAGCTTCTCGGCGAGCGAGGGGTCGAGGGTCGCGGTGGGTGCGGGCTCGAAGGCGCGCTGCGAGCGCTCTCCGAATCCGCCGGGGCGTGCGGCTTTGGCCATGGCGCCAATATGGGATGCGGCGGGCGCCGGGGGAAGGCCCGCGCGGCGTCCTTCGCCCGGAAGCGCGGTTTCGTGGGGAAGCGACCTCCCGCTCGAAGCGACGTCCTGCCCGGAAGCGATTTGCCGCCTCAGAAGAAGTCGAACGGCCCGGGAAAGCGGCCGACCGGCACCAGATGCGTCACCAGCCCGGCGCCGGGGCGCCAATGGTGCAGCAGGAAGGCCGGCGGCTCCACGAAGGAGGCCGGCTCCGCCGCCGGCCGCAGCCGGAGCGCGATGGCGGTCGCGGTGCTCGGCGCCGTGAGCAGCAGCGTGCCGCCGAAGCGGGTCTGCATGAAGCGGTGGACATGGCCGCACAGCACGCGCTCGACCTGGGGATGGCGGGCGATCACCGCCGCCAGCCGCTCCCCGCCGCGGCAGTTATAGGCGTCGATGGCGTCGATCCCGCTCAGGATCGGCGGCTGGTGCATCATCACCAGCGTCGGCCGCTCCGGCGCCGCCGTTAGTGTGGCGTCCAGCCAGCCGCAGGCCGCGGCGTCGGCCTCGCCATGGTGCTCGCCCGGCACGGTGATATCGAAACCGACCACGCGCAGCGGCCCGATATCGCGCACCACATGCAGCGGCCCCGCGGCCGGCAGCCCCATTTGCCCGGCGAAGGCCGCGCGGAACGGCTCCCGCGCGTCGTGATTGCCGGGAATGGCCAGCACAGGCGGGCCGATGCGCCCGAGCATCGCCTGGGCGGCGGCGTAATCCGCCGCCGTCCCCTCCTCCACCACGTCGCCGGACAGCAGCACGAGGTCGGGCTGGGGGTCGAGCGCCGCGAGCGTCGCCAGCGCCGCCTCGAAC
Source organism: uncultured Starkeya sp. (assembly GCA_964543245.1). Classification (GTDB taxonomy): domain Bacteria; phylum Pseudomonadota; class Alphaproteobacteria; order Rhizobiales; family Xanthobacteraceae; genus Ancylobacter. The sequence continues at coordinate 2,234 of CAZIXP010000192.1, forward strand.
AGGGCGTTGGAATCGACGAGGCCCTGATAGAGCACGCCGGGCTGGCACAGATGCGGGTCGGAGAGCTGGGCGATAAGCATGGCGCCGCCGGTTTACGAGGTTTACCCTTCCATGCCGCCGGACGCCCCGTGGGGCAAGAGGTGGAGCGACGGGCGGCGCGGCGGCGGCGGGCAAGTGACGGCACGGCGTCGTGGCGGGGCGAGCGGAAGGCGTGGCCGGCGTTACCCCCTGCCCAGCCCGGCGGCAGCGAACGATGCGCGCATATAATCTAGGCATGTCCTCCGAAAAACGGGCGGCCGATCGCACCGCGGAGACAGTGAACACCCCCCATAAGGCCTGAAAACGCAGGATCGCAGCGCGAAAACGGCTGGCACGCCCCATGCATACACCAATGTATGCAACAGGCTTTTGCCCGCGCCGGAGCGCCCGCCATGATCCGAGCCGACACCCGAGCCGTCCTCGCCGCCGAACCCGCGGCGCTGCCCTTCGACCCCGCGCGCACCGCGCTGGTCATCATCGACATGCAGCGCGACTTCCTCGAACCCGGCGGCTTCGGCGAGACGCTGGGCAACGACGTTTCTCTGCTGCAGGCGGCGGTGGGGCCCTGCCAGCGGGCGCTGTCCGCCGCGCGCGCCGCCGGCATGCTGGTGATCCACACCCGCGAGGGCCACCGTCCCGACATGGCGGACGCTCCGCCCGCCAAGGTGGAGCGCGGCGAGCCCACCGCCCGCATCGGCTGCGCCGGCCCGATGGGGCGCATCCTCATCCGCGGCGAGGCCGGCCACGACATCATCGCCGCGCTCTACCCCGCCGAGGGCGAGCCGGTGCTCGACAAGCCGGGCAAGGGCGCCTTCTACCAGACCGACCTCGAGCTGATGCTGAAGAACCGCGGCATCGACACGCTGCTGGTCTGCGGCGTCACCACCGAGGTCTGCGTCCACACCACCATCCGCGAGGGCAACGACCGCGGCTATCGCTGCGTCGCCCTCGCCGATTGCTGCGCCTCCTATTTCCCGGAGTTCCACCGTGTCGGCCTCGAGATGATCAAGGCGCAGGGCGGCATCTTCGGCTGGGTGTCGGATTCCCATGCCTTTGCGGGGGCGCTCGCCGCCGCCGCCAAGGCGGCCTGATCCGACCGTTCTGCCTGCGCGTGAGCGTCCACCCCCACCCTCCACGCCTCGCTCCAAGGGAATGACCGCATGAGCGCCGCCGACATGACTCCCATCTCGCCGAGCCGCACCGGCATGAGGCCGGCGCTCTGGACCAAGGGCGACTGGAACGCCCTGTTCGGCTTCGGCACCAACATCCTCGTCAACATGCTGGTGCTGACGGGGCTGCTGCAGTTCGTGCTCAAGATGCCGCCGGAGATCGTGTTCGGCCGCATCCTGCCCGCGGTCGGGCTGATGATGTTCCTCTCCACCGCCTACTACGCCTTCCTCGCCTACCAGCTCGCGAAGAAGAGCGGGCGCGACGACGTCTGCGCCCTGCCCTCCGGCATTTCGGTGCCGCACATGTTCGTGGTGGTGTTCGTCATCATGCTGCCGATCGCCTCCGCCACCGGCGACCCGGTGAAGGGCTGGGAGGCCGGTCTGGTCTGGGTGTTCTTCCAGAGCTTCATCCTGATGATCGGCGGCTTCGTCGCCCCCTATATCCGCCGCATCACGCCGCGCGCGGCGCTGCTCGGCACGCTGGCGGGCGTCTCCATCGCCTTCATCGCGATGCGCCCGGCCTTCGAGATCTTCATGACCCCGGTCATCGGCCTCACCTGCCTCGCCATCATCCTGGCGAGCTGGTTCGGCGGGGTGCGCTATCCCAAAGGCATTCCCGCCGGCCTCATCGCCATCGCGGTGGGCATGGTCATCGCCTGGGGCTCCAACGCGGTGGGGCTGAACTATGGCGGCATGAGCCTCGACAAGCTCGGCGCCTCGCTGGCCAATTTCGGCTTCTCCGTGCCGTTGCCGGCGTTCGGGCACGTGTTCTCCGGCTTCAGCTATCTCGGCGTCATCCTCGTCACCGCGATTCCCTTCGGCATCTACGATCTGGTCGAGGCGATGGACAATGTGGAGAGCGCGGAGGCGGCGGGCGACCATTTCCCCACCACCCGGGTGCTCACCGCCGACGGCGTCATCAGCCTGATCGGCTGCCTGATGGGCAACCCCTTCATCAACGCGGTCTATATCGGCCACCCCGGCTGGAAGTCGATGGGCGGGCGCATCGGCTATTCACTGGGCACCGGGCTGGCGGTCATCCTGCTGTCCTGGTTCGGCATCATCGCGGTGCTGCTGGCGCTGATCCCGGTGGTCGCGATCTCGCCGATCCTGCTCTATATCGGCATGCTCATCGGGGCGCAGGCGTTCCAGACCACGCCGTCACGCCATGCCCCGGCGATCGTGCTGGCGCTGTCGCCGCACCTCGCCGCCTGGGCCAAGCTGCTGATCGACAATGCGCTGACGCTGGCCGGCACCTCCGCCCACGCCATCGGGGTGGAGAAGATGGCGGGCATCGGCGTGCTCTATCACGGGCTCGAGATCATGGGCGGCGGCGCCATCCTGGTCGGGCTGGTGCTCGGCGCCATCGCGGTGTTCGTGATCGACCGCAAATTCGTCCCGGCCGCCGGCTTTGCCCTGGCGGGGTCGGTGCTCACCTTCTTCGGCTTCATGCATGGCGAGACGGTCGGCATCGCCGTCACCCCCGGGGTGTCGCTGGCCTATGTGATGGTCGCCGGCTTCCTGCTGCTCTGCGCGCGCTATGCCGTGCCGGCGACCAGCGGCGCCGAGCTGATGGCCGAGGGCGCCCACGCCGCCCCGGCGGAGTGAGGCCCGCGCGTCCGCGCCCGAACCGGCGCGCCCGAGCCTCCAAGGCCGAGCTTCCGCGCGTCCACGCCAAAGAAAGAGGCCCCACGGGGCCTCTTTTCCATTGGACGCCGGCCGCCGCCCCGCCGCCGGCCGGCTGACAGCGGACCGGCCGGGTGAGATAGTCCTGCCGCCGCTCCGGCTCCCGCCCCCGATCCCGAGGACACCGCATGACCAACGAGGCGCCGACCGACAGCCCCTTCCTGCTGCGCTTCGACCTGACGCGCCTCGGCCCGCCGGAAGAAACCGCCCCCGCCGCCGACCGGCTGGTGTCGGGCGACCCGCGCCACACCACCTGGAACCTCGAAACCCTGCCGGACAACGCGCTCTATGCGGGGGTGTGGCAGTCCACCCCCGGGGCGTGGCGGGTGGATTACGAGGAGTGGGAGTTCTGCTGCTTCCTCGAGGGCGTCTCCATCCTGCACGAGGACGGCCGCCCGCCGGTCCGCCTCGCCGCCGGCGACAGCTTGGTGCTGCGGCCCGGCTTCACGGGGGTGTGGGAAGTCATTGAAACGACTCGCAAGCTCTACGTCATCCGGCTGATCTGACGGCGCCGGCGGGGCCGCGGCGCGGCGTCGTCCCGGGCACAATGCCTGCCTGCCGGGACAAGCGGCGGAATCCTCCTCTCAGCCGCCGCCGCCAAGCCGATGCGGCGACTCGCAAAACCGCCCTCGCGTCGCCGGCCACACGCACCGCCGTTCTCAGAACAGGAGATGCGGGGCGCCGCCGCACGCGCCAGGTGGAATCGGCGTCACAACCGATGCGGCCAAGCCGGTGCGGCGACTCACAAAACGCCGCCCCGCAGCCCGCCGCCGCGCTCAATGCCCGGCCTGCTCGTCGCAGGTCACCGCCATCGCGTGCAGCGCGTTCTTGGGAATATCGTCCGAGCCATAGGCCTTCCTCGCCTTCACCATGCAGGCGTGATAGGCCTGCTGCGCCTCCGGCGACCGGCTTTTCGCGGAGATATTGTTGTTGCCGGCAAAAGCAGCGGTGCTGCAGGCCATGACGGCCGCCACCGCGAGAACGAGACGCGTCGACATCATCGCACCCCCTGTTGCCCCTCCATGATACCAGCGAAAAACCGATGCAGCATCTGGTTTTGCGGCCTTCCGATGGGGCAGACGAAGGCGGTTTATGCGAAGCAGAACGCGCCGCCGCGCGCCGCAGAGGCAACGCCGGTCCGGCCGCATGCGCCCATCGGCCCCTCGCTGCCGCACCGGCCGATCAACGCGGACCGGCGCCGAAAGACCCTTGGCATGATTACTAGAAAATAATCCTAGACAACTTTCCTATTTTCTGGGCATCCTTGGCCCACCTGTC
>CAZIXP010000193.1:0-3456 GCA_964543245.1 uncultured Starkeya sp.
GCAAGCGGGCGGCGGGCCTGGTCCAGCACCGCGCGGGCGGCGGCGTGGGCAGCCTCGGCCTCCTGGGCGGCGATCTCCGCTTCGGCGAGCGTATCCTGCGCCTCCTCGGCGGCGGCGCGGCGGGAGTCGAGGTCCTGCGCCGCGCCTTGCCCGGCGATCTGCCGGGCCTGCGCTTCCAGCCCGGCGATCTCGCGCTCCAGCCGCACGAGGCGCTCGCCCTCCTCGCGGATGCGGCGCTCCAGCGCGCCGCGGCGGGCATGGCGCTCGGCGCTGGCGGCGGTGGCCTCGGCAAAGCTGCGCTCGGCGGCGACGAGGCCGGCCTCGGCATCCTCCCGGCGGATCGCGGCGTCTTCCTCCAGCTCGGCGGCCTCGGCCTGGGCGGCGGCGAGTTCTTCCGCCTCGGCGGCCAGCCGGTCGAGCATGGCGCCGGCATCGGCGGCGAGCGCGCGCTCGCGCTCCATGTCGCCGAGAAGCTGCGACAGCCGGCGGTCCAGTTCCTCGCGGCGGGCGTCGGCGCGGGCCTCGTCGCGGTCGAGCTCGCCGCGGGCGAGGGTCAGCCGCTGGAGCGCGGCGGCGGCCGCCGCGTCGGCCTCGCGCAGGGCGGGAAGCTCATGGGCGGCCACCGCGGCGCGGGTGGTGGCCTCGGCCTGGGCGCGGGTGCGCTCGGCGACGTCGCGCACGGCGAGATCCAGCGTGCGCTCGGACTCGGCGAGGCCGCCCACCGCCTCCTGCCAGCGCAGCCACAGCAGGGTCGCCTCGGCCCGGCGGATGTCGCCGGACAGGGTGCGGTAGCGCGCCGCCTGCCGCGACTGCCGGCGCAGGCCTTCGGTCTGGGTGCCGATCTGGCCGATGACGTCTTCCAGCCGGGCCAGGTTGGCCTCGGCGGCGCGCAGCCGCATCTCCGCCTCATGGCGGCGGGCGTGCAGACCGGCGACGCCGGCGGCCTCCTCAAGGATGCGCCGCCGCGCCGAAGGCCGGGCGCCGACCAGCTCGCCGATCTGGCCCTGCCGCACCATGGCCGGCGAGCGCGAACCGGAAGAGGCGTCGGCGAACAGGATCTGCACGTCGCGGGCGCGGACCTCGCGGCCATTGATGCGGTAGGAGGAACCGGCCTCCCGCTCGATCCGGCGGGAAATCTCCAGCGTGTCGGCGTCGTTGAAGATGGCGGGGGCGGTGCGCTCGGTATTGTCGACGGTGAGCACCACCTCGGCGGTGTTGCGCGCCGGGCGGTTGGTGGTGCCGCCGAAGATGACGTCGTCCATCCCCTCGGCGCGCATCGCCTTGTAGGAGTTCTCGCCCATCACCCAACGCATGGCTTCGACGAGATTCGACTTGCCGCAGCCATTCGGCCCCACCACGCCGGTGAGGCCGGGCTCGATGAGCATGTCGGTCGGCTCCACGAAGGTCTTGAAGCCGGTGAGACGAAGCCGGGTGAATTTCATCGGCTGACAGTGCCGGCCGGCAACCACACGTTCAAGTGGTCCGGGGGACACGATCCACGACATGTTGAGGTGGCGGCGACGCCGCCGCGCCGGGCGGAGGCGGCTGAGGCCGCGGCGGGCGGCGGCCCCGGCTTGCCGCTCCTGCCGGGTGGATGCCAGACTGCGGCAGAATCTTCCGTCATCGCTCTCGACAGGAGCAGAACATGCGCCCACCCGTGCTCGACATGTTCGATCTGCGCATCCTGCGGGAGCTGCAGGAGGATGGCCGCCTCACCAATGCCGAGCTGTCCGAGCGCATCGGCCTGTCGCCCTCGCCCTGCCTGCGGCGCACGCGGCAGCTCGAGGAGATGGGCCTGATCGCCGACTACCAGGCCCGGCTCGACGCCCGGAAGCTGGGCCTCGGCGTGCTCGCCTTCATCCATGTGCATCTCGAGCGTCAGGTCGAGGAGGCCGCGCGGGATTTCGAGGCCGCGGTGCTGGCACTGCCGCAGGTGGTGGCATGCGACAGCGTGACCGGCGACAGCGACTATCTCCTGCAGGTGGTGTGCGAGGATCTGGAGGCCTTCGCCCATTTCGCCCACGACATCCTGATGGGCATTCCCGGGGTGCGCGGGGTGCGCTCCTCGCTGGCGCTGAAGCGGGTGAAGGAAGCCCGCCGGCTGCCGCTGGACCATCTTCGCCCGGTGGCTGTCCCGGCGGATTCCGCTGCCGAAAAGACAGGCAACGGCACGGAGCCGCGCAAAACCCGCCGCTAGGCGGCAGATTCTGCCATTCCCTTCGACATCGCGCTGCAACAACGCAAGGACATGCCGGCATAGGTCACCTATTCTTACCTATATCGGCAGCGCACCGCGCCGCCCCCTTCGACGGAGGCAGTCATGGCGTTCGTGGCAGACACCCTGATCTCGCTGGCCGCCCGCCGGGGCGGCGCCTCCGGCGCCCGCGCCGGCGCACTCTCCGCCGGCGGGCTCGCGGCGCTGCTGCTGAGCGGGGCGGCGCTGCTGTGGTCCGGCAATTTCTTCGTCGGCCGCGTGCTCGCCGACACCGTTCCGCCGGCCACGCTCTCCGCCGCGCGCTGGACCCTGGCGCTGGCGCTGCTGCTGCCCTTCACCTACCGCGAGCTCGCCGGCAATCTCGGCATCGTGCTGCGGCGCTGGCCCTTCTTCCTCGCCTGCGGCGTGCTCAACATCGCGGTCTTCACCGTGCTGATCTATGCCGGGCTGGCCCATACCAGCCTCATCAACGGCTCGCTGATCGGCTCCTGCGCCCCCATCGTGGTGGGGCTGTTCGGCTGGCTGCTGCTGCGCGAGCGCTCCAGCCCGCGCCAGCTTCTGGCGCTGGCCGTCTCCACCGCGGGCGTGGGGCTGATCGTGCTTCGCGGCGACCTCGGCCATCTGCTCGGGCTCGCGCTCGAACCCGGCGACCTCGTGCTGTTCGCCGGCATCTGCGCCTTCGGGCTTTATGCGGTGCTGCTGAAGCGTTTTACCTGCGGCTTGTCGACCGCGGCCGCGCTTACCGCCAGCATCCCCTTCGGCCTCGCGGCGCTCGCCCCGTTAGTGGCGTGGGAACTGCTGCAGGGCGGCCTGCCGCCGGCTCATCCCGGTGCGCTCGGCGCGGCGCTGCTCGGCATCGGCTATGTCGCGACGCTGCCGACCCTCGGCTTCGTGCTCTGGGCGCGCGGCGTGGCGGTGCTCGGCCCGGCGCGGGCGGGGCAATTCCTCCAGCTCATGCCGGTGTTCGGCGCCGGGCTTGCCATCGGCGTCCTCGGCGAGACGCCGCAGCTCTATCATGGGCTCGGCCTCGCCCTCGTCGTGGCCGGGCTCGCCCTGCGCGATCGCGCGCCGGCCTGAAACCGCGACCGCGCGCCGGGGTGAATCCGCGGCCCTTTGTCCCTAGCCGGCGCGGCGCGCGGCGGAGAGCCGGCGGTGCACGGCGTCGAACAGCGCATCGAGCCCGAGCGCGAGAAGCGCGAAGCCGCAGCCGAGGCTGAAGTCGAGCACCCGCTCCTCCACGT
>CAZIXP010000193.1:3466-6396 GCA_964543245.1 uncultured Starkeya sp.
GCGGGTGGCGACACCCGCCGAGCCGGCGATCACCTCCAGCAGCAGCAGCACGAACATGGTGAGCGCGGCATTGCCCAGGATGCCGTGGATCTCATGGGCCGGCCAGCGGATGAGGGCGGCCACCATCATGCCCGCCATCAGCCCCCAATGGCTGCCGCCGACCACGGCGCTGACCGCCAGCGCCACGGCCGCACCGGCGACGCAGCCCAGCATCACCTCCATCATGGTCCGCCAGCTCGACGGCACGTCGTGGCGAAGCACCAGAACCACGGCGATCAGGGTCCAGTAGGGCTTGGCAACGCCAAGCCCTACGCTGGCGAGAGAGGCGAGCGGCACCACGATGCCCACCGCCGCGGCGAAGCGCCACCGCTCCCCCGCGGTGTCGCGCAGGCGCCGGGCAATACCGGCCGGCGAGGGCGCGAGAGACGGCCGCGGGCCACCCACCGCCACATCCCACAGCGCCGAAACCGCGAATCCATAAGCGACCGTCGCCAGCGCGGCCAAGGCCCCGGCGCCGTCGAGATGGATGTAGTGCGCGCCGATGGCGAAGGTGAAGCACAGGAAGCGCGAGGCCGCCGCGGCCGTGGCGTCGAGCGCCTCGACCAGCGCGTAGAGCACGCCGGCGGCGGCGAAGCCGAGCGTGGTCGGCAGATAGAGCCCGCTCACCAGCGTGCCGGCCCCGGCGCCGACCAGCACGACGAGGCCGGCCCCGGCCATCCAGCCGAGGCGGGGCGCCAGCCGCCCCCCGACATCAAGGCTGAAGCACAGGATGGCGGTCACCAGCGCGAAGATCATCCAGGTGCCGACCCCGAGCGTGAGCGCCAGCCCGATCGGCCCCAGCACCGTCGCGGCGAAACGCACCGCCCGCCCGATCGTGCCATCGCCACGCCAGGCCGGCGGCCGCGGCACCTGCCCCATGGCGGCGGGCGGAGCCGCCGATCCTGCATCCACCAAGGCCGCTCCTTCCGATGCGACATCCATCCCGCCGAAACGGCGGGCGTTTTACGCCGTCTTTACCCCAACGTGCGGAGATTGTGGACGCGTGTTGCGTTGCTAGGCGTCAGGTCGGTCCATGAAAGTTCTGCGTAACGGGGTAACGGCGGCGGGTTCGGCGCGGGGCAAGCGCGGCGGCGGCGTAGGCGAGGGTACCGCAGCCGAGCTGCCGCTGAACACCATTCGCCATGGCGACTGCATCGCCGAACTCGCGAAGCTGCCGCCCCGCTCGGTCGATCTCGTCTTCGCCGATCCGCCCTATAATCTCCAGCTCCAGGGCGAGCTGAAGCGGCCGGACGACAGCCTGGTCGACGCGGTGGACGACGCCTGGGACAAGTTCGAGAGCTTCCAGGCCTATGACGATTTCACCCGGGCCTGGCTTCTGGCGGTGCGCCGGGTGCTGAAGCCCACCGGCACGCTCTGGGTGATCGGCTCCTACCACAACATCTTCCGGGTCGGCGCGATGCTTCAGGACCTCGATTTCTGGATCCTGAACGACATCGTCTGGCGCAAGACCAACCCCATGCCGAACTTCCGCGGCCGCCGCTTCACCAATGCCCACGAGACGCTGATCTGGGCGGCGCGGGAGCCGGACGCGCGCAACTACGTCTTCAATTACGAAGCGCTGAAATCCGGCAATGACGACGTGCAGATGCGCTCGGACTGGCTGTTCCCGATCTGCTCCGGCCACGAAAGGCTGAAGGACGCCGAGGGCCGCAAGGCCCACCCGACGCAGAAGCCGGAGGCGCTGCTGGCCCGCATCCTGCTCGCCGCCAGCCGGCCCGGCGATGTGGTTCTGGACCCCTTCCTCGGCTCGGGCACCACCGCCGCGGTCGCCCGCCGGCTGCGCCGCAACTTCATCGGCATCGAGCGCGACGCCAGCTATGTCGCCGCCGCCACCGCCCGGATCGCGGCGGTAGAGCCGCTGCCGGAAGAGGCCCTCGCCCTGGCCCCTTCCGCCCGGGAGGCACCGCGCGTGCCCTTCGCCGCGCTGATCGAGCGGGGTCTCATCGCGCCCGGCGCGCTGCTGACCGATGCGCGGCAGCGCTTCCGCGCGCTGGTGCGGGCGGACGGCACGGTGTCGCTGGAAAGCGCGCCGGGCCTCGGCACGGTCGGTTCGATCCACCGCGCCGGGGCGCTGGCGCAGGGCGCGGAAGCCTGCAATGGCTGGACCTTCTGGCACGTGCCGACGCGCGACGGCCTGGTGCCGATCGACAGCCTGCGCGCCGCCTTCCGGACCGAGATGGCCCAGGCCGCGGAATAGGCGGGCGCGCCGCGTCACGGACACGAAAAAGGCCGCCGGCGGCGGCCTTCACCGGTTCGGACCCGACGTGGCGCGTCAGAGGTCGGCGGCGCGCTTCACCGCGTCCTTGGCTTCGCCCTTGGCCTGCTGGGCTTCGCCCTTGATTTCCTGCACCTTGCCTTCGGCCTCCAGCTTGTGAGAGCCGGTCGCCTTGCCGATGCCCTGCTTGATGTTACCGACGGCCTCGTTGCCCAGGCCCTTGGCCTTGTCCGCTGCACTGCCCATGGTGGTTATCTCCTGGTGAACCGCACGATGTGCGGGTTGCCCTGATAACGAACGGAGCACCGTCAGGTTTCACCCGCGCCCGCGAATTAACGCGCGCCCACGCCTTAATCGGCCGCAGCCAGCACCTTGCGCATCACGCTGGGGAACGCTTCGCCATCAAAATCCTGCGGCTTCACCCAGCGATGCGGGGGAGGCGCGGGGGTCTCCTGCGGCAGCCGCGCCCGCCATAGCGCCAGTTCCAGCGCGAAATGGCTGAAGACGTGGCTGACCCCGGCATTGAGCGGTCGCCAGTCCGCCGCGAGCGGCGCATGCGAGGCGACGTCGCCCGTCGGCTCCACCTCCCACGGCGTCGAAGGCACCTCCGTCATGCCGCCCAAACGTACCCACGGGCGCAGCAGTGCGAGTGGAT
>CAZIXP010000194.1:0-6306 GCA_964543245.1 uncultured Starkeya sp.
CGCTGCACGCCACCCGCGCGGCGGTCGAGGAAGGCATCCTGCCGGGCGGCGGCGTCGCGCTGCTGCGCTCGGTCAAGGCGCTGGAAGGCCTCGCGACCCAGAACAGCGACCAGAAGACCGGCATCGAGATCGTCCGCAAGGCGATCCAGTCCCCGGCCCGCCAGATCGCCTCGAACGCGGGCGAGGACGGCTCGCTGATCGTCGGCAAGATCCTCGAGCAGGACCGCTACGCCTACGGCTTCAACGCCCAGACCGGCGAGTATGTCGACATGTTCAAGGCCGGCGTCATCGACCCGACCAAGGTGCTGCGCTCCTCGCTGCAGAACGCGGCCTCGGTCGCCTCGCTGCTCATCACCACCGAGGCGATGATCGCCGAGCTGCCCAAGAAGGGCGGCGCGGCCCCCGCCCTGCCCGGCGGCGGCGGCATGGGCGGCATGGACTTCTGATCGAAGCCCATCCGCCCACGCGGTTCGGAAAGGCTGTTGTCGGGCAGGCCCGACAACAGCGGCGGCATGGACGTCTGATCGAAGCCCATCCGCCCACGCGGTTCAAAACACGAAAGGGCGCGGCGAAAGCCGCGCCCTTTTTGCTGGTCCGCCGCGGGCCGCTCAGAGGCCCTGGCCTCCCGACACCTCGATCCGCTGCGCGTTCACCCAGCGATTGTCGGGGGAGAGCAGGCTCGCGATCATCGGGCCGATATCGTCCGGCACGCCGACGCGGCCGAGCGCGGTCGCTTCCGCGAAGCTCCTGTTGAGTTCGGCATCGTCGCGGACGACGCCGCCGCCGAAATCGGTCTCGATGGCGCCCGGCGCCACCGTGTTCACCGCGATGCCCCGCGCCCCGAGTTCCTTGGCCATGTAGACCGACAGCACCTCGACCGCGCCCTTGGCCGCGGCATAGGCGGCAAAGCCGGGATGGGCCATGCGCGTCAGGCCGGAGGACAGGTTCACGATACGGCCGCCATCCGCGATCAGCGGCAGCAGCGCCCGGGTGAGAAAGAACACGCCCTTGACGTGCACGTTGAACAGCCCGTCGAACTGCGCCTCCGTCGTCTGCGCGATCGGGGCGTAGTCGCCGTGCCCGGCATTGTTCACGAGATGATCGAAAGTGGCGCGCCCCCAGCTCTCCTGCAGGACGGCCCGCAGCCGTTCGGCGAAGGCCGCGAAGCTGGCGACCTCGCCGGTGTCGAGCGGCAGGGCGACGGCGGTTCGGCCCAGCGCCGTGATCTCGGCGACGAGCGCGTTGGCTTCGTCGCTGCGGTTGCGATAGGTGAAGACGACGTCGCCGCCGCGCCGGGCGATGCTGAGCGCCGTATTGCGGCCGAGCCCGCGGCTGCCGCCGGTGATGAGGCTGATCGTGGTCATGGTCCAACTCCTCTGCCGTGACCATTCCGGTATCCTACAGGCGAGCCGGGCGTTGTTGCCGGAAGCTCGGCGTTCCTTGCCTGATCCTCCGGGATGGGTACGCGCCGGCTGCCAAGGGTGTAGATTCTGCCGATGACCACGCTGTTCGACGCCGTCCGCCGCCATGCCGAGGCCCATGCCGACACCCAGGGCGTGGCGCCGACCCCGATACCTGGCCTCGCCACCGTTCGGGCGACCGCGCCGAGCGACCTCGTCCACGCCATTTCCCGCCCCCTGATCTGCCTGGTGGTGCAGGGTAGCAAGCAGGTCGCGATGGGAAGCCGAACCTTCGCCTTCTCGGCCGGCGATTCGCTGCTGATCACCGCCGATGTGCCGATCGCCAGCCAGATCACCCGGGCCAGCGTCGCCGCGCCCTATCTGTCGCTGGTGCTGGAGCTCGATCCGGTCGTCATCGCCGATCTCATGGTCGAGATGAAGGCCGTCGGTGTTGCCGACCCCTCCCCGGTGCGGGTCGAACCCACCGACAGTGAGGTGGCGGATGCGGCGCTGCGGCTGATGCGGCTGCTCGACCGGCCGGAATCCCTGGCCGTGCTGCAGGCGCAGCTGACGCGCGAGATGCATTACTGGCTGCTGACCGGACGCCACGGCCCGGCGATCCGCCGCCTCGGCTGGCCGGACAGCGTGGCCCAGCGCATAGCCCGCGCCGTGGCGGTGCTGCGCGCCGAGTTCGCCCGTCCGCTGCCGGTGGAACGCCTCGCCGGCGTGGCGGGCATGAGCCCCTCCTCCTTTCACCAGCACTTCCGCGCGGTGACCTCGCTGTCCCCGCTGCAGTTCCAGAAGCAGCTGCGGCTGATCGAGGCCCGGCGGCTGATGCTGGCGCAGGGCGCGACGGCGAGCCAGGCCGCGTTCGCGGTGGGCTATGAGAGCGTGCCGCAATTCACCCGGGAATACGGCCGGATGTTCGGCCTGCCGCCGGTGCGGGACATGAAGACGGTGCGGGACAGGGCGCGAACCGCCGCCTGAGGCGGGGCGGCGCCCGTCCCCTCAGTCCAGCGTCTGCCGGAACCGGCGCACCGCGACCAGCATCGCCACCAGCATGATCGCGACCAGCATCGCGATGTCCCGCACGAGATCGCCCGCATCCGCCCCCTTCAGCATGATGCCGCGCACGATGCGCAGATAGTGCGTCAGCGGCATGGTCTCTGACAGCCACTGCGCCCAGCGCGGCATGCCCGCGAACGGAAACATGAAGCCGGACAGCAGGATGTTGGGCAGGAAGTACATGAAGGTCATCTGCACCGCCTGCAGCTGGTTCTGCGCCACGGTGGAGAAGGTGTAGCCGATCGAGAGATTGGCGACGATGAACAGCGCAGTCAGCGCCACCAGCAGCGCCAGCGAGCCCACCATCGGCACCCCGAACACATACCACCCCGCCAGCAGGATCATCCCCGCCTGCACCGCCCCGACCATGACATAGGGCGCGATCTTGCCGAGCATGATCTCCACCGGGCGGATCGGCATGGCGAGCAGGGTCTCCATGGTGCCGCGCTCCACCTCCCGCGTCACCGAGAGTGCGGTGAAGATCAGCATGGTCATGGTGAGGATGGTGCCGAGCAGGCCCGGCACGATGTTGAGCTGGGTCACCGCCGCCGGGTTGTAGCGGGGGTGGGTGCGGATGACGAAGGGCGGCGGCGCCGCCTAGGTGCCGCTGCCTTCCGGCCCGCCCACGGCGGCGAAGCGCTCGCGCGTCAACGCCCGCTCGACGATCTGGCCGAGCGCGGAAAGCGCGCTGCCGGAGGCAACGGGGTCGGTGGCGTCCGCCGCCACCAGCAGCGCCGGGCTTTCCCCGCGGCGCACCGCGCGCTCGAAACCGGCGGGTATCTCCACCACGAACAGCACCCGGCCCGAGCGCACCAGCGCCTCCGCCGCCGCCTCGTCGGCAGGCAGGGCGGTGAGCGCGAAATAGCCGGTGTTCTCCAGCGCGGCGAGGATGGCGCGGGTGAGCGCGGTGTTCTCATGCGCCAGCACAGCGGTCGGCAGGTGGCGCGGCGTGGTGTTGATGGCGTAGCCGAACAGCACGAGCTGCAGCAGCGGGATCATGATCATGGTGGCGAAGGACACCCGGTCCCGCAGCAATTGCAGGAATTCCTTGCGCACCATGGCGCCGACGCGGCGGAAGAAGCCGCCGCCCGCCCGCGCCGGCACGGGCGCCTGCGCCGGGCCGGGCGGCCTCATCGGAAATTGTCCTGCGAGCGGTTCATCAGGTCGATGAACACGTCCTCCAGCGTCGGCGCGTCCGGCCGCACGGCGAGGCCGGGGCGCGCCCGCAGCGGCGCGACCGCCGCCTCCAGCGCCGCGCGGTCGCGCCCGCCGACATGCACGCTGGCGCCGAACGGGGCGATGAGGTCGATGCCGGGCCGGCCTTCGAGTTCGGCCATCAGCACCGCCGGGTCGGCGCCGGAGACGGTGAAGGTGGAAAGCCCGGCCCCCGCCACCACCTCCTCCACCGTGCCCTGCGCCAGCAAGGCGCCATAGGCGATATAGGCGATGGCGTGGCAGCGCTCGGCCTCGTCCATGTAGTGGGTCGAGACCAGCACGGTGAGCCCGTCGGCGGCGAGCTGGTGGATCTGAGCCCAGAATTCGCGCCGCGCCTTGGGGTCGACGCCGGCGGTGGGCTCGTCGAGCAGCAGCAGGCTCGGCGAGGGCAGGATGCAGGCCCCGAGCGCGAGGCGCTGCTTCCAGCCGCCGGAGAGCGAGCCGGCGAGCTGGCGTTCGCGCCCGCCGAGGCCGAGCCGCTCCACCGCCGCCCGCGCCGCCTTCACCGGCTGCGGCACGCCATACACCCGGGCGACGAATTCGAGATTCTCCCGCACCGAGAGATCGGCATAGAGGCTGAAGCGCTGCGCCATGTAGCCGACATGGCGGCGGATTTCCCGCGATTGCGTGAGAATGTCGAGGCCGAGGCAGGTGCCGCGGCCGCTGTCGGGCGTCAGCAGGCCGCACAGCATGCGGATGGTGGTGGTCTTGCCGGAACCGTTGGGGCCGAGAAAGCCGTAGATCTGGCCGCGCCGCACCCGCATGGAGAGGTCGCGCACCACCGGGCGGCCGCCGAACGACTTGGTCAGGCCCTCGACCTCGATCACGTCCTCCGGGGCGGGCGCGGGAGACGGCGCAGGCGCCTGGCCCGGGATTGGCTCGGGGGCGGCCGCGCTCATGGCGCCTCTCCCTCCGGCCCGGCCTCTTCCAGATCATCCCCCGCCGCGGCGAGCGTCACCGTCACCGGCTGGCCGGGCCGCAGCGCGGCGGGATCCTGCGGCCGGGCCTCCAGCATGAAGACGAGCTTGGCCCGCTCGTCGAGGCTGTAGATGACCGGCGGGGTGTATTCCGCGCTGGCGGCGATGAAGCTCACCTGCGCGGGAATCGCGGCGGCGCAGCCATCGCAGGTCACGTTCACCGCCGTGCCGAGGCGGAAGCGCGGCAGCGCCGGCTCCGGCACGAAAAACCGCACCCGCAGCCGCTCCGGCGGCAGGATGGCGAGCACCGGCCGCCCGGCCGGCACCAGCTCGCCCGGCCGGAAATACACCGTCTCGACGCTGCCGCCGATCGGGGCGACGCGGCGGCGGCGGTCGAGCCGCACCTGCGCGGCATCGCGATTGGCGCTCGCCACCGCCACCGCCTGTTCCGCCGCGGCGATCTGGTGGGCGCGCCCGGCCAGCGCCCCGGCGGCGATGCGGCTGCGGGCCTCGTCGAGGGCGGCGGCGTTCTGGTCATAGGTGTGCTGGGCGGTGTCGAGCGCGGCCTGCGAGCCGACCTTCTTCTCCGTGAGCTCCTTCTGCCGCTGGAGTTCGAGGCGGGAGAGGTCGAGCGCGGCGGCGGCACGGCGCTCGCCGGCCTTCAGCACCTCCAGCTCCTCCGGCCGCTGGGTCGCCTCGCGCAGATTGGCCAGCTCGGACTGCGCCTGGGCGAGGCTGGCCTCAGCCTGCGCCAGCTCGGCCCGCTGCAGCGCGTCCTCCACGGCGAAGAGCGGGGTGCCCGGCGTCACCCGGTCGCCCTCCTCGACATCGAGCGTGACGAGGCGGCCAGACTCGTCCGGCCCGACGAACACGGTTTCGCCCTCGGCATAGCCCTGGAAGCGCAGCGGCCCGGCCGCGCCGCAGCCGGCGAGCAGGCCGAGGCAGGCGAGCAGGCCGAGCCAGCCCCGCAGGCCCGGGCGGACGCCGTCGGCAGGGGAGCGGCCGGCGGCGAGGCGGGGGCACGGCACGCTCATGTCTCGTCCTCCCCCAGCCCGCGCAGCAGCAGATCCACATGCGCCGCCAGCATCGCCTCCACATCGAGCGGCGCGCTGCGGGCGAACAGGTCGGTCCACACCACCCCGACCAGCACCGGGGCGATGACGAGCTGGGGAAAGCGCAGCGCGGCGTCGCTGCGGATATCGCCGCGCGCCAGCCCCCGCGCATTGACCGCGCGCAACAGCGCGAGGCCGCGCGCGACCACCTCGCGGTAATAGAAATCGGCCAGCCCGGGAAAACGCTCGCCCTCCCCGATCAGCAGGCGCACGATGTGGCGGCGCGGGCTGGCAACCAGCTCGCGATAGGCATGGCCGAACAGCAGGAGCAGCAGCTCGCGCGTGCTGCCGGAAAAGGCGTCGAGCTGGTGCTCCATCGCGCCCAGCACCGGGTCGGCGGCGGCGCGCACCAGCCCCTCGAACAGGCCGGCCTTGTCGGTGAAGTGGAGATAGAGCGTGCCCTTGGCGACACCGGCGCGGCGGGCGACATCTTCCATGCGGGCGCCGGCGAAGCCCTGCTCGGCGAACACCGCCAGCGCGGCGTCGAGAATGGCCTGCCGCCGCTCCTGCGGCCGCGCCCGCCGCCGCCGCGCGCCCGCCGGCCCGGCGTCACCGGTGACGGCGGTGTGGCCGGAAGGCCCGCGCGCCTCGCCCGGC
>CAZIXP010000195.1:0-6216 GCA_964543245.1 uncultured Starkeya sp.
GGGGCTGGCTGCCGCGGCCAGCCAGCGATCCACCGTCCCGGCGGTAGCGGCCGGCAGGTCGATGGCGGCGCCGAGGAGATGGCGGCGCAGCATCTGCGCCGCCTCGGGCGAGCCGCCGGCCAGTCCCTTCGCCGCGGCGCCCTTCAAGACGGCGCGATCGGCCGGACGGCCGACAATCGATGGCCAGTCGCACAGGATGGCGACCGCGTGGTCGCGCAGCCGCTCCCACCGCGCAACGGCCGCCAGCGGCGCGGCATCGCCGGCCGGCAGGCCGAGGGCGCCGCGCGCGGCCTGCGCATGGGCGCCGGCGCAGAGGTTGAAGACCCGCGGCATGAGCTGCGCCACCTCCTCCGCGGGCCGGCCGACCGCCCAGCCGGCGCCGACCGACCCGCCGGTTTCGGTGAGGCGCCACTGCGGAGCATCACCGCGGCTGTCCAGCGCGATATCGAGCGCAGTGATCATGAGCCGGCGCCCTCCCGCTCCGCGCTGGCGGCGGAGGCGAGGCCGGAGCCGAAGATCAGGGCGCGGCGGCTTGGCGCGGCGGCGGCGCTGGGCTCCTCGCGGACAGCTTCCGGCTGCGCGCCGACCTCCGTCCCCGCCTCCTGCGCGTCGAGGGCCTCCTGACGGGCCCGACGGATATCGTCCGAACGGTCGCCCTCCTCGCGGATGGCGGGATCGAACAGGGCGGCGAGGGCGGCGCGGGCGGTCTCGGTCGCCTGCAGCATGGAGGTGAAATCGAACATCGGCGAGAACAGCGAGCAGGCCTTGTAGGGGCCGGTCTCGGGGCGATTGGCGCCGACGAACTCATAGTCGCCGGAGGGAAAGGCGATGATCTCCTTTGCCCCCGGCACCAGCGCCGACCAGTCCTCGTCCGGGCCCGGCGCGACGACGATGTTCATGAACCAGGGGGTGACGAGCACGCCGAGCACCCGCCGCTCATAGGGGCGGAAGCCGATGGCCTTCACCTGCAGCGTCTCGTTGAGCAGCGGTACACCGCGCATCTGCCCGACATGAATCTCCCGGAACGCGGCCTCCAGTCGTCCCGGCAGCTCCGCGGCCAACGCCGCGAGGCGGCGGTCCGCGTCAGGGGGCGCGGCGTCGACCACGGCAGGCGGGGTCCGCGCCGGAGTGGTGGCGCCGCCCACGGCCTCGATCACCATGAACTGGTCGCGGGCGCCGTCGCATGTCGGGCAGCGCCAGTCCTCCGGCAGCGCCGCGAAAGGAGTGCCGGCCGGCACCTGCCAGTCGTCGCAGCCGACCGCCGGATCGTAGACATGCCAGCAGATCTTGCATTCCAGAACGGCATTCGGCGGCAGGCGGGCGATATCGCCGAGGAAGGATCCTTCGAAACGCTTGGTCAGCATGGCGCGGCTCCTAGCGCATCGCCGCGAGGATCTCGGTCAGCCGCTCGGCCGAATCCGCGAGATCTTCCGGCGCGGCACAGGCAACCTCGGGCACGTCGGTCACCTCGATGGTGTCGAGGATCAGCGGGTCGGCCGAATTGTAATAGCGCACCCGCCAGACGCCGGAGGTCGCGGTGGCGTCGATGCGGCAATTGCCGTAGCCGCGGGACAGGATGGTGATCCCGCCCTGACCAAGCCCCGCCTCGATGACAGCAAGGTCTTCGGGCGTGTGCGGCAGCAGGCTGAGATTGACCACATGCGGCAGGGCGCCCGGGCGGCGCTCGCGGCTCTTGTGGACGATCTCGGTGAGGATGGCCGGCGCATTGACCACGCCCGGCCGGCGCTTGACGGTGTAATCGAGGTCGACCGGCCATTCGCGCGGGAAGGCACGCACCAGCGCACCCCTCGGAAACGCCGCGATATCGATGCGTTCCCGGACGGTGGGCGCGGAGCCGGGGGCGGTCGAGGTCGCTCTCAGGCGCCACACGCCGGCACAGCTGGCTTCCTGAATCTCGATGCGCTCGCCGGGCACCTCGACCACGATGGCCACCTCCCCCTCGCCCAGCGTCTCGTCGACCAGCGCCCGGTTCTCGGCATCGAGGGCGGTGAGGGCGATGGTGGTCGAGCCGTTCGGCGTCCACTGCGCCAGGGCGGCGCAGATCGCTTCTAGCGTTGCGAAGGCCGGCGCGAAGCGCGCGGGATCGTCGATCTCCGGCAGATGCGGCTCGTAGATGCGCATGCCCGACGGCATGGCGAGATAGGCGAGGCCGTCGGCTTCCTCGCCGGGCTGGCTGCCGGCGCCGTAGCCGATGGGGGGAACCGTCGCGAAGGGGATGGACGACATGGCAGGCCCTCAATGGCTGGCGGCGACGGCGGGACGCGCGATGACGGCGGACAGGCGCTCGATGAACTCATCCCAGTCGCGCATCCGCGAGAGGGAGCCGAGCGGACGCCCGCCGCGCAGGACGACGAGAGCCGGCAGGGCGATGCCGCCCAGTTGCTCGCGCAGCTGTTTCTCATAGACCGGCCCGGCGACCGCCCCGCCCATGGCGCCGGAGCCACCGAGCGCCCCAACCAGTTCCGGCAGCACCGCGGCGATGTCGGGCGTTTCCATGTGCGCCTTGCCATGAGCGGGCAGGAACAGAAGGACGTCGCCCTCCGGCAGGGCGGCGACCGCCGCTTCGTCGCTGTCGAGATAGGGGTAGCCGTGCGTGCTGGTCAGTCGGGCCACCAGCGGGTGGAGCGGGTCGGTCGTCATGCGTTCGGCTCCGGGCGGGAGGCGGGAGGCGGGGCGAGATGGGCCGGCAAGGTCGGCTCACGCCCGATGAGGTCGGCAAAGGCATGGTCGATGGCGGCGGCGTTGCCGCTCATGGCCGCCGCCACGGCGCCGAGCGCCTCGGCGATCAGCCGCGCCTCCTCGGCATCGAGCAGGCGACGGGCGGTGCCGAGGAAGGTCAGCACATGGTCGCCGGGCTGCGCCTCCGGCAGCAGCGAGAGATCGACGAGGTGAAGCTCGCCGTCACGCCGGCACCGGGCCGCGAGGCCTTCCACGCTGACGATTTCCATGGGGATGCCGAGGCACATGGGCGCTGATCCTAGCGCCAGCCGGCGAGGACGCGGTCGTCCCCGATACGGCAGGCATCCG
Source organism: uncultured Starkeya sp. (assembly GCA_964543245.1). Classification (GTDB taxonomy): domain Bacteria; phylum Pseudomonadota; class Alphaproteobacteria; order Rhizobiales; family Xanthobacteraceae; genus Ancylobacter. Next base: position 3,049 of record CAZIXP010000195.1, read on the forward strand.
CGGCGGTCGGGCGGCCGGATTCGTAGGCCTCGCGGCTGATGGCCGGCGGCGTGAAGCCCTCGGCCGAACGCCGCGGGATCGCCGCGACGCCGAACTCGTCGGCGAGAAGGCGGACGACCATGGCCAGCGCGGGCTCGACCTGCGCGGCGACGGCGGGGGTGAGCCCTCCGCCATAATCATCGAGCCGCTCCGGCTGGACGCCGACCAGGCGCAGCCGCGCCGGCGCACACCCGCGCAGGTGCAGCAGCGCCAGCACCTCCTGGAAGCCGGTCTGGTGCAGGCTCACCTTGCGGGCGCCCAGCACCGCGGGCACCTCGTCGTCGCGCAGCTGCTTCAGCGCGGCCGGCGGCAGGCCGTAGTCGATGGCATCGACGATGATGACGGCATCGGCCTCTTCGAGATGGGGCAGCAGATAGAGCCCCTGCGTGCCGCCATCGAGCGCCGTGACATGCTCGGGCAGCTCGTAGCGGGCCTGAAGCGCCTCGACGACGCGGACGCCGAAGCCCTCGTCCGCCCACAATATGTTGCCGATGCCGAGTATGAGGATGCGTTCGTCGTCCATGCGCGACGTCTCCCGAGCGGTCTTCCTGTCCCTAGGCGCGAGCGGTCTGATCGCCGCTCTTTTGAATGGTTCTTTATTCAAGGCGCGTGCCAGCCGACTGAAATTGAATTAAGCCATTGAATTATATGAAAGATTATGATCGCCCCGGCAGGGTCGCTTCCGCCCGATGGAAACATCGTTTCCATATCGAGGCGAGATCGGAAAGAAGATATCCAAAAAGAAGGGCGCGGCCGCAGCCGCGCCCTCAATACCGGCCCTTCCCCATAGGGCCGGATTCCGGAAGGCCGGAATCTCAATCGGGATCGTCGTCCTTGAAGGTGCGCACCCCCGACACCATGGTCGAGACGATCGACTGCCGGGACATGATGTCCTCGCGCACCGCCGCATAGATGTGGATCATCACGAAGAGCAGGATCACCCACATGCCGAGATGGTGCCAGGTGTGCACGTCGAGGCTGCCGCCGAGCAGCGGGATGACCCAGCCGAACAGGTGATCCTGCCAGCTCCCCGGACCCGCGCCCTCCGAATAAAGCGCGAAGCCGGTGACGATCATGAAGACCGATCCCACCCCGATCGCCCAGAACATGGCGAACTGGGCCAGCGGGTTATGGCCGACATATTTCTTCGGCCTGGCCTCGATGAACAAATACCAGCGCGCCTCCTCAAACAGGCCGGCCCAGTAGGACCGCTTCCAGAACGGCAGGATGAACAGCTGGCGCGCGTGATGATTGCCGACGAACGCCCAGTAGATGCGGAACAGGAAGCCGACGGCAAAGATATAGGCCGCGGAAAAATGCAGGAACCGGATCGTGCCCATCACGTAATGCTGGCTCGCCTCTCCCGACATGGTGGGCAGCGGCGAACCGATGAGATAGCCGGTGACCGCCAGCACGCTGATGGCGGCCGCGTTGGTCCAGTGCCAGAGCCGCACCGGCGCCTCGTAGACATAGACGGCGGTCACCCGGCCGACCGGCTCGCCCCCGATCGTGTCGGGCACGGCCGGCGTGGCGGGTGGGGCGGCATGCAAGGTGGCGGGGTCGATGCTGGTCATCGCCGCCTCCCCCTCAGCGCACCGTGACCCGCGCCATCTCGGCCCCGTCGGGCGAGATGACGTGCGTCGAGCAGGCAAGGCACGGGTCGAAGGAGTGGAGCGTGCGCAGGATCTCCACCGGCTCCTCGGGCCGCTCCATCGGCGTGTTCATCAGCGAGGCCTCGAAGGCGCCGATATTGCCTTTGGGGTCGCGCGGGCCGCCGTTCCAGGTGGTCGGCACCACGCACTGGTAGTTTTCGATGCGGCCGTCCTTGATCTTGATCCAGTGGCCGAGGCCGCCGCGCGGCGCCGCCACCGTGCCGACCCCCTTGGCCTCCTTCGGCCAGGTGGCGGGGTCCCATTTCTCGACATTGGCGGTGGAGCTGTCGCCGGCCTTGATGTTGGCGATCAGGTGGTCGAAATCGTCCAGCATCATCTGGGCGCAGTAATGCGCCTCCAGAGCCCGCGCCAGCGTGCGGCCGATGGTGGATGGCAGCGCCTGCTTGGGCGTCAGGCTGGTGCCGGCCAGCGCGTTGAAGCGGCCGAGCGACTCGTCCACCTGCCCCTTCACATAGTCGACGCCATGGGCGTAGGCGAGGATGTAGCGGGCGAGCGGACCGACCTCGACGGCATGGCCCTTCCAGCGCGGCGCCTTGATCCAGGAATATTTGGCGCTCTCGTCGATCTCGCGGATGTCGGTCCGGGTCCCCTTGGCGTTGGGCCCGAGCGCATAGGCGGGCTGGGTGACGCCATCCCACGGGTGAAGGCCCTGGTCGGCGTTGCCGTCGCCATAGCTGTACCAGCTATGGGTGACGAACTCCTGGACCTGCGTGGGGTCGCGCGGGTCGATCGGATGCACCTCGTCCCACTTGCCGTCGAGGATGACGCCGCCGGGCAGGCGGTCCGTTTCCTTGCGGCCCTGCACCGCCGCGTAGTCGCCATAGTCCATGACGTTGAGGCCGGAGAGGCCGCCGCCATAGAGCCAGCCCTTGTAGAAGGAGGCGATGGCGATCACGTCCGGCACATAGACGTTCTTGGAGAAGGCGAAGGCCTCCTGCAGCTTCAGCTTGACGAAGTTGAGCCTCTCCATGTTGAGCGGCGCGCCGGCCGCCATGTTGCCGTCCATATTGATGGCGCAGGGCACGCCGCCGACCATGTAGTTCGGGTGCGGATTCTTGCCGCCGAAAATGGTGTGGACCTTGACGATCTCCTTCTGGAAGTCGAGCGCCTCCAGATAATGGGTCACCGCCATCAGGTCGGCCTCGGGCGGCAGCTTGTAGGCGGGGTTGTCCCAGTAGCCGTTCTTGAAGATGCCGAGCTGGCCGCTCTCGACGAATTTCTTCAGCCGGTTCTGCACATCGCGGAAATAGCCGGGGCTGGAATTGGGATGGTCGGGGCCCACCATCTGCTGAAGCTGCGAGGTCGCCTTCGGGTCAGCCTTCAGCGCGTTGACCGGGTTCACCCAGTCCAGCGCATGGAGGTGGTAGAAGTGCACGACATGGTCGTGCCATTGCAGCACCTTGGCCATGATCTCGCGGATCAGGAAGGCGTTGTTCGGGATTTTGATGTCGAGCGC
>CAZIXP010000196.1:0-5969 GCA_964543245.1 uncultured Starkeya sp.
GCTGATCATCCTGGGCGTGCTCGTGGTCCAGTTCTTCTCCAAGTCCGTCGCGCACTGACCGGGGCCGATCCGCCGCCGGCGCGACGCCATCGCGCGGCAGGGCACCCCGCTCCCCTGCCGGAGAGCTGGCGTGTCGCGCCGGCGCCGCTCCCGGCGAGCTGTCAGCTCCCGGCCACCTGCCCGGCTTCCCAGCCGAGAATGGCGCGCTTGCGGGTCAGGCCCCAGTGATAGCCGGTGAGGTCGCCGTTCTTGCCCAGCACGCGATGGCAGGGCACCACGAAGGACATCGGGTTCCGGCCGATCGCCGCGCCCACCGCGCGCGCCGCCTTCGGCCGCTCCACGCAGTTCGCTATGCTGGAATAGGTGGTCGCCTTGCCGAGCGGGATGCGCATCAGCGTCTCCCACACCTGCACCTCGAAATCGGTGCCGATAAAGACGATGCGCAGCGGATCGTCCGGCCGCCAGCTGCCGCGGTCGAAGATGCGGGCGGCGTAGGGCGCGGTGACGATCGGGTCTTCCAGATAGGTGGCGTTGGGCCAGCGCCGGCGCATGTCGGCGAGCGCCGCCTCTTCTTCCCCCTCATCCGCGAAGGCGAGACCGCAGAGGCCGCGCGGCGTCACCATGGCGAGGGCGAGGCCGAAGGGCGAGGGGTGGAAGCCCCAGCGTATCACCAGCCCGGCGCCGCCCGTCTTCCATTCGCCCGGCGACATGGATTCGTGCACCACGAACAGGTCGTGCAGCCGCCCCGGCCCCGACAGCCCCACCTCATAGGCGGCATCCAGCACATTGCCCGATTCCGTCAGCACCCGGCGCGCCGCGTCGAGCGTGACCGCCTGGAGGAAATCCTTCGGCGTGAGCCCGCACCAGCGACGGAACAGCTCGGTCAGCGCGCGCGGGGTGACGCCGGCGGCGCGGGCGATGGCCTCCACCTCCGGCTGGTCGCGGAACGAGCGGTTCACGAAGCCGACGGCCCGGCGCACGACCTCATAGTCGGCGGCGGCGATGTCGAGGGGATGCGACTGGTCGAAAAGCGGTGCGAGCATGGTGGAAGCCTCCTGAGCCGATCCGACCATGGCGGCGGGGTGCTCGCCACCCGATTTCGACGCGGCCATGGCCCGGTCGGGTCTTGCGTGCGGTTCCTTCACGTTGGGGCCCTCACGGTGCGCTGCGGACGATGCCGCGCCGCGCCTCCGCGAGCGCGCCGGAAAGACCGGCCGCCAGCGCCTCGCGCTCGCCGACATGCAGGAAGCCGCCGACCTCGGTCGGCCGGCCCCGCGAGACCAGGGTCAGCTTCTGGATGCCGAAATCCTCGATCTCCTCGGCGTGGAGCCGGGTCCAGAGCGGGTTCATCTCGGTCGCTTCCTCGGCGCCGTCCGGTGCCACCTTGCGCACGGTGAGGCGGCTGGGGGTGACGGTGATCTCCTCGCGGGCGCGGGCGGCGCGGAAGTTCACCCGGAAGGCCAGCCACACCGCCAGCACATCGATGCCGAACAGGCCGAACACCGGCCACGCCCCCATCATGAGGAACGCCACGCCGCACACGAAGCTGATGCCGGCCACGATGGCCATGACGATCAGGAAGCCGCGCTCGTCCAGCGAGCGGTAGGGCGTGAGGCGCACCTCGTAGAGCGTCGGCTCGGCCTCCGCCGCGCGCGCCGGCATATACCCGCCGGGCGTCTCTGGGTGCTGCTGGGTTGGCTGCCCTTCCATCGCGTCCCGCCCGTGTTTCTGCTGGCCTCATCCTGCCGGCGCGCCTGCCGCTGCGGCCGCTGGCCGTTCCGGCGCCCGCGCACTATACGTCAGCCATGCCCCGCAAGACGACACCCCGCACGAGTGCACCGATTCCGGCCGAACCCGCGCCGGCCCGGCCCGGCCCGACCCAGCCCGCCCGCCGCCGGCCGGCGGCCGACGCCGCGCCATCCCCGCCCCCGGCTGTCATACCGGCTGCGGCGGTGGGTGGGGAGGATGCGGCTGCGGTGCCCGCCCGCCCGCGCCGTCGCGCCGTCGCCAATGCCGCCGCGGCGGCGGTGGGGGGCGGCTTCCGCCCGTGGACCCCGGAGGAGGTGGTGGCAGGGTTCTCCCGCTTCGAGGCCGCCGACCCTCATCCGGAGGGCGAACTCGAGCATTCCGACCCCTTCACCCTGCTGGTCGCGGTGGTGCTCTCGGCGCAGGCCACCGACGTCGGCGTCAACAAGGCGACGCGCGGCCTGTTCAAGGCCGCCGCCACCCCGCAGGCGATGGCGGCGCTGGGCGAGGAGGCGGTGGCGCAGCACATCCGCACCCTCGGGCTCTACCGCGGCAAGGCGAAGAACGTGGTGGAGCTGTCGCGCCGCCTCGTCGCCGAGCATGGCGGGCAGGTGCCGCGCGACCGCGCGGCACTGGAAGCGCTGCCCGGCGTCGGCCGCAAGACCGCGAATGTCGTGCTCAACATCGCCTTCGGCCTGCCCACCATCGCGGTCGACACCCATCTGTTCCGCGTCGCCAACCGCACCGGGCTCGCGCCGGGGCGCACCCCGCTGGAGGTGGAGCTGGGGCTGGAGGCATCGATCCCCGATCGTTTCAAGCTGCACGCCCATCACTGGCTGATCCTGCACGGGCGCTATGTCTGCAAGGCCCGCCTGCCGGAGTGCCCGCGCTGCCTCATCGCCGATCTGTGCCGCTGGCCCGAAAAGACCCCGCCGGCCTGAGCGGCGGCGCTTCCGCGGCGATCCGGCGGTGCAGCCGCACCATGAAGATGGTGGCGAAGACGGGCGTGATCAGGTTCAGCACCGGCACCGACACCACCACGGCGATGATGAGCCCGGCGGCGAAGATGCGCCCGCCATAGCGCCGGCGCAGCTCCGCCGCTTCCACCTCGTCGCGGTGGCGCATGGCCGCGAGCTGGAAATATTCCCGGCCCAGCAGGTAGCCATTGGCGATGTAGAACACGACGAGGTTCACCCCCGGCACCAGCAGGAGCAGGAGGGCGACGAGGTTCACCGCGATCATCACGCCGAAGAAGCGGAGCGAGAGCAGCAGGGAATGCAGCACTGGCAGCGCCCGGCCCACCGGTCCGCCCGGCGGGTCGTCGCGCTCCACCCGTTCGGCGACGTCGTCGAGGAACAGGCCGGCGATCAGCGAGGTGACCGGCGGCACCAGGAACACGCCTGCGACGATGAGGCCGAGCGCGGCGACGATGTCGACCAGCAGTTCCGCCCAGCCCCAGTCCAGCGTCACGAAGCGGGTCAGCACCACCTGTGCGCCGATGCCGAGCACGATGACGAGGCCGATCGCCAGCAGGATGGAGCGCAGCAGCACGCGACGGTGCTGCGGGGCGAAAGTCTCGGCAAAGGAGGCGAGGGCGAGCTGCAGCATGGCGGCGTCCGGTGGCGGGCCCTTCTAGTTAGGCATGCCCCGCCCGCCGCTCAACCCGCTCGGGGCCGGCGGGCGGAGGGCCGCCCGCTCATCCCGCTGCGTCGCTTCGCCTTGAAACGACTCGGCTTTTTCAATTTTTCCCTTGCGCTGCGGCGGCGGCGCGCGGAATCATGATTCGTTCCTTTCGAACGAAACATGAATCAGATGAGGCGCTTAGCCGCCTCTGTTCTGCGGGCGCCACCCGGTGTGCTAGAGCAGGGCGGGACAGGGGACGGTGCGTCCCGACGGCCGCCCGGTCCGCGGACGGCGCCGTGCGACAGCGCCGCCGACAGCCCCGCGCACCGCCTGCGGCCGCGGCGCCGCACCATGCCGGACGGGATCATGACCGACGACACCGCAAGCCGCGACCGGCCCGAATGGCCCCCCGTTCCGGCGCAGGGCCTCGACCGGCGCCAACTGCTGGGGCTCGGCGCCGCAGCGCTCGCCCTACCGGCGCTGCCGCGCCCCGCGCTGGCGCAGGCGGCGCCCACGACCGACGTCGCCATTGTCGGCGGCGGCGCGGCGGGAATCGCGGCGGCGCGCCGGCTTGCGGCGCTCGGGCGTTCCTGCGTGCTGCTGGAGGCAGCGGACCGGCTCGGCGGGCGGGCCCGCACCGTCGATTTTGCCGGCGGCGGGTTCGATCTCGGTGCCGCCCGGCTCGCCGCCGACGGCGGCCTTGCGGCGGCGCTGGCGGAGGCCGGGGTCGGCCACGTGGCGCTGGCGGCGGCGCGACGGCTCTATGCCGAGGGGCGGGAGGCGCGCGAGAGCGGCGGAGCGGGCGATCGCCGCCACCGCCGATGCCGGGCGCGATATCGCCGCGGCGGCCGCCATGCCGGAGGGCGGGGAGTGGGCGGCGACGTTGGCCGCGCTGCTCGGTCCGCTGGCCTGCGGGCGCAGCCTCGCCGCAATCTCGACGGTCGATCTGGCCCGCCGCCAGCCCCCGCCGGACGACGCCCGCCCCGAGGGCATGGGGGTCGGCGATGCGCTGGTGAAGCTCGGCGCCGGGCTTGGCGCTACGGTGGAGCGGCGGCTCGGCGTGCGTGTCGCGCGCATCGACAACCTGCGAAGCTCGGTGACGCTCGGGCTCGAGGGCGGGGCCACGCTGCGCGCCCGCGTCGCCATTCTCGCGGTTCCGGCGGCGGTGATCGCGGCCGGGGCGATCCGCATCACCCCGGCGCTGCCGGCCCGGCTGGCCGAGGCCTTCCGCACCCACCCCGCCGGCGTGATGGAGCAGGTCGGCTTCATGCTGCCGGGCAATCCGCTGGAGCTCCAGCCGGACGAGCGGGTGGTGATGAAGGTGACGGGCGGCCCGCCCGCCCTGCTCAATGCCCGCATCGGCGGCGGCGACCTGCATGTGCTGCTGTTCGGCGGCGAGCCGGCCGAGGAGATCGCTGCCCGCGGCGAGCCTTCCGGGCTGGCGCTGGCACGCGCGGCGCTTGCCGCCGGCTTCGGCGCGGAAGCGGCGGCGGGCCTCAAGAGCGTCGCCGTCTCGCGCTGGTCGCGCGATCCGCTGACCCGCGGGGCGATGGCGGTGGCACAGCCCGGCGCGGGGGCCATGCGCCGGCTGTTCGGCGACCCGCTCGGGCGTCTGGTCCTGGCGGGCGAATACACCTCGCCCGACCAGTGGGGCACGCTGGCGGGGGCGTGGCAGTCCGGCGAACTGGCCGCCGAGCGCGCGGCGCGGCTGCTCGCCGGGCCGGCTTAGAGCCTGTTCGAGCGACGTGGATTCCGGTTCGCGTGAAGAAAATGCGGTAAACCACAACCTGGAGCGCGGGCCGGAGTGTCGACGCGGCCACCGGCCGCGTCCCACACGTGGCGGCTCAGCCGCGCAGCGTCGCCCCGGTCTTGCGCGCGACCTCCGCGACGATCTTCGTCGTCACCGCCTCGATCTCGGCGTCGGTCAGGGTCTTCTCGCGCGGCTGCAGCGTCACCGAGAGCGCCACCGATTTCTTGTCGGCCTCGATCCCAGCGCCCTCATAGAGGTCGAACACGTTCACCGTGGTGATCAGCTTGCGGTCGACACCCGCAGCGGCCTTCACCAGCTCGCCGGCGGCGACCGCGCGGGGCACGACGAAGGCGAAGTCGCGCTCCACCGGCTGGAAGGCGGCGAGGTCGAGCAGCGGCTTCACCCGCGTCGCCCGGGCCTTTGGTTCGGGGATGCGGTCGAGCACGATCTCGAAGCCGACCAGCGGTCCCTCCACCTTCAGCGCCTCGACCACGGCGGGATGCAGCTCGCCGAAATGGCCGATCACATTGGCGCCGAGCCGGAAGGCGCCGGAGCGGCCGGGATGGAACCAGGCCGGCGCGTCGGCGGAGATCTGCAGGTTCGCCACCGGCGCGTTGCAGGCAGCCAGCACCGCGAGCGCATCTGCCTTGATCCCGGTCCGGGTTTTGGCAAGGACGCGAACGAGGACATCGTCATTCAACGCGAGATGGGCAAGATTGCCTCGCTCGGCTACCCCACGCAGTGGCAGCAGGCGAAGACGGCAGCGGCGTACCTGCGGCGCATCCTGCCCGAGCCGGCGGCGGTAGCGGGCTGGGGGGACGAGCGCAACGTGCTGCGGCATCCGTAGGAA
>CAZIXP010000196.1:5979-6198 GCA_964543245.1 uncultured Starkeya sp.
GGCGTCGAAGGCATCGACGGCGGCGGCCTTGCCGGACCAGTGCCGGCCGGCCCCGCCCGGCTTCGCCGTGCCGCGGCGCAGACCGGTGGCGACGATGAACTGGTCCTGCGGACGGTCGCCCTTGAAGATCTGCCCGACCTCGAACAGCGCGGTGTCGCCCTGGCCGCGATCGGCATTGGCCTGCGCTTCGGCGGTGCCTTCGGCCTTGTCGGCCAGGCC
>CAZIXP010000197.1:0-6038 GCA_964543245.1 uncultured Starkeya sp.
GGCGACATCGTGCTGGCGATCGGCAACCCGTTCGGCGTCGGCCAGACGGTGACCCAGGGCATCATCTCAGCGCTCGCCCGCACCCAGGCCGGCATCACCGATTACGGCTTCTTCATCCAGACCGACGCGGCGATCAATCCCGGCAATTCCGGCGGCGCGCTGGTGGATGGCGCGGGCCGGGTGGTCGGCATCAACACCGCGATCTTCTCCCGCTCCGGCGGCTCGCAGGGCATCGGCTTCGCCATTCCCGCCGACATGGTGCGGGTGGTGCTGCAATCGGCACTCTCCGGCAGCAAGTCGGTGCGCCGGCCGTGGCTGGGGGCCAATCTGCAGCGCATCACCGCCGACATCGCGGAAGGGCTCGACATTGCCCGCCCGGTCGGGGCGCTGGTGCAGAGCGTGGTGCGCGGCAGCCCGGCGGATCAGGCCGGGCTGCGCGCCGGCGATCTCATCGTTTCGGTGGCGGGGCAGGAGGTGGACGACCCCGACGCGTTCGGCTTCCGCTTCGTCACCCGGCCGCTCGGCGGCTCGGTCGAGATCGGCATCGTGCGGCAGGGCCGCCAGCTCGGCCTGACCGTGCCGCTGCAGGCGGCGCCGGAGACGACCCCGCGCGACGAGAGAACCCTTGCCGGCCGCTCGCCGCTGGCGGGAGCGACGGTGGTGAACCTGTCGCCGGCGGTGATGGAGGAGATGCGCACGCTCGACACCGACAAGGGTGTGGTGATCGCCTCGGTCACCGAGGGCTCGCCCGCGGACGAGATCAACCTCAAGGCCGGCGACGTCATCCTGGAGGTGAACGGGGTCCCGATCGCCACCACAGCCGATCTCGACAACGCGACCCGCAACCCGGCCCGGGTCTGGCGCATCACCCTCAAGCGGGGCGGGCGCACCATCTCCGCCGTGCTGCCGGGCTGACCGGCGTGGCCGATCTCTTCACCTCCGCCGGCCTCGAGAAGGAGGCGCCGCGCCCGCTGGCCGACCGGCTGCGGCCGCGCCGGCTTGACGAGGTGGTCGGCCAGGAGCACCTGACCGGGCCGAAGGGCGCGCTCACCCGCATGCTGGAGACGCGGGCGCTGGGCTCGCTGGTGTTCTGGGGACCGCCGGGCACCGGCAAGACCACGATCGCGCGGCTGGTCGCGAGCCAGACCGATCTGCAGTTCGAGCAGGTTTCGGCGATCTTCACCGGCGTCGCCGAGCTGAAGAAGGTGTTCGAGGCCGCGCGCGGCCGCCGTGCCATGGGCAAGGGCACGCTGCTGTTCGTCGACGAGATCCACCGCTTCAACCGCGCGCAGCAGGACAGCTTCCTGCCGGTGATGGAGGACGGCACCGTCACCGTCATCGGCGCGACGACGGAGAATCCCTCTTTCGAACTCAACGCCGCGCTGCTGTCCCGCGCCCGGGTCCTGGTGTTCAAGCCGCTGGACGATGCGGCGATCGAGCGGCTGATGGCGCGCGCCGAGACGCTGGAAGGCAAGCGCCTGCCGCTCGAGCCGGACGCGCGCGCCGCGCTGGTGCGCATGGCGGACGGCGACGGGCGCTATCTCCTCGGCCTCGCCGAGGAATTGTTCGCGCTGCCGGAGGGGCCGGACCTCGACGTCGCCACCCTCGCCGAGACGGTGCAGAAGCGCGCGCCGGTCTACGACAAGGGCCAGGACGAGCACTACAACCTGCTGAGCTGCTTCCATAAGAGCCTGCGCGGCTCCGACGTGCAGGCGGCGATGTACTGGGCGGCGCGGATGATCGTCGGCGGGGAGGACCCCGGCACGGTGTTCCGCCGGCTGGCCTGCTGCGCCTCGGAGGATGTCGGCATGGCCGACCCGCAGGCCATGCCGCAGGTGATCGCGGCGTGGACCGCCTTCGAGCGGGTGGGCTGGCCGGAGGGCCGGCTGTTCCTGGCGCAGGCCATCGCCTATGTCGCCACCGCGCCGAAATCCAATGCCGCCTATGCCGCCTTCAATGCCGCGCTGGCGCTGGCGCAGAAGACCGGCTCGCTGCCGCCACCCAAGCACATCCTCAACGCGCCGACCCGGCTGATGAAGGACCTCGGCTATCACGCCGGCTATCGCTACGACCATGATTTCCCCGACGCCTATGCCGGGCAGGAGTTCTTCCCCGACGAGCTGGCGGGCGAGCGCCGGCCGGAGCTCTATGCCCCCAATGAGCGCGGCTTCGAGCGTGAGGTGAGGAAGCGGCTGGAATACTGGGCGCGGATCAAGGCGGAGCGCGGGCGCTCCTGAGTGGCGGGCGCCGGCGGACGTCGGCGGCAACGCTTGGCGGAGCCGGCACGCGGTCCTCCTCCGCCACATCCTCATACCTGCGGATGAGGCGGTGCGAAGGCCGTGCCGGTGCGCAAAACGCGGCCCGCCGGCCGCTTCTGCCGCAACGTCATGATCTTGAAGCCGCCCGGGGCTGGCCTTATCACGGGCCACCCGCACCGGCCGGAGACCGCCATGACGCCCGCTTTGCTCGTTTTCCTCGGTGCCGGCTTCGGTGGCCTGATGCGTCACCTCGTGAACATCGGCGCCGTGAAGCTGTTTGGGCTGCTCAGCTTTCCCGCCGCCACCCTGTTCATCAACGTGCTGGGCTGTTTCCTCATGGGCGTCATCACCGCGCTGTTCGCGCTGCGCAGCGGGGAGGGCGGCTTCTGGACCCAGCACATGCGGCTGCTGCTCACCACCGGCATGCTGGGCGGCTTCACCACCTTCTCCACCTTCTCGCTGGAATTCGCCCTGCTGGTGGAGCGCGGCGCGACGCTGCACGCCGCGGTCTATGCGCTGGGTTCGCTGGCGCTGTGCCTGCTGGCGGTGTTTGCCGGCATGGCTGCCATTCGCGCCTTCGCTTGACGGCAAGCCTCGCGCACGTCATCCCAAGCATTCGTTAATGCAGGGTTCATCGCGGTGGGCCTAGGGCTGAACGCCGAAGAGGTCGACCGGCGTCCGACAACGAGCGCTTCCACGACCCGACGAGGCTTACGTTCCATGGCTGTCCGCACTCTCAGCGTCCAGATCGACGAAGACGGCATGCGGCTGGACCGGTGGTTCAGGACCCATTTCCCCTTCATGGCCTTCGGCCATCTGCAGAAGCTGGTGCGCACCGGTCAGGTGCGGGTGGACGGCGCCCGCGCCAAGACCAGCACCCGGCTGGCGTCGGGCCAGATCGTGCGCGTGCCGCCGCTGGCGGAGACCGACGGCGATGATGTGCCGGCCGCTGCCGTGCCGGCGTCTGCCGTGCCGGTGCCCGGCGAGGAGAGCGCCGCCGCGTCGGTCGCCTCCCTGGCCGATGTTTCCGCCCCCTCCGCCGCCGCCCCGCGCGAGGAGCGCGCGCCCCGGCCCGTGCCGGATCGCGGCGAGGCGGTGGCCCGGCGCATCGCCGGCCTCGCCCCCGCCATTCGCCGCCCGGTCGACGACGACAAGGACGCCGCCGCGCTGCGCGCCATGACGCTGTTCGAGGACCGCGACGTCATCGTGCTCAACAAGCCGTTCGGCCTCGCCGTGCAGGGCGGCTCGGGCACCTATCGCCACGTCGACGGCATGCTGGAATCGCTGCGGGCGGAGGATGGCCAGAAGCCGCGCCTCGTCCACCGCATCGACAAGGACACCTCCGGCATCCTGCTGGTCGCCCGCTCGCGCCTTGCCGCGGCCTCGCTGGCCAAGACCTTCCGCTCGCGCTCGGCCCGCAAGGTGTACTGGGCGCTGGTGCCGGGGGTGCCGAAGCCGCGGCAGGGCCGCATTTCGACCTATCTCGCCAAGGACGACGCGGCCGAGCGCATGCGGGTGGCCCGCCATGGCGAGGACGACGCCAGCCACGCGGTGTCCTATTACGCCGTGGTCGACCAGGCGGCGCAGAAGCTCTCCTGGCTCTCGCTGAAGCCGGTGACCGGGCGCACCCACCAGCTGCGCGCCCATGCCGCCCATATCGGCCACCCGATCGTCGGCGACCCCAAATATTTCGACATCGAGAACTGGCCGCTGCCGGGCGGCCTGCAGAACCGGCTGCACCTGCTGGCGCGCCGTCTCGTCATTCCCCATCCGCGTGGCGACCGGCTGATCGACGTGTCGGCGCCGCTGCCGCCGCACATGCAGCAGAGCTGGGCGGTGCTCGGCTTCGACGCCGCCCAATACGACCCGATCGAAGGGGCGCCCGAGGATGACTGAGTCGGTGCGTTACGTCACCGTCACCGGCATGCCACATGCCCGATGCCATAGAGGCGCGGGGCGGTGCCGATGCATGGGACGCCGGTGGGCTTGGGGCGCGCGATATGCTACAGGTTGATGGCGTCTTAAGCTGAAGTGTCGATGCATACAAATGAGGCGTTTTTTCCACGGAGAAAGCGCTTTTAGGGGGCCACAGCGTGGCCTGGTTCTTGATTGCGGGACGTCAGACGTCTGATGCCGTGCCGCCTTTTGCCGAAGGGGCCGGCCGTGTGCCTGTCAGTGCAGGCACCACAGCGGGGGGACACATATGAGTGAAGCCGGAGGCGTATTTGGCCTCGATGTCGCGGAAGGGCTCGACGAGCGTCGTTCACGCGATCTGATGCTGCGGCATCGCAATCTGATCCGCTTCATGATCATCAGCGGAGCGGTGACCGTCGACCTGGCCGTCATTGGCGTGGCGGCCATGATCGGCGCCCTTCTGCGGCAGGGGCACATCGAATCGTCGAGCTGGCTGCAGCTTGTCGGGGTTCTCGCCCCCACCTATTTCCTGGCCGCGATCGGCTTTGGCGCCTACCGGATGCGCACGCTGCGCTCGCTGGCGCGAACCCTGAGCAAGAGCTTCGTCGCGCTCGGCCTCGCCGTCAGCTTCGGCTTCTGCGCCGCGTTCGCGCTTCAGGTCGGCAGCCAGTTCTCGCGGCTAGAAACCGGCTACACCATCGTTTTCGCCGCGCTGCTGCTCATGGCGATGCGCATTCTCGGCACCATGCTGCTGCGGAACGCGCTGCGCAGCGTGATCGAGCAGAGCGCCGTGGTGCTGACCGACGGCCTCCATCTCGGCCGCCGCAGCGGTGACGCCTTCACCAAGGTGGTCGATGTGCGGGCCGCCAGCCTGGTGCCCAGCCTCAACGACCCCGGTTTCCTTGACCGCGTCGGCCGCATCGTGCGCGACGCCGACCGGGTGGTGCTGTCCTTCGACGACCCGGTCGAGCGGCTGAAATGGGCCGAGGCGATGCAGGTCAGCGGCCACAACGCCGAGCTCATCGCCGATCTCGGCGACGTCAAGCCGATGGCGCTGTCGCGCTGGCAGGGGCATTCCACCCTCGTCATCTCGCGCGGCCCGCTCAACACTGGCGAGCGTGTCATCAAACGCCTGTTCGATCTCGGCGTGACGCTGGCGCTGATGCCGGTCTTCGGTCCGCTCATCGCGATCTTCGCCATTCTGGTGAAGCTCGACTCCCCCGGCCCGGCCTTCTTCATCCAGGAGCGGGTGGGGCGTAACAACCGCACCTATCGCTGCTTCAAGATGCGCACCATGCGCACCGACCTCACCGACACCACCGGCTTCGTGTCGGCCTCGCGCACCGATCCGCGCATCACCCGCATCGGCGGCTTCCTGCGCAAGACCAGCATCGACGAACTGCCGCAGCTCTTCAACGTGCTGCTCGGCGACATGAGCCTGGTCGGCCCGCGCCCGCATGCGCTGGGCTCCCGCGCCGAAGGCGCGCTGTTCTGGGAGCTGGTGCCGGATTATTGGCGGCGCCATTCGATGAAGCCGGGCGTCACCGGCCTCGCCCAGGTGCGCGGCCTGCGCGGCGCCACCCATCGCCGCTCCGATATCGAGCGCCGGGTCGCCGCCGATCTCGAATACATCAATGGCTGGTCGCTCTGGCTGGACGTGAAGATCATCATCATGACCTTCACCGTGCTGGTCCACCGTAACGCCTACTGATCGCAGCCACCGCTCCCCCTTCTTCCGGACCCTGGCGGCCGGAGGACGGGGGAGCGGAACGGACCCTTCGGGAATGTCCTGTCGCGTCGGGCCGGGCCCCGCGGGGGCCCGGTTTGCGTTCGGACCTCCGGCGGGACGCCCGCGCCGGACGCGGA
>CAZIXP010000198.1:0-5996 GCA_964543245.1 uncultured Starkeya sp.
CCGTGTTCCTGCTGCTGCTTGGCGAATTCGACGATGAGGATGCCGTGCTTGGTGATGAGGCCGACCAGCGTCACCAGCCCGATCTGCGAATAGACGTTCAGCGAACCGCCGGCGAAATACAGCGCCGCCAGCGCCCCGGTCATCGAGAGCGGCACGGTGAGCATGATGATGACGGGGTCGCGGAAGCTCTCGAACTGCGCGGCGAGCACGAGATAGATGAAGCCCAGCGCCAGCACGAAGACCACGGCGAGGCTCTGGCCGGCGGCGCGGAACTCTCGGCTCTGGCCGGCGACGTCGGTCTGCACCGTCTCGGGCAGCACCTCGCGCGCCGCCTGGTCGAGAAAGGCCAGCGCCTCGCCCTGCGAGGTGCCGGGCGCGAGATTGGCGGAAAGCGTGGCGGAGCGCAGCTGGTTGAACCGCCTCAGCTCCTGCGGGGCCACGGTTTCGCGGACGGTGACGAGATTGGAGAGCTGCACCATCTGGCCGGAGGCGGAGCGGAGATAGATGGTTTCCAGCGTCTGCGGCGTGGTGCGATCGCGGGCGTTGAGCTGGACATAGACGTCGTACTGCTCGCCGGCGACCTCGAAGCGCGTCACCTGCCGCCCGCCGAGCAGGCTTTCCAGCGTGCGCCCCACCACCGCGATGTCGATGCCGAGATCGGCCGCCTTGGCCCGGTCGATGGAGATGGAGATTTCCGGCTTGTTCAGCTTCAGGTCGTTGTCGAGGGAGACCAGCCCCGGAAAATCCCGGATACGCTCGGTGAAGCGCTTCACATAGTCGTCCAGCTGCTCATAGGTGCCGGAGGTCTGCAGCACGAACTCGATGGGACGCGAATTGTTGGAGGCGCCGAGCGAGGGCGGGTTGTTGGCGAAGGCGTTGACACCGGCGATGCGGCGCAGTTCCGGCGTCGCCGCGCTCACCATGCTCTGCTGGCTGCGCTCGCGCTCCGACCAGTCCTTCAGCCGGCCGATGACGAGGAAGCGGTGGACCTCCTGGATGCCGTTGATGATGAGGACGCTCTCCACCTCCGGGAACCTGTCCAGCACGGTCTCGACCTGCGCGGAATAGCGCGAGGTATAGCCGAGGGTGGAGCCCTCCGGCGCGGTGCCGTTGACGCGGATGATGCCGCGATCCTCCACCGGGGAAAGTTCCGAGGGCAGGATGGTGAGGAAGTAGCCGCTGGCGAGACCCACCGCGGCGGCGACCACCAGCACCAGCGCCCGCACCCGCAGCGCCACGACGAGCAGCCGGCGATAGCCGTTCTCCAGGCCCCGCAGCCCGCGCTCGATGGCGGCGGAGAGCCGGCCGGGGCTGGCCTCGTGCTTCAGCAGCCGCGAGCACATCATCGGCGTCAAGGTGAGGGCGACGAAGCCGGAGATGAGCACCGCGCCCGCCAGCGTCAGCGCGAATTCGGTGAAGAGCCGCCCGGTGCGGCCGGCAGCGAAGGCGACGGGGGCATAGACCGCCGCCAGCGTCAGCGTCATCGCGACCACGGCGAAGCCGATCTCCCGCGCGCCGCGAATGGCGGCGGGTATGGGCTTCATGCCGTGCTCGATGTGGCGGAAGATGTTCTCCAGCACCACGATGGCGTCGTCCACCACCAGGCCGATGGCCAGCACCAGCGCGAGCAGGGTGAGCGTGTTCACGCTGAAACCCAGCGCGTACATGATGGCGAAGGTGGTGACGAGCGAGATCGGGATGGTGACGATCGGGATCAGCGAGGCGCGCAGCGAGCGCAGGAACACGAGGATCACCAGCACCACCAGCACCACCGCCTCGACGATGGTCTGGTAGACCGACTTGATCGAGCGGTCGATGAAGACCGCATTGTCCTGGCCGATGGTCGCGCTCATGCCCTCGGGCAGGCTGGCATTGATGGCGGGCAGCACCTCGCGGGCGCCGGCGGAGACGTCGAGCGGGTTCGCCACCGCCTGCTTGATGAGGCCGACGATGATCGCCTGCCCGCCCTGGAAGCGGCTGGCCCGGCGCTCGTCCGCCGCCCCCAGCTCTACCCGAGCGACGTCGCTGAGATGGACCTGCGCGCCGCCGGCACGCTTCACCACGATGGCGTTGAACTGCTCGACGCCGGTCAGCGCGGTGCGCGAGAGCACGGTGAATTCGCGGTCCACGCTCTCGATGCGCCCGGAGGGAATCTCGACATTCTGCGCCCGCAGCGCGTCCTCGATGTCCTGCACGGTGAGGGCGTAGGCGGCGAGCCGCTCGCGGTCGATCCACACCCGCATGGCATAGCGGCGCTCGCCATAGATCTGCACATCGGCGACGCCGGTGAGATTCTTGAAGCGGTCGACCACGTAGCGGTCGATATAGTCGGTCAGCTCCAGCCCGTTCATCCGGTCGGACCGGAACACGACGAACACCACCGGCTGGGAATCCGCCTCGACCTTGGAGATGACGGGCTCGTCGATCTCGTCCGGCAGGCGCTGGCGCACCCGGCTGACGCGGTCGCGCACGTCGCTCGCGGCGGTGTCGGGGTCGATCTCCAGGCGGAACCGCACGGTGATGCGGCTCGATTCCGAGCGGCTGGTGGATTCCAGCACGTCGATGCCCTCGATGCCGGCGATCGAGCCCTCCAGCACCTGGGTGACCTGGCTCTCCACGATGCTGGCGGAAGCGCCGGTATAGGTGGTGACCAC
This sequence comes from uncultured Starkeya sp., assembly GCA_964543245.1. Taxonomy (GTDB): domain Bacteria; phylum Pseudomonadota; class Alphaproteobacteria; order Rhizobiales; family Xanthobacteraceae; genus Ancylobacter. Next base: position 2,655 of record CAZIXP010000198.1, read on the forward strand.
CGAGACCACCGGCTCGTCGATATTGGGGTATTCGCGCACGGTGAGGCGGGAATAGGAGACGATGCCCACCAGCACCATGAGCAGGCTGAGCACGGTGGCGAAGACCGGCCGGCGGATGCAAAGCTCGGAAATACCCATCTGTCCTGCCGTTCGTCCGTCCTCGCCGCGCCCTGCGCCCCGGCCCGTCGCGTCCCGCGACGCTCGCCGCCCCTAAAACGTTGCTTTTACGCCAATCCTGCCGCTCCCCGCTGTTGCGGGAACGGCGCTAGCCCTGCGGCGGCGGGGGCGGTTCCACCACCTCCACCAGGGCGCCGGAGCGCAGCCGGGCCTGCCCGGCCACCACCACGGTGGCGCCGGCCTTTACCCCGGAGAGAATCTCGACCTCGCCCGCCTGCCGCTCGCCGAGCGTGACCTTGGTTTCCTGCGCCTTGCCGTCGGCGACGACCCAGACGAAACGCTCCTGCCCGCGCGGCACCACCGCCGCCTCCGGCACGAACAGGGCGGTGCGCGGCACCTCGCCCTTCAGCGTCACCCGCACGAACAGGCCGGGGCGCAGCGTCAGATCAGGGTTCGGCAGCCGGGCCCGCACGTTCAGCGAGCGGCCATTGACGTCCACCATGGGGTCGATGGCATAGACCGTCCCGGAGAAGCGACGGTCGGGAAAGGCATCCACCGTCACCTCCACCGACTGGCCCACCGCGACCGTGCCGAGGTGGATTTCCGGCACCTTGAAGTCGACCTTGAGCGCGTCGATCTTCTCGAGATTGACCAGCTCGGTGCCCGCGGTGACATAGGCACCGACCGATAGAGAGCGCAGCCCGACCACGCCGGCGAAGGGCGCGACGATGCTGTGCTTGGACAGCTGGACCTGCTGGGTCTGGATGAGGGCGGTGGCGGTGTTGCGCTCGGAAATCGCCTCGTCGAGCGCCCGCGCCGTGCCGGAGCCGGACTGGGACAGCCGCTGCGCCCGCTCGTAATTGGCCCGGGCAAGGTCGAGCCGCGCCTCGATCTCGTCCAGCGAGGCCCGCACCAGCGCATCGTCCAGCTTCACCAGAAGCTCGCCGGACTGCACCTGCTGGCCTTCCTTGAACCGGATGTCGGCGATGCGGCCGGCGACCTCGGCAGCCACCTTCACCGACTCGTCGGACTGCAGCGTGCCGATGGAGTGGATGTCGGTGGTGGCGCTGGCCTGCCGGGCGGTGGCGATCTCGACCGGCAGCTTCTGCGGCGCCACCGGCGCGGCGGTCTGCGCCTTGGCCTGGCCGCGCAGCAGCGGCAGGTCGGCGGCGATCCACCCCTTCTGGTGGGCGGCACCCGCCCCGACGAGAAGGGCTGCGATCGCCAGGAGCGGCACCAGCAGTCGTCGTCGCATGCGGCGGGGATCCCTTGCTGTTGTGCCTGACGTTACGTCCATCAGGTGACAGCAGATGATACGCCGCTTTCCAACTTAATTCTTTGTCATGCAACGGGGTGCGCCTGCCGCCGGGCGTCGGCGGCAGGCGTGGCCGGCGCCGGTTTTGCCGCGCCGCAGCATAGGGTTCCCAAGGGGCAGCCGCGCGGGCCGGCGCCCGCGACGTCGGCCTCAGCCGTTCTTCACCATCACGTGACGCACCACGGTGTAGTCCTCCAGCGCATAGGCCGAGAGGTCCTTGCCGTAGCCGGACTGCTTGAGCCCGCCATGGGGCATCTCGCTGACCAGCATGAAGTGGCAGTTCACCCAGGTGCAGCCGTAGCGCAGCCGCGCCGCGGTCGCCATGCCCTTGCCGACATCCTTGGTCCAGACCGAGGAGGCGAGGCCATAGTCGCTGTCATTGGCCCACGCCACCGCGTCCTCGACATCGGAGAAGCGGGTGACCGAGACCACCGGGCCGAACACCTCGCGCCGCACGATCTCGTCGCTCTGCAGCGCCCCGGCGACCACGGTCGGCTCGTAGAAGAAGCCCTTGCCCGCGGCGAGCCGGCCGCCGGTGGCGACCTCGATGTGGTTCTGCTCGGTGGCGCGCTCGACGAAGGAGGCCACGCGCGCCCGCTGCCGGGCGGAGATGAGCGGGCCGATGTCGTTCTCGGTGTCCTCGGCCTGGTTGAACTTCAGGGTCGAGACCGCCGAGGCGAGGTCGGCGACGAAGCGGTCATAGATGCGGTCGGCGGCATAGACCCGGCAGGCGGCGGTGCAGTCCTGGCCGGCATTGTAATAGCCGAACAGCTTGATGCCCTCGACCACCTCGGCGAGGTCGGCATCATCGAACACGATGATCGGGGCCTTGCCGCCGAGCTCGAGATGGGTGCGCTTCACCGTCTTCGAGGCCGCGGTGAGCACCTTCTTGCCCGTGGCGATGTCGCCGGTCAGCGAGATCATCGCCACCTTGGGGTGGTGGATCAGCGCGTTGCCGACGCTCTCGCCGCGCCCCACCACCACGTTCACCACGCCCTCGGGGAAGATGTCGGCGATGATCTTCGCCAGCTTCAGCAGGGTGAGCGGGGTCTGCTCGGACGGCTTGATGACGACGGTGTTGCCGCCGGCCAGCGCCGGGGCGAGCTTCCACGCCGCCATCATCAGCGGGTAGTTCCACGGCGCGATCGAGGCGACCACGCCGACCGGGTCGCGGCGGATCATCGAGGTGTGGCCGGCGAGATATTCACCGGCCACCATGCCGTGCTGGGTGCGCACCGCGCCGGCGAAGAAGCGGAAGCAGTCCACCACGCCGGGAATCTCGTCGCGCAGCACGGCGTGGCGCGGCTTGCCGCAGTTCAGCGCCTCCAGCGTGGCGAAACCCTCGGCCTCCTGCTCGATGCGGTCGGCGAGCTTCAGCAGCAGCGCCGAGCGCTCCGCCGGCGTGGTGCGCGACCAGCCGGCGAAGGCGGCGTCGGCGGCGTTCACCGCGGCGTCGATCTGGTCGGGGGACGCCTCCGGCAGATCGAGGATGGTCTCCTCGGTGCGGGGGTTCAGCACCGTCTCCGCCGTCTCCGTGCCGGCGACGAAGCTGGAGCCGATGAGCATTTCGGTATCGGTCACGGCGGACATGGATGTCTCTCCCTATTTTCCGCTGCCGGCGACCGCCTCGCCCTCGCGCGTCAGGTAGTAGGCGGCGAGGATGGGCAGGAACGTCACGGCGATGACGAGGACGGCGACGACATTGGTCACGGGGCGCTGGCGCGGGCGGATGAGCTCCGACAGCATCCAGATCGGCAGGGTCGACTGCTGGCCGGCGGTGAAGGTGGTGACGATCACCTCGTCGAAGGACAGCGCGAAGGCCAGCATGCCGCCGGCCAGCAGCGCGGTGCCGACATTGGGCAGGATCACCAGCCGGAAGGTCTGGAAGGCGTCGGCGCCGAGGTCCATCG
>CAZIXP010000199.1:0-5915 GCA_964543245.1 uncultured Starkeya sp.
GGCGACAGGGGACAGAGCCGGACATGCCCGCCTTCCGGGCTGTTTTGCGCAGATGAGCGGGGCTGTGGCCGCCCCGCCGTAGGTGCCTCAGCATCAAGCCGCGAAGATGAAATCCGAGGCGGTGAGGGTGAGGGACGTGTTCTGATAGTTCTTCACCGCGACGCTGTTGCCGTCGCCGAAATTGACCGTCACCGTGGCAGTGTTGTTGTTGGTGATGGTGAGCTCGCTGAAGGAGGTGTAGCCATAGGCCGAGACGTCGATCAGGTCGTCACCCCGTGAGCCGCCACTGCTGAAATCATAGATGGTGTCGGCGCCGCTGCCGGGCTGGAACACGAAGGTGTCGTCGCCGCCGATGAGGGCGCCGTCGGCGCGGGTGGAGATATCGCCATAGAGCTTGTCGTTGCCGGCGCCACCGTCGAGGATGTCATTGCCGCAGGTGACGGTGGAGGCCGAATAGGCGGTGTCGGCGTCACCCACCAGCGTGTCGGCGCCGATGCCGCCATAAAGCTTGTCGTTGCCGCAGACGATGGTCGAGGCGTTGGTGGTGCTGCCGAGCGTCAGTCCGTCGCCATAGAGGCCGTCGTTGCCGCCCTGGCCATAGATGGTGTCATTGCCGCCGGTGACACTGGAATTCGCCCCGGTGGCCATGATCCTTCCGTCGCCGATCAGGTAGGTATCGCTGCCATTGCTGCCATAGATGGTGTCGTCGCCGCCCCAGGCCTTAGCATTCGAGATCGTGGCCATCTGGTAGGCCTCGCCATAGATGGCGTCGGGATCGGTGCCGGGTGTGCTCGCAGTGCCGCCGTAGAGAATGTCGTTGCCGCCATAGGCGCTGGAGCCGTTGCCGACCGCCATGCCGTAGGCGTCGCCATAGATGGAGTCGCGGCCCGCGCCGCCATAGATGGTGTCGTTTCCACCCCAGGCGGTCGAGCTGGCGGTGAGGCCAAGCCGGTAGGCGTCGCCATAGATGACATCATTGGCGCCGCTGGCGGTGACGCTGTCGGCTCCGCCCTTCGCCCAGGAGAGATCGGAACCGTCGGCATAGACCGTGGCGGCCGCGGTGGCGGCGGCGAGGTTGATGGTGTCGGCCCCGCCAATGGTTTCGTTGCCGGAGGTCCCGGCCATGGTCGCGTCGTCGCCATAGATCACGCCGAGATTGCTGCCGGCGGTCCAGATCACGTCATTGCCGAGCCCGCCATACAGCGTGGCCGCCGTCGCATAGGGGCTGCCGGCATTGGCGGTGCGGACGGTGAAGTCCATGATGTCGTCGCCGGCACCGGCGTCGAACACGGTGAAGCCGGAAAAGCGCAGCGCATTGGTGCCGCTGAGCGTCAGGTCGTAGATGAAGGCTTCGTTCTCGGCGCTGCCGGACAGCGTCGTATCGCCGCCCGCGGCGGTATAGATCACAGAACTGCCATAATAGCCGTAGGTCGAGAGCACCTCGCCGGTGGTGGTATTGGTTGTGGTGCTGGTCCGGCTGAACTTGCCACTGCGCGTGAACTGAACCATGTCGACCCCTCCATTGACGTCATCAACGGTGTTGCAGGCAATTCAGATGCACTGTTGCCGCGGATTTCTTTGCGCGGCAAGAGGCGCAGGAGGCCGAGGGGGTGGCTAAATTTGACTGCATCGGCAGATCGCAGGAAACGCTACGTCATCTCCGCGATCATCGCGGCCGGATCGCGCCCGGGGGAAGGTGCCACCCGAGGCGACAGGGCTGAAGCTGCTGCAAGGGCGGGGCTGCCGCGGGAGGATCGCTCACCCGGAATCCGGGATCGCGTCCGGGCGATCGAACGGGGGTTGCCGCCCGTGACCCGGTGCGTGGGCGTGCCATTGCCGCAGGCCGGGCTGCGGCCGGGCTTGGCGGCGGGATCATCGCGCCGGCGGGCGGCAGGCCCGCGCCGTGCGGCCCTGGAACGGGCGGCGCCGCGCGCGGGGAGGGGGGCTCCTCACCTCTCCCGCATCGCCCGCGAACCGACATCGACCATCGGCGAGATCAGATAGTCCAGGATGCGGCGGCGGCCGGTCTCGATTTCCGCCTGTGCGGTCATGCCGGCGGAGAGCGGCACCTCCTCGCCATCCACCACCATGGTCTGGTGGGCGAGTTCCACGGTGACGGGGTAGACCAGATTCTGCACCGGCTCGGCCTTGCCGCTGGAGGCGGAGGCGCCGCTCGCCGGCGACGAGATCTGCTGCCGCACGTCGTTTTCGGAAATGGCGTCGCGGGCGATGCGCGTCACCTTTCCTTCGATGCCGCCATAGCGGGAATAGGGGAAGCTGTCGACCTTGACGGTGACCGGCTGTCCCAGCCGGATGAAGCCGATGTCGCTGTTGGGCATGTAGACCTCCAGCTCGAAGCGGGAGCCTTCCGGCACGATGCGCATCAGGTCTTCGCCGGCGGCGAGCACCTGCCCCGCGCCATGCACCGAGAGCGAGGTCACGGTGCCGTCGATGGGGGCGGTGAGGGTCATGCGCTCCAGCCGGGCGCGGGCCTTGTTCAGCCGCTCGCGGTAATCGTCGATCTGGCGCTCGGCATCGGCGAGCTTCTGGCCGTAATCGGCGACGAAGCGGTCCAGCGTGCTCTTGCGCTCGGTGGCGGCCACCTGGAGTTCGGCGCGGGCCTGGGTCTGCTCGCCCACCAGCCGGGCCAAAGTCACGCGCTGCACCTGCCGGGTTTCCTGCGCGTCGATGAGCTGGGCCTTCGACCCCACCGCCATCTCGACCAGCTTCTGCCGCATCACCACGCGCTGGTCCTGGGTGGACAGCAGGTCCTGCTGCGCCACGATCATCGCCTCGAGCCGCATGACGTCGGCCTGTTTCTGGATGCGGGAGGCGTCCAGTCCGGCAAGGTCCGCGGAGAGCGAGGCGAGGTCGGCCTGCATGACGAGGCCTTCCCGCTCGCGGATGGTGGGCGGCACGTCGGCCGCCCACTCCACCGTGGGCAGGTCGTAGCGGTCGGCCGCGATCTGGCCAAGCACCGCGCGGCGGCGCTGGGCCTCAGCCACCAGCGAGCTGAGCGTGGCGGAGAGCGAGGATACGTCGGCCTGCGCGTCGCGCGGATCGAGCCGGATCAGCGCATCGCCGGCCGCGACCTCGGCCCCGTTCGAGACCAGCACGGCATCGACCCGCCCCGCTTCCACCGGCTGTACCACCTTGACCCGGCCCGTCGGCTGGATACGTCCGGTCGCTGTCGCCACGATCTCGATCTGGCCGAACCAGCCCCAGATGAGCGAGACGACCACGAGGACGCAGATCGTCACCATCAGGCGGATGCGGATCGGCGAGGGCGGCGTTTCCAGCAGTTCCAGCGCCGCGGGCAGGAAGGCGCGGTCGGCCGCGCTGGGGGTGGGGGTGCGCCGCCGCGCCGGGCGCGCGGGGCCGCTCGGGCGCCCGGTGCCGGGGGTGGCGCCACCTTCGATCGGTGTCGGCGCGGCTTCCGCCGGGATGGTTGCGGCGGGAGCGGCGGGGGCGGCCGGCGGGCCGCCGACCGGATCGGACGGGGAGGGCGCGGGGAGATGGGTGAGCTGGTTCATGCCGACGCCCTCTCCGTCTGCAGCGCCCAGAGATGGGCGTAGAGCCCGCCCGGCCGGGCGAGCAGTTCCTCGTGGGTGCCGGCCTCGACGATGCGGCCGTCGCGCATGCCGATGATGCGGGAACAGTGCCGCACCGCCGCCAGCCGGTGCGCGATGATCACGACCGTGCGCCCGCGCACGATCTCGCGCATATTGGCCTGCACGATGCGCTCGCTCTCATAGTCGAGGGCGCTGGTCGCCTCGTCGAGGATCAGCAGCGGCGGGCTGGTCGCCAGGGCCCGGGCGATGGCGATGCGCTGGCGCTGCCCGCCGGAAAGATTGGCGCCGCGCTCCTCGATCATGGTGTCGTAGCCCTCCGGCATGGAGGAGATGAACTCATCTGCGCCGGCCAGCCTTGCCGCGGCGATCACCTGCTGCCGGGTCATGGCGGGGTTGGCCAGCGCGATGTTCTCGTGGATCGAGCGGTTGAAGAGCAGGTTTTCCTGCAGCACCACGCCGATGTGCCGCCGCAGCCAGCCGGGATCGACATTGGCGAGATCGTTGCCGTCGAGCAGCACCTGGCCTTCGCTGGCGAGGTGGAAGCGCTGGATCAGCTTGGTGAGGGTCGACTTGCCCGAGCCGGAGGGGCCGACGATGCCGATCACCTCGCCCGGCCGGACCCGCAGGGTGATCTGCTTCAGCACGTCCGGCTTGCCGGGCTGGTAGCGGAAGGTGACATTGCGCAGCTCGATGAGGCCGCGCGGCGGGGGAAGCTGCTGGCGCAGCCGCGGCGAGCGCTCGGCCGGCGCCTTGAGGATGTCGCCGAGCCGCTCGATCGACACCTGCACCTGCTGGAGATCCTGGAAGATCTGCGACAGCCGCAGGATCGGCTGCGCCACCTGCCCGGCGATCATGTTGAAGGCGACGAGCTGGCCGACCGACATCTCCCCGCTCATCACCGCGCGGGCGCCGAAATACAGGATCGCCGCGGTGCAGAGCTTCGAGACATACTGCACCACGTTCTGGCCCAGCGTGCCCAGCATGGTGGCGTCGAAGGAGGTGCGGACATAGGCCGCCAGCCTCTCCTCCCATTCCCGCAGCGCGATATGCTCGACGGCCGCCGCCTTGAGCGTCTGGATGCCGATCACCGTCTCCACAAGGAACTGCTGGGACTGGGCGCCCTTCTCGAAGCGCTCTTCCACCCGCTCGCGCAGCAGCGGCCGGATCAGCATGCTGATGAGGAGATAGACCGGGATGGTGGCCGCCACGATCAGCGCCAGCGTCACGCTGTAGGCGAACAGCACGCCGAAGAAGATGAAGACGAACAGGAAATCGATCAGCGAAAACAGCGCCGATCCCGTGAGGAAGGTGCGGATCGTCTCCAGCTCGCGCACGCGGGCGACGGTCTGTCCCGCCGGCCGGGTTTCGAAATAGCTGATGGGCAGGCGCAGCAGCTGGGTGAACAGCCGCTGTCCCAGCTCCACGTCCAGCCGGCTGGTGGTGTGGTTGAGGGCATAGCTGCGCAGATATTGCAGCGCGACATCGAAGGCGCCGATCGCCACCAGCCCGATGACCAGCACATAGAGCGTCGACAGGCCGTTATGCGCCAGCACCTTGTCGACCACGACCTGGAAGAACAGCGGCGTGATCAGCGCGAAGATCTGCACGAACAGCGACGCCACCATCACATGGGCGAAGGGCTTGCGGTAGCGCCAGATCGAGGGGAGAAACCAGCGCAGCCCGAGCACGGCCGGCTCCATGCCGGCGCCGAGGAACCGCCGGGTGACCCGCACCACCAGCGGCTGCAGCGCGGGATAAAGGTCCTCCGCCGCCACCGCACTTTCGATGCGGCTGACCGGGTCGACCGTGCGGCAGAGGCCCGAAGGCAACATGCCGCCGAAGACGATGTAATGGCCGTCCCGCCGGCGCAGCAGCGAAGGCGCCGGGAGCGTGCGCAGCGCGCCATCGCTCGCCAGCTCGCCCACCGCGGCCTTCAGGCCCAGCTTCCGGGCGGCGCGCACGACATCGCCGGGGCTGGCGGTGGTGCCGTCCGGCAGCGCGATGTCCCGCTTCAGCGTGCCGGCGTCGGCGGGGATGCGGAAAAAGGCCGCGATGCCGCACAGCCCCGCCATCCCGCTATCGACGAGCGGCGTCTCCGCCGGCAACGCGCCGTTCAGCATGCACGTCAACTCACTGGCTGATTGTTACTGTGCCAACATATTACCTATTGCCGTGTCATTGAGCGAGCCGCCGGGCACTGCCGCCGGCCAGAAAATCCGCGCCGTGCCCGTTCCGGTCCCCCGGTGTTGCCGCCGGGAGACGGTCTCTTTCGGCCGGGGGGCGGGGCACTGCCGCGGTCAGGCCGCGGCCAGCGAACCCGACGACACCGTGAGGCGGCTCCAG
>CAZIXP010000200.1:0-5900 GCA_964543245.1 uncultured Starkeya sp.
TGATGATCCGCATGAGCCACCATGTCCTGCGCATCGCCAGCCAGACCTGCGCCGCCTGGCGCCGGCACGGCGTCGACGCCTTCGTCAGCGTCAACATGCCGCTTCACGTGCTCACCGCCCCCGATGCGGTGGCCGAGATTTCCGCCATCATGGAACAGGCGGGCGCCCCGGCGAGCGACGACATCCTCGAACTGACCGAGGATGCGCTCTATGATAGCTCGACCGAGGCGCTGGCGGCCCTGGCGCGGCTGCGCCTCGCCGGCTTCGGGCTGGCGCTGGACGATGTCGGCAAGCGCCAGAGCGGCCTCCTCCAGCTGGCGAATCTGCCGGTGACGGAGATGAAGATCGATCTCGAATTCATGCGCCAGGCCCGCATCTGGACGAAGCCGCGCAGCATCTTCGGCTCGCTGGCCGAACTCGGCCGCGAACTCGGGCTCAAGGTGGTGGCGGAAGGCGTAGAGACCGCCGAAGACTGGGAACTGGCCCGCGCCTGCGGCATCGATTACGTGCAGGGATTTATGATCTCCCGCAAACGGCCCGCCGAGGATATCATCACCTTGCTGACGCGAGGTCAGCCAATCGATACGTCCGAAGGACGGCGTCACAAAGCGGTCTAGATCATGACGGAAACGCCTGCCGAGCTGCCACGGGTTCTCCTGGTCGACGACGATCCCGAGATCCTTCTGGAACTGAGCGAGGGTCTGGCAAATCTCGGCATTCCCACCCTGACGGCCGACACCGCGATCGCCGCGATCGAGATGGTGCAGCGCAACGAACAGTTGCAGGTGATCGTCACCGATCTGCAGATGCCGCGCATCGACGGCATCGAGCTGCTGCAGAAGCTCACCCTGCGCCGGCGCGCCAAGCCGCTGGCCGCCATCGTCATCACCGGCCATGCCTCGCTGGACCGCGCCGTGGGCGCGCTGCGGCTCGATGCCGTGGATTTCCTGCAGAAGCCGCTGATGCCGGAGGAGGTCGCCCACGCCATCACCCGTGCGCTCTCCATCGCCGACGAAGGTTCCCGCGGCGCGGTCAATGGCGCGGCCGAGCCCAAGCCGACGCCGCGGCCGAACTATCTGCGGGCGCTGGTGGCGGCGCGGGCCGACCGCGATGCCATCTTCCAGGCGGGCCTGTTCTCCGATCCGGCGTGGGACATGCTGCTCGATCTGGCGGTGGCGGAGGCCACGGGCAAGCCGATCTCGGTGACGAGCCTGTGCATCGCCTCGGGCGCGCCCACGACCACCGCGCTGCGTCGGATCGACGATCTCAAGGATGCCGGCCTGCTCGACCGCACGCCGGACCCGACGGATCGACGGCGCATCATCGTGCAGCTGACCGATCTCGGCCGGCAGCGCATGGAAGCCTTCGTGAAGAAACAGGCGGAGCGTCTCGGTCTCCGGCTTGATTGAGCCCCCGCAGAGGCTGGCGTGCGCCGTGCCGCGGGATCGCCGCCGTGCCGGCCCTCAGCCGACGAACTGGTAGCCGAGATAGCGCTTGGCGTCGATCACGTCATAGCCGAGCTGGAGACGCAGCTTCTTGCGCAGCTTGCTCATGTGACCCTCGACCACGCTCTCGTCCACGTCATCGTTGAAGATGCCGTAGATGGTGTTGAAGATCTGGGTCTTGGTGACGCGCCGCTTGCTGTTCTTCACGAGGTATTCGAGGATGTGGCGTTCGCGCCGCGGCAGCGCCAGCGGCTCGCCGTCGACCTCGGGGTCGCGCCCGTCGAAGAACACCTGGAGCCGGCCCTGGGTGGTGGCGCCGACATTGGCGTTCAGGCGCCGCCACACCGCATCGGTCCGCGCCACGATCTCCCGGACATGGACCGGCTTGCGCACCACGTCGTCAATGCCGGCGGTGAAGAGCTCGAGCGTCTGGGTGAGGCACTTCTGGTCGCTGAGGGCGAGGATCGGCGCCCGGCTGTGGGTGCGGATCATTTCGGGATAAGCCGGCCGGCGGTCGAAGTCGCCGAGAAGAAAACCCTGCACCGCGGAAATGTCCTGGTCCGATGCGGAGGCAATCCATTCCTTGAATTCACCTTCGCCAAGGCTGACGCTGGAAAAACCCTCCCGGGAAAAACCCGAGACATAGCTTTGAGCAACGCTCGAACGATCATCGACGATGACAAACATGAGTGCACTCCCCTTGCACAGGATGCTTGGATACTTGCCGTTCCCGCATTCAGCTTCGCGGCTTGCCTGTGCCCTGAGGAGTAGGCCGTGGAATCCCTCCGTTCAATCGACGTTGCTTCGGCTATGGCGGATGTTTCAAACCATTTCGGAAGAGTTAACGTCGAGACGGAAATAACACTAAAATCGATCTAAATCGCAATGAAAGAAAAGGCGCCGCCCGCACGCGCGGGCAGCGCCTGTCGACGAAAGCTTCGAGCCCAGCGGGCCGGCGGTGGCGCGGCGGGAGGGCTCAGCCCTCGAACACCGTCTCGATCTTGCTCTTCAGCGTCTGCGCGTTGAACGGCTTGACGATGTAGTTGTTGACGCCGGCCTTCTTGGCGGCGATGACGTTTTCCGACTTCGCCTCCGCGGTCACCATGATGAACGGCAGCGTATTGAGGCTGGCGTCGTCCCGGACCTGCTTCAGCAGTTCATAGCCGGTCATCGGCTCCATGTTCCAGTCGGAGATCACCAGCCCGTACTGCCGCTCCTTGAGCTTGCTGAGGGCCTCGGTACCATCGGCCGCCTCATCCACATCTTCAAACCCGATCTGCTTGAGCAGGTTGCGTATGATACGCACCATGGTCTTGTAATCGTCGACCACAAGAACCGGCATCGACAAATCCACAGCCATAGCAAGCTCCGTCCTTATGGCGCGTTCGATATCTACGACGAGATGTACCTCGCCATGCTTCGTTCAGTTTGTAGCAATTTGTTGCTTGCGCGAAGCTTGCACACATACTTCTACGGCACTTTCAAAAACGACTTGGCTGAGCCTATATAAGCTGAGTGTTTATTCCTCAGCATGGGGTTGTCCATGTCCATGACCCGCCGGCCCTTCCGTATCGAAACCTGCGACCGCAAGGTTGCCGTCAATCTCCCGGCCGCGGCGCCTCAGGTGGAGGGGGGCATGTCCGCCCATGTCGACCGCATCATGGCGGAGCTGCACGACCTGCGCAGCGCCGTCTCCAAGTTCGATCGCCGCTGCCCCGAAATGGACCCGCAATGCGCCCGCCAGGCCCTGTGGGTCGGCATCGAGGCCATCAAGGAGGCGATCGACAACACCAAGATCGAACTCGCCACCATCCACCACGGCAGCTCCAAGGGCGCCAAGATCGACCAGGCCACCGACGAGCTCGGCGCCGTCGTCTTCGACACCGAGGCCGCCACCGAGGAAATCCTGCAGGCGGCCGAATTCATCGACGCCACCGCCGTCAGCCTCGCCAAGGCGCTGGAGGGCGAGCAGAGGCAGATGCTGCTGGAACTCCATGCCCGGGCGACACGGATCTTCGAATCCTGCAACTTCCAGGACATTACCGGGCAGCGCATCCGCAAGGTCGTGGATCTCATCCAGTTTGTGGAAGAGCGCGTGGCGCGCATGGCCGACATCTGGGGCGGCACGGAAGAGGTGCAGCGGATCGCCACCAGCCTGTCGACCGAGCGCAGCGGCGACAGCGCCCTGCTCAACGGCCCGGCACTGGCCACCGACGAGAACGTGGTGTCGCAGGACGACATCGACTCGCTCTTCGCCTGATAACGGCCCGGTCCGCACCCGCGGGCCGGCAACATCCCTCCGGGCGAGCCGGAGGGCGCGGCAGGCATCCCCTCAGCCGCAGAAGGCTTTCGACGCCGGCGTCCAGCTGCCGAAGCCCGAGCGCACCAGATTGCGCATCACCGCACAGACATAGCGCTTCTGCGCGGGATCATTGTTGGGCCCGGCATTGTAGCGCGCCGCCGCCATGGTCCAGCTGCCCTGCTGCTGCTTCAGCTCGGCGAGAAAGCGGGCGGCATAGTTCACATTCTGCTGGGGGTCGAACATGTCCGCCGCCGAGCGGAAGCGCTCGCCGTGCCAGCGATGGTTGATCTGCATGCAGCCGAGATCCACCAGAACCACGCCCTGCTGGCGGAACTGCCCGAGCTTGCGAACGCCGTCCTGCACGCTGGTCGCGACATAGCTGCGCCCGCCCGCGTTCATGGCGAGCGGCTGCAGCGTGCCGGCCCCGCCGGTTTCCGTCAGCCCCACCGCATAGAGGATCGCCAGCGGCACGCCGTAGCGGGCCGAGGCGGCCGCCATGGCCTTTTCGCACGGACCGCTGGGATCGACGGCAAAGGCCGGCGTGGCGAGGCACAGGCTAGAAGCGAGAGCGGCGGCGATCGTGCGTCGCATGGTCATCCTTTCCTTCCTCCGCCGCGGCGGCAAGGCCGGCCGCGTCAAGGTCCCAGGCCGGCGCGGCCTCCACCCGCCGGCCCCGCGGGGCGACGGCGTCGTGGCCCGTCAGCGTGGCGGCCGGCCCGGCGCCCGCTATGACGAGATCGACCGCGCCGAAGCCCTCGCCACAGAGCTGGGCGAGCAGGCCCGCACGGTCGCTTTCCAGCAGGCGTGCGGTTTCCGGCCGCGCCGCCCGCACCCGAACCTCGAGCCCGTCGCGCCCGCTGCGCAGGCGCACGGTCACCATGCCGAGCTCGACCGGGTGAAGCTGGATTTCGAGAATACGCACCGGTCCCGCCGCCGCGCCGGCCTCCGGCGCCGGCACCGCCGCGCCGCTGCGCGCGATCGCCTCGCCGAGCTGGGCCGCCGGCGTCGCCGCGGCGAGATCGACGACAAAACTGCGCGGCTGCGCCGCCAGCGGCGGCAGAACCGCGGCGGCCGGGCCCGCCGCGCCGGAGAGCGCAGGCAGCCCGTCCAGCGCCCGCTGCGTCGCGGCCGCATCGATCCGGCGGCGCACCGCATGAAGGTCGAGCGGCCGTCCCGGCACGCCCTCGGCCGGCAGGCGCGGCGGCGGGGCGGCGCCGGGCTCGGGGGCGGCAAGCGCGGCGGCAAAGGCGCCGGTGTCGCTGCCCACCGGGGCGAAATGGGTCTCCCGCGTCACCACCGTGGCCCGCAGCGGCATGAGGGGCTCGTCCGGCTCCGGGCCCTCCACCATGTCCCCCTCGGGCGCGGCCTCCGCCGCCTCGGCGGGGTCGGCGGGCGCCGTCTCGTCGGGGAGTGGCGCGCCCGGCGGGGGCGCGAGACCGCCGCCGACCAGCAGCAGCGCCGCCTCCGCCCCGGCGTGGAGCGAGGTGGCCGGCATCCCCTCCGGCGCGGCGCCGGCGGCGATCTCCGCGAGGTCGGCCATATCAGCGAGGTCGGACGTCTCGGCGGCGCCGGGTCCGCTCTCCGCGGGCCCATCGTCCGGCGCGAAGTCCGCGGCGCCGGCGGGCGGCGGCAGCGTGGCGGCATCGGCGTCGCGCCGGCCGCAGCGTTCCGCCAGCAGGCCCGCGCAGACAGCGGCGCGGCCCTGCGCCAGCCGCCGCGCCACCTCCTTGCCTGAGGCGTCGGCCGTGTCCGGCCGGGCCGCAGCGGCTGGCTCCGAACCCTGCCTTCCCTCTCCCGCGATGTCGTCCAGCAGGCGGTCGAAGACCTCCCGGGCCGCGCCGTCCGGCTGCGACCCGGCCCCTTCTACCTCGGGCACGGCGCGTCACCCGGACGACACCACCGGGATCATTGCGGCGCCTCCTGCAGCAGGGTGTCGATCTTCTGCAGCATGCCCTGCGCCTTGGCGAGGCTGGGCGAGAGCGGCCCATCCGCGGCGGAGGCGACGGTGGCCGGGGTGGCGAGCGGGGGAGCCCCGGCGGCGGCGGCCGGGGCGGCGGACGATGCGCCGGGCGCGCCCAGCGCCGCAGGCCCGCCGCCGGGGGCGGGCGGCGCGACAGGCGGGGCGGCGGGCGGGATGGCGGGCGGGATGGCGG
>CAZIXP010000201.1:0-4621 GCA_964543245.1 uncultured Starkeya sp.
CTTCCTTGTCCATGCCGATCACCCCGTCATAGGCGCCGCACATGCCGGTGTCGGTCTGGAAAGCGGTGCCGCCGGGCAGGATGCGGTGGTCGGCGGTGGGCACATGGGTGTGGGTGCCGACGACGAGGCTGGCGCGGCCGTCGCACCAATGGCCGAAGGCCTGCTTCTCGCTGGTGGCCTCGGCGTGGAAATCGATGAGGATGGCGTCGGCGGCGAGGCCCAGCGGGCAGGCCTCCAGCTCGCGGTCGATCCCGGCGAAGGGGTCGTCCAGCGGGTCCATGAAGGAGCGGCCCATCATGTTGACCACCAGCACTTGCGCGCCGTTCTGCGCCTCCACCAGCGCCGCGCCGCGGCCGGGCGTGCCCTTGGGGAAATTGGCGGGGCGCACGAGGCGCGGGGCGCGCTCGATGAACACCAGCGCCTCGCGCTGGTCGAAGGCGTGGTTGCCGAGCGTCACCGCGTCGGCGCCGGCCTCCAGCAGTTCCTCGTAGATCGCCTCGGTGATGCCGAAGCCGCCGGCGGCGTTCTCCCCGTTCACCACGACGAAATCCAGCGCGAGGTCGCGCCGCAAGCGCGGCAGGTGCTCGGCGACGACATGGCGACCCGGCCGGCCGACCACGTCGCCGAGGAAGAGAATGCGCATGAAGGGCTACTCCTCGGACGGCAGGATGACGCCGGCATCGGTGGCGATGGCGTCGAGCCGCTCGTCATGGACGCCGGCGGGCAGGCCGTCCAGCCGCTGCACGGCGAAGCCGAAGCCGAGCGCCTCCACCCGCTTCACCCGGCGCAGCCGGGCCAGGGTGCGGTCGTAGAAGCCGCCGCCATAGCCGAGCCGGTTGCCGCGGCCGTCAAAGGCGGCGAGCGGCACCACCACGATGTCGGGATCGACCTCGGCCATGCCGGCCGGCGGGGCGGGAATGGCGAACCGCCCCGGCCCCGGGCTCGGCTCCAGCGGCACCGCGGCGTCCCAGCGGCGGAACACCAGCGGCGCGGCGGGCCCCACCACCACCGGCAGCGCCAGCCGCGCCCCGGCGGCGCGCAGCCGCTGGGCCAGCGGGCCGGTGGGAATCTCGTGGCCGATGGGGACGAACAGCGCCACCGTCTCGCCCGCCACGGTGCCGAGCCACTCCGCCGCGTGCCCGGCGGCGGCCTCGGCGCCGGCCTCGCGCTCGGCGGGGGTGAGCGCGGCACGCCGCGCCAGCGCCTCGCGGCGCAGCCTCACCTTGGTGGCGGCGATCGCCTCGGGGTCGCGGGAAGAGGAGGGGGGCATTTGCGGCATGACAGGCGCCGTACTGGTGGCCGGAGTACTGGTGGCCGGACGCCACGCGGGCAACGGAAACCGGCGGATGCCGGAACATCGGACACCGGCCCGGCGCCGGAGACCGGACGCCGAAGGCGATGAGTGCGGAGCCGCGATGGCCGTTGGAAATCGATCCCGGGAACCTACAACGTAGGTGGGCGCCATATGTCCGGACCCACGGGTCCGGTCAGGGACAGCTCCCTTTGAGATCGATAAGGCCCCGGGGAATATGTTCTCCTGACGAACCGCGCAGCCCCGCACGACAAATCTAGGACGTCACGCAACCGATTGCCAGAGGGATGCAGCGGCTTCTCCCCGGTTCGTGACGGCGCGCGATACGGCACCGTCACGAACCGGAAGGGTCGGTTCAGCCGACCGCCAGCACGATCTTGCCGACATGGGCGCTCGATTCCATGCGGGCATGGGCGGCGGCGGCCTCCGCCAGCGGGAAGCTGCGGTCCATCACCGGCTTCACCGTGCCGGCCTCGAGCAGCGGCCACACCTTCTCCACCAGCGAGGCGGCGATGCGGGCCTTCTCCGCGCCGGGGCGCGAGCGCAGGGTGGAACCCATATGCGACAGCCGCTTCAGCATCAGCCGCATATAGTCGATCTGCACCTTGGAGCCTTCCATGAAGGCGATCTGCACGATGCGGCCCTGCGGGGCGGCGGCCTCGTAGTTGCGGGCGATGTAGGAGCCGCCGACCATGTCGAGGATGACGTTGACGCCCTTGCCGCCGGTGGCCTGCTTCAGCTCGGCGACGAAGTCCTGGGTCTTGTAGTCGATGGCGAGATCGGCGCCGAGCTCGCGGCACACCGCGCATTTCTCCGCGCTGCCGGCGGTGGCGAACACCTTGGCGCCAAACGCCCTGGCGAGCTGGATCGCCGTGGTGCCGATGCCGGAGGTGCCGCCATGCACGAGGAAGCTCTCGCCCGGCTTCAGCCCGGCGAGGTCGAACACGTTGGTCCACACGGTGAAGAAGGTCTCGGGCAGCGCCGCCGCCTCGGCCAGCGAGAGGCCCGCCGGCACCGGCAGGGCCGAGCCCTCCTCGGCCAGGCAGTATTCGGCATAGCCGCCACCCGACACCAACGCGCAGACCTTGTCGCCGAGCTTCCAGCGGGTGACGCCCTCGCCGAGGCCCACCACCTCGCCGGCGATCTCCAGCCCGGGGATGTCGGGCGCGCCGGGCGGCGGGGGGTAGAACCCCTTGCGCTGCATCACGTCGGGCCGGTTCACCCCCGCGGCGGCGACCTTCACGAGGATCTCGCCCGGGCGCGGTGCCGGCACCGGCCGCGTCTCCGGCACCAGCGCCTCCGGGCCGCCGGGGGTCGGGATGGCGATCGCGGTCATGCTCGTCGGCAGGTCGGACACGGGCTCACGGTCGGACACGGGCTCACTCCAGAAGGGCCGGCGCGCGCGGCGCCGGCGCGGAAGGGAAACGCCGGTCCCGGCGCCGGAAGACGCGGCGGCGGGCGGTGGCGGCTGTGACAGGCCCGATGTGGTAGGTCATGCCCGCCGGGCTGGCAACCGCCGGCGGCTGATATAGTTTGCCGGTGAACGGCGCGGCATCGCCCGCCCGGCACGGCCCAGGGAGGACCGCCATGAGCTTCAGCGACGACGAACCGCGCCGGCCGCGCCCGGCGCTGGAGATCGGCGGCGACCTCTCCGCCCTCTCCGAATCGGAGATCGACGAGCGCATCCTCGCGCTCGAGGCCGAGATCGCGCGGCTACGCGCCACCCTCGCCACCAAGAAGGCCTCGCGGCAGGCGGCCGACGTGTTCTTCAAGCGCTGACGCCGCGGGCGCTTCCCAGGCTTGCACCGAAGGCCGCGCCGGCAGGCGAACCGGCGGCAAACAGGCTTAACGGCGCGTTAAGCTTTCCGGCGCATCACTGTTGACGTCCAATTCCGGACGCGAGTGGCTCCTGTCCACTCTGTTTGACGCCTCCCTGTCAAAGCCTTCGAGCCGCCCTCGGGCGGCTCTTTTTTGTGCGCGGCGGGGTCGTTGTCGCCGGCCCGCTCTCGACCCGGCGCGGCTGTTGCGGCAAGACTTGGGGCCATGAACGATCATGGCGTCCCGGCCCAGCCCGTCGACTTCCGCGAGCGCATGCTCGCCGCGCAGAGCTTCGAGCACCTCTTCGCCCGGGGCATGGAACTGGTCGAACAGACCGCCGCCTATCTCGACGGCCCCGGCCGCGACGACAGCCGCCACCTCTCGCGCAACCCCATGCTGATCTATGCCCGCGAGAGCATGCGCCTCACCACACGGCTGATGCAGATCGCCTCCTGGCTGCTGCTCCAGCGCACCGTGAACGAGCGCGAGATGACGCTGGCCGAGGCCGAGCGGCAGAAGGGCCGCATCGACCTGGAGCGCGCCCATGTGCTGCCGGAGGAAGAAGCCCGCCAGCTGCCCGAGCGGCTGCGGGCGCTGATCGACAGCTCCAACGAGCTGCGCGAGCGCATCGTGCGGCTCGACGCCGCGCTGTATGGCCGCGCGCTGGAGGTGCCCAACCCGGTGAACGACCAGATCGGCCGGCTGCGCGCCGCCTTCGAAGCCAGCTGAAGCCAAGGCCGCCGGGGTGGGACGCCCGGCGAGCGGGAGCCTCACCGGACAGAAGAGCCCTCACCTGAAGATCGGGTGCCGGAATCGGCAGGCGGAATCGGGAGACGTCCGCGGCGCCGGGGTGCCGCGTCCGGCGCGCGAAAGGCTGCCGGTGCCGCCAAGAGCGGGCACGCAGCGGCCTCAGCGGGCATAGCCGCCGCGGCCCGTCGCCGCATCGGCGAGGTGCCGGGGGCGCGGCGGGCGCCATGGCAGCCGGCGGCCGGGAAGTCTCATGGGTCGGAAAACGACAAAAGCCCCCGCGCAGGGCACGGAGGCTACTGGCACGGAGGCTACTGGCACGGAGGCCGGTGTCTGTCGCCACAGGGCGGGCCGGCGGGACGATGCCCGCGCGACGCAGCGTCTCCCGGGCCGGGCGGCCTGGCCCTGACAGGCCGTGCCGATCCGCGCCGCCGGGCCGCGCCGGATCAGGCCTTGAGAAAGCCCGCGAACTTCTTCTGGAACTTCGACACGCGGCCGCCGCGGTCGAGCAGCTGCTGCGAGCCGCCGGTCCAGGCCGGGTGCGAGGTCGAGTCGATGTCGAGAGCAAGGGTGTCACCCTCCTTGCCCCAGGTCGTGCGGGTCGTGTACTCGGTGCCGTCCGTCATCACCACCTTCACGAAGTGGTAGTCGGGATGGATGTTGCTCTTCATGGGTTGCATCCTCGCCGCCGCGGGGCCGGGCCCCGAAGGGAGCCGCGCGGCGATCTTCAAAACGATCCTGCCG
>CAZIXP010000201.1:4631-5885 GCA_964543245.1 uncultured Starkeya sp.
CTATAACCGAGAGCTTGCCGTGACACAAGCCGATCCCAGCCGGGAGTCAACAGCCCCCTTCAGCGGCCCCGCCGCCGGGGCGTCCGCGTTCCAGGCCGCCGAGGCCGGCCCGCCGCGCCGCAACCTGCGCCCGCTCGCGGCGCTGCGGCCGCATGTGATGCGCTACAAGGGCCGGGCGCTGGCCGCGCTCGCCGCCCTGCTGGTCGCCGCCATCGCGACGCTGGTGGTGCCGGTCGCCGTGCGGCGCATGATCGATTTCGGCTTCGATGCTGGCCATGCCGGCTTCATCGACCGCTATTTCGGCATGATGCTGCTGGTGGTGGCGGTGCTGGCAGGGGCCTCGGGGCTGCGCTACTACCTCGACATGACGCTGGGCGAGCGCATCGTCGCGGACCAGCGGACCGCCGAGTTCGACCCGCTGCTGATGCTCGATGGCCGCTTCTACGACACCACCCGCTCGGGCGAGCTGATCTCGCGGCTGACCGCCGACACCACCCAGATCCGCAGCGCGGTCGGCTCCTCCGCCTCCATCGCGCTGCGCAACATCCTGCTGTTCGTCGGCGCCGCGGTGATGATGGTCGTCACCAGCCCCTGGCTCTCCGCGGCGCTGCTGGTGCTGATTCCGGGCATCGTCGCGGTGCTGATCGGCGCCGGGCGCGGGGTGCGCAGGCGCTCCCGCACCGCCCAGGACACGCTGGCGGAAGCCTCCGCCTATGCCGCCGAGGCGATCGGCGCGGTGCGCGCGCTGCAGGCCAACACCGCCGAGCGCGCCGCCGGGCGGCTGTTCGCCGGCGAGGTGGAGCACACCTACACCGCCGCTGCGGTCGCCATCCGCGCCCGCGCCCTGCTCACCGGCTTCGGCATCTTCATGGTCTTCGCCAGCGTGGTCGGCATCCTGTGGGCCGGCGCCAATGCGGTGCTGGCGGGCACGATGAGCCAGGGCACGCTCGGCCAGTTCGTGCTCTACGCCGTGCTGGCGGCGAGCGGGCTTGGCCAGCTCGGCGAAGTGTGGGGCGAGGTGGCGCAGGCCGCCGGCGCCACCGGCCGCATTTCCGAGTTGCTCGCCACCGAGCCCGACGTGAAGGCGCCGGCCGCCCCGCTTGTCCTGCCGGCGCCGCCGCGCGGCGAGGTGGCGTTCGAAGGGGTGCGCTTCGCCTACCCCGCCCGGCCCGGCCACACCGCGGTGGAAGACCTCAGCTTCGCGGTGCGGCGCGGCGAGCGGGTGGCGATCGTCGGGCCCTCGGGCGCGGGCAA
>CAZIXP010000202.1:0-5850 GCA_964543245.1 uncultured Starkeya sp.
CCCACGGGCACCACGGGAACAAACGCCATGACCGTCCAGCTCGGCGCCGCTGCTTCGACCACCGGCCGGCGCCTTCATCCGGCACGCTTGCGCCATGTTGCGCCCGGGGGCGGCTGGGTCGGCTTCGAGATGCGGCCGGGCGACAGCGCCCATGTCGTCGATCCCGAAGGCGGCCAGATCGGTGCGCTGTTCGTCGCCGGCCTCCCGGCCGAGGCGGGTGAGCTCGTGCCGGGCGCGCCGCCGGCTGCGGTAGCGCTGCCTGCGGCGGCGGCCGCTTTCCTCGGCGGCGAGGCAGCCCTTGGTGTCGAGGTGGGCCTTGGTGTCGAGGCGCGGGCGATCGAGCTGTTCGGGCCGGCGGGCGTGGCCGGTGCCCGCCTGTCGTTCATTGCGCCGGGCCATCTGCGCTGCGTGCTCGTCGCCCCCGGCGGGCCCATGGACCCCGGCACCCAGGACGCCCCGACCGACCTGATCGTGGAAATCGTGCCGGCCTCGCCCTCCAGCGGCACCGTCCCGGCTCCGCTGGCGCCGCCCAAGCTCGATCTGCGCATTCGTGCCGCCACGGCCGCCGCCTATGAGGTGAAGGCGGGCGACTACATCCAGATCATCGACGTGGACGGGCAGCAATGCTCCGATTTCCTCGCTTTCGCTGCCGGCAAGCTGAAGGCCGGCCGCGAAAAGGGGCTGGACCCCACCACCACCCGGACGCTGATGGGCTCGGCCAATCCCGGTCCTGGCCTGCACTCGAAATATTTCGACGAGGACCAGACCGCGCTGGTCGAGGTGATCCGCGACACGGTTGGCCGCCACGACACCTTCATGCTCGCCTGCACCGCCAAGTTCTACGAGGACATGGGCTATCCCGGGCACGACAACTGCACCGACAATTTCAACCGTGCGCTGGCGCCGCACGGCATTGCCCCGCGCATGGGCTGGCCGGCGGTGAATTTCTTCTACAACACCTTCGTGTCGCCGGGCGACCGGATCGGCATGGACGAGCCCTGGTCACGTCCGGGCGACTATGTCCTGCTGCGCGCCCTGACCGATCTGCTCTGCGCCTCCTCCTCCTGTGCCGACGACATCGATGCGTCGAACGCCTGGCATCCCACCGACATCCATGTCCGCGTCTATGACGGCGCCAACCAGTTCTCCAGAGGGATCGCCCACCGCATGACGCCCGATTCCGCCCCGCGGCTGACGCGGGAAACCGGGTTCCACGCCCGCACCTCGGCGCTTACCCGCAGCTTTGTGGACTATCGCGGCTTCTGGCTGCCGGAGTGCTTCTCCGCGGCGGGGCCGATCGAGGAATACTGGGCCTGCCGCGAGCGCGCGGTGGTGATGGACCTTTCGGCGCTGCGCAAGTTCGAGGTGCTGGGGCCGGATGCCGAACGGCTGGTGCAACTCGCGGTAACCCGGGACATCCGCAAGCTCAGCGTCGGCCAGGTCGTCTACACCGCGCTGTGCTATCCCCATGGCGGCATGCTCGACGACGGCACCGTCTTCCGGCTCGGCGAGAACAATTTCCGCCTGGTCTGCGGCGACGATTATTGCGGGGTCTGGCTGCGCCAGCTTGCGACGGAGCACGGCCTCCACGCCTTCGTGAAGTCCTCCACCGACCAGCTGCATAACCTCGCCCTGCAGGGCCCGAAGGCGCGCGACATTCTGCGGGAGGTGCTCGTCACCCCGCCGCATCAGCCGGGCGCGGACGAGCTGAAGTGGTTCCGCTTCACCATCGGCCGCATCGCCGGCATTCCCGTGATGGTGTCGCGGACCGGCTATACCGGCGAGCTCGGCTACGAGATATGGTGTCACCCGGGCCGCGCGGTCGAGCTGTGGGACGCGCTGTTTGCCGCCGGCGCGCCGCACGGGCTCCAGCCCCTCGGGCTGCTGGCGCTCGACATGGTCCGCATCGAGGCCGGCCTCGCCTTTGCCGGCTACGAGTTCTGCGACCAGACCGATCCGTTCGAGGCCGGGATCGGCTTCACCGTGCCGGAAAGCAAGCCGGACGACTTCATCGGCCGCGACGCCCTTGCCCGTCGCCGCGCCCATCCCGCCCGCAAGCTGGTGGGGCTGGCGGTGGACGGCAACGAGCCGGTACACCATGGCGACCCGGTCTATAGCGGCCGCGCCCAGATCGGCGTCGTCACCAGCGCCACACGCTCGCCGGCACTGGGCGGCATCGTGGCGCTGGCGCGGCTGGATGTGAGCACCGCCACCACCGGCGCCGCGGTCGAGATCGGAAAGCTGGATGGCCATGCCAAGCGCATCGGCGCAACCATCGTCCCCTTCCCCCATTACGACCCCACCAAGAGCCGGGTTCGGGCCTGAGGCCGACGCCGCGCCGCTGGCATGGAGGGTCCGATCTTGGCGGATCGGGAAAATGCAAAGGGCCGGAGCCATGCTCCGGCCCTCTTTCGTTGCGGGCGCCCTGCCCGGCTGCCGGCGAGGCGTCAGCCGCGCTCCTCCAGCGGATGGGTGCGCAGGCGCAGCGGATCGTAGAACGGGGTCTTCACCAGCCGCCCGGTGAAACGGCCCTGCGGCCCCACCACCTCGAATTCGGTGCCGAACGCACCGAGCTCGGGGAGCACATGGACCAAAGCGATCGAACGCATGAGATGACGGCTGTAGATCGAGGAATTGAGCGAACCGACGTCCTTGCCATCCTTGAAGAGGCGCGCGCCGGGCTCGATCTGCTCGTGATGGTCGATTTCCATGCCGCGCTGGACCACGCGGACCTCGTTCTTGCGGCGGACCAGCGCTTCCTTGCCCCGGAAGGACGGCTTGTCGAGGTCCACGGTCCATTCCGCTCCGACTTCCCAAGGCGTTTCGTCTCCCTTCGGCATGTCGAACGGAAAGAACAGCAGCCCGCCCTCGACCCGCACGATGTCGAGGCTCTGCCACGACACCGCCATGGCGCCGAAGGGCTTGCCGGCCTCCAGGATGGAGTCCCACAGGAAGACCGCATCGGCGGCGGTGCAGAACACCTCATAGCCGCGCTCGGCGGAATAGCCGCCCCGCGCCAGGGTCACCGGCCGGCCGAACAGCGTGGCCGGCGCGTGCTCGAAATAGCGGAGCGCGCCGAGGTCGATCGAAGCGTGCGGGCTGAGGATGGCGAGCGCGGCCGGACCCTGCAGCGAGAGCACATGCGTGTCGGTGTCGTCCTCGACGACGACGTCCCGGCCGGCGGAGAATTCCGCCAGCACATCTTCCAGCTTGCCGGAGCCATGGGAGAGGCGGAAATCGTCGGCGGCGTTGCGGTAGACCAGCACGTCGTCGATCAGGGCGCCGTCGTCGTCGACGATATTGCTGATGGCGGACTGACCGGGCTTCAGCCGGTCGACATCCGAGGTCAGCACCTCGTTCAGCAGCGCGACGGCCTCGGCGCCGCGGACATTCACGAGGTTCAGCGAGGAGACGTCGATCAGCCCGGCCCGCGCGCGCACTGCCGCCACCTCGTCATAAGGGTCGGTTGCATAGAATTGCGGCAGAGGCATGCTGTTCCAGGAAGACTCGAATTTGGTTCCGAGCTGGATATGCCGTTCATTGAGAATGGAGTTTCGCGTGAGGGCGGCGTTCATGGCGGCTGAAACCTTCGCTCTACGAGGCGTGCGGCGATCCGGGTGGAATGTCACTGGAAACAACGTGGACGCATCCGGCCGTGAAGGACCGTGGTCGTCTGACGAGGTGTGAAATGCTTGCATCCGTCTGCGGCGGTGTCAACGATATTTCTTGAAGGGAAACCAAGTTTCCTTGCCATGAAGCGCGGCGGCGGCGTCACCGAGGGTCGCCAGCCCCGGTGGCTCCCCTCACGGCACATATTTTGCTTGCATTTTCGCCGCTTCGCTCAGGGTGCGCCGGAACTCTGTATGCGTTTAATCAGATGACGGTTAACGGCTTGGTTGTGCCGGGGTCGCGCTGAACAGGCGCTTGCTCCGGCCTGGTACACAGGAGAGTCCGATGGCGTCCCCGTTCCACATGTCCTGGTTCCTGCAGGGGTCGAGCGCGCAGGCATGGGGTGAGCCATGGACCGGCAATATCGGCCGCGAGTGGATGACGGCCGATCTCTTCGTCGATCTCGCCCGCGCCATCGAGCGGGCCTGCTTCGACTATCTCCTCATCGAGGATTCGATCTTCATCGGGGAGAACTGGCAGAACTCCCGCAACATGTTTCTGAAGAACGGCATCTGCGTGCCGCGCCAGGAGCCTTCCGTGGTGGCGACGCTTCTGGCCGCCGCGACCCGCCGTGTCGGCATCGTGCCGACCCTCTCCACCTTCGCCTATCACCCCTATCTGACCGCCCGCATCATCGGCTCGCTGGATCAGATTTCCGGTGGGCGTGCCGGCTGGAATCTGGTGACCGGCTTCAATGATCTGGCGGCACAGAATTTCGGCCTCGAGGGCATGGCCGATCATGACGAGCGCTACATCATGGCCGAGGAATACGCCAACATCGTCAAGCGGCTGTGGGATTCCTGGGAGCCGGGCGCCATCCTCGACGATGTCGAGAACGGCGTGCTGATCGATCCCGCCAAGGTCCACACCATCGACGTCGCCGGACGCTACTACAGCTCCCGTGGGCCGCTGAATTCCGGCCCCTGCCCCCAGGGCCGGCCGATCATCGCCCAGGCCGGCGGCTCCTCCACCGGCCGTGCCTTCGCCGCGGCCCATGCCGACACCATCGTCGCCGCCCCCACCGGCGTTCCCGCGATGAAGCGGTACCGTGAAGAGGTCCGCGCCCAGATGGCGGCGATGGGCCGCGATCCCGACAGCTGCAAGCTGCTGTTCCTGCTGTCGCCGATCGTTGCCGAGACGGCCGAGCAGGCCCGCTGGTTCGCGGATGAGCGCAAGAACCAGACGGCGGCCAACATCGACGCCCGGCTGGCCCGGCTCGGCTGGGCCACCAACATCGATTTCTCCGTGTTCGATCTCGATGCGCCCGTCGGCGAACTCACCACCAACGGCACCCAGTCGACGCTGCAGGCCTTCCTGGTGCGCGCCGGCCAGCGCACGCTGCGCGAGGCGATCGTCGCCCATTACGGCTCCGGCTATTGCGTCGATGTCGTCGGCACCCCGGAGACCGCAGCCGCGCAGATGGGCGAAATCATGGAAGAGGTCGGCGGCGACGGCTTCCTCATCGTGCTGCCGGATGTCAGCCGCCGGTCCATCGCCACCATCACCGACGGACTTGTGCCCGCCCTGCAGCGCCGCGGCCTGATGCGCAAGGCCTATGAGCACGTCCATCTGCGCGACAATCTCCTCGCTTTCTGAGGAGACCTGTCGCCGGCGTTGCCGGTGCGGCGGCACGGCTGAAAGCGGGGCGGCGCCGGCCCTCAGCCCTCGGGCTTCGCAGGGGCGGCAGACAGCGCGCCGAGGCCGAGCCCGCTGTCCCCGATCAGCCGGGCGATCGCGGTGATGTCGGCCTGGCCGCCCAGCGTGTCCCGTGCCGCGGACCAGGTGGCGAGCAGGGCGTCGAGCGTCGGCGTCGGCGTGTCCGAGCGGCGGGCGAGGTCGGCGGCGATGGCGATGTCCTTGCAGAACAGCTCGAGCGTCTGGCCGAAATCATAAGTCCCGGTCAGGACATGGTTCGGCAGCTTCACCTCGGTCGCGTGGCTGCGGCCGGTGCCCGTGCTCCAGACCTTGAGCATCATCTCGGGATCGAGCCCGAGCCGGCGGCCGACGATGAGCGCCTCGGTCGCGCTCCAGAGCGTGGCCGCCGAGAGATAGTTGTTCAGCGCCTTCACGATGTGGCCGGAGCCCACCGGCCCGACCCGAAGTACGGCGCTGCACATCAGGCCGAGCAGGCCCTGGACCCGGGCGACGCTGTTCACCGTACCGCCGCACATGGCGGTGAGG
>CAZIXP010000203.1:0-5843 GCA_964543245.1 uncultured Starkeya sp.
CACATCGTGGAGGACGAACGGCACCTCGTGGTGTCCGCGGGCCTCGGCTGCTCGTGGTGGCCGGTCCGCTTCGGCGTGCCTGCTCATCGTGGCCGTCAGCACCACCGCGGCCTACGGCTTCGCGCGGATCGGCTGCCAGCTCGCAGGCGAAATCCTCGCCCGCGCAGCCCGCCAGCGAGGTCATCGCGACGGTGGCGACGAAGCCGGAGCCGTCCAGCGCGCCGGCCGGCTTCTCGCCGGGCATGCCCGGCCGCCAGGCCAGCGCCGGACGGATGAGGTCGGCCAGGCGCTCCAGAATGTCGACACGCACCGCGCGCTCGCCTGCCACGCGGAAGCCGACGGCGCGGTACAGCCCCTTCTGGATTTCGGGATCGACCGGAATGGAGGTGCGGCCCGACGAGGCGAGGTGGGGCAGCTCGTCCAGCCCCTTCTGCTGCAGCCCGCCATGCTTCAGCGCCCAGAGCTGGGTGGCCAGCGTCCGCGGCGCCGGCTTCAGCAGCGCCGGCAGGTAGATGTGGTGGGCGCCGAAGCGCACGCCGTGGCCGCGCAGCAGCGCGCGCGCTTCCTGCGGCAGCGACTTCATCTCCTCGGCGACCTTGTGCCGCTCCAGCACGCCGAGCGCCTCGACGATCTGGAAGGCAATGCCGCGGGCGATGCCGGTCAGGTCCTCGGCGCGGCCGAGCGCCAGCAGCGGGCCGAGCAGCGCGCCGATATGGCTCTTCAGCCAGAGGTCGAGCCGGGCCTGCACCGCGTCGCGGGCGGCGCCGGTGAGGTGCTCATCGGCGATGATCTTCAGCCGGGGCTCGAGCACTTCCTCGCCCGAAATCAGCTTCGCCACCGGCTCGCCAACCCAGCGCACCGTGCCGTCGCTCGACAGCACGAAGGCATCGTCGCCGGCCTCGGCGAGCTTGGCCGCGCGGGCCTCGATCTCGCCGGACAGCGCCTTCTGCGCGGTCGCCCGCAGCGCCTTGGCCTCGGGCCCGCCGGCCGATGGATCGGCGGCGAACTGGAAGCCGAGGAGATGGCCGATCACATGGCCTTCGACGACCACGTCGCCAGTCTTGGTGATTTCAGTTTCGAGCATTGTGTTTTCTCGCAGGCGCCGCATCAGGACGCTGGTACGGCGATCGACGAAACGGTGGGCCAGCCGCTCGTGCAGCGCGTCCGAAAGTCGATCTTCCACACGCCGTGTGACACCTTGCCAGTGCTCCGGGTCTTCGAGCCAATCCGGTCGGTTCGCCGCAAAGGTCCAGGTGCGGACCTGGGCTATGCGACCCGACAGCGTGTCTATGTCACCTTCCGCTCGGTCCGCCAAGGCCACTTGTTTGGCAAACCAGTCGGTCGAGATGCGGCCCTGGCGCATGAGGTCGCCATAGACGGTGATCACGAGGTCGCTGTGCGAGGCCGGTGACACCTTCCGGTAGTCGGGAAGCTGGCAGGCCTCCCACAGCCGCTCGATGCCCGGGCGGTCGGTGGCGTAACGCTGCACCACCTCGTCGCGGGCGGCCACCTCCAGCACCCGCACATCGTCGGCAGTCGGCGCGCGGGTGAGGCCTTCCTCCCGCGGCGGTTCGCCCAGCGAGCGCAGCAGGGCGGGAATGCTGCGGTATTCCAGTGCCGCATTGCGCCACTGCAGCACGCGGTGGGCGTCGAAGCTGTGGGCCTCCAGCCGCTCCACCAGCTCGGCGTCGAAGGGCGGGCAGCGGCCGGTCGTGCCGAAGGTGCCGTCCCGCTGCGCCCGCCCGGCGCGGCCGGCGATCTGGGCGAGTTCGCCCGGGTTGAGCTTGCGGAACTGCCAGCCGTCGAACTTCACGTCACCGGCGAAGGCGACATGGTCGACGTCGAGATTGAGGCCCATGCCGATGGCGTCGGTGGCGACGAGGTAGTCGACATCGCCGTTCTGGTACATCTGCACCTGGGCGTTGCGGGTGCGCGGCGACAGCGCCCCCAGCACCACCGCCGCCCCGCCGCGCTGGCGGCGGATCAGCTCGGCGATGGCGTAGACCTCTTCGGTAGAGAAGGCGACGATGGCGGAACGGCGCGGCAGCCGGGTGATCTTCTTTTCGCCGGCGAAGGTGAGGTTCGACAGCCGGGGCCGCACCAGGACGTTCACGCCCGGCAGCAGCTTTTCCACCAGCGGGCGCATGGTGGCGGCGCCCAGCAGCAGGGTCTCCTCGCGGCCGCGCCGGTTCAGCAGCCGGTCGGTGAAGACGTGGCCGCGGTCGAGGTCGGCGGCGATCTGTATCTCGTCCAGCGCGACGAAGGCGACGTCGAGGTCGCGCGGCATCGCCTCCACCGTCGCCACCCAGTAGCGCGGGTTCTTCGGCTTGATGCGTTCTTCGCCGGTGATGAGGGCAACCTGGTCGGTGCCCGCCCGCTCCACGAGGCGCTGGTAGACCTCGCGCGCCAGCAGCCGCAGCGGCAGGCCGATGAGCCCGCTGGAATGGCCGAGCATCCGCTCGATGGCGAGATGGGTCTTCCCGGTATTGGTAGGGCCAAGCACGGCGGTGACGCCGCGAGCCCGCCCGGCGGGCGGCAATATCCGGCCGCCCGCCGGGGGTGTTGCAATGTTCATGGGCCGATCAGTCCATCGGGCCGAAGGGAGGCCCTTATATCACAGGCTTTCGCTACGTGCCGACGCTATTTGGCCCGGCTGTCCGAGGCCTCGAAGCTCACCGCCTCCAGCTGCGCGGTGCCGATGGCGGTGGCCACCGACGCGCGGAAGGGCATGAGCAGCCGGGTGCCGGGAATCGGCACCAGCCACACATAGATGTCCTTGTTCTTCATCATGTATTTGACCGCGCTGCGGTCGGGGCGATGACCCGAAACGGGCTGGTAGGCGATGCGGCACACCAGCGCGTCGCCGGCATAGCCGTTCTCCGCCTTCACCGCCTCGGTGCGCATATAGGACAGGGCGAGATCATAGCGCTGGCGCCCGTCGAAGATCGGTATGGTGCGGTTGCAGGAGTCGGCCGTGAGCAGGTCGCCCTTGCCCGGCACCAGGATCAGCGAGCCGGTCATCGGGTCCAGCACACCCTTCTTGTCCGCGTCGGTGACAGGAACGCGGTCGCTCGATTCCTTGACGGGCGGCTCGACGGCGATGTCCTTCACCGTATTGGCGGCGAGCACGAGGCGGATCGCCTCGGCCTTGCGGTCGCTCACCGCTTCCATGGTGAAGGCCTGCGGCGAGAGCTTCTCGCGCCCCAGCGCCCCGCGCGCGCCGGCGGTGCCGCGACCCTGCGAGACCGCCTGCAGCACGCCGGTGATGCGTGCGCTGCCGGAGGCGACATAGGACGACGCCCCCACCTCGATCAGCAGGCTGGCGCGGCCGAGCTCCAGCCCGGCGATGGAGATGCGGTAGCGGGCATCGACACGGCCATCCGCATGGCCGGGCGCGCTCGCCACGGTCATTGCAGCCAGCGCCAGTGCCGCCGTAAACAGGTTGCGTCGCATGCGAGCCGGAATATTGCGCGCCCGCGCCGGAATCGCGCGGGAACTCGTGCCCCGACAATGGGATCGCGTGGGAAGGCGGCGGAACTGTGGCCCGGCCGACCGCCGCCCGGCCGCACCCGCACGCGCCTGCGGCACCCTGCGGCTTGACGCGCCGTGGCCTCTTGCCTATAGGAGCGCACTCTTTGGATCGATGCCATCGGCTTGATCGAGGGGCCAATGCATGGCCTCCGGCGCCGCGGCTGTGAAAACTTAAGGAAGTCCACGATGTCCCGTCGGTGCGAACTTACCGGGAAGGCGGTTCTGACCGGCAATCTCGTGAGCCACTCCAACCGCAAGACCCGTCGGCGTTTTCTGCCGAACCTGGTGAATGTGACGCTCACGAGCGATGCCCTTCAGCGTTCCGTGAAGCTGCGCGTCAGCGCCAATGCCCTGAAGTCGGTCGACCACCGCGGTGGTCTCGACGCGTTCCTGCTCAAGGCCAAGGTCGACGAGCTGTCGCAGAAGGCCGCCGAGCTGAAGCGCGCCGTCGAGAAGGCCCAGGTCGCGGCGCCGGCTGCGGCGTGAGCCCTGCCGCGCTGATGCGACGGACCGGCGAGCACGTTCCGTTGGCGAAGCTGGCCCTGCCGATCGCCGCCATGATGGCGGTGGTCGCGGCGTCCAATGTTCTCGTCCAGTATCCCGTGGAGATGTTCGGGCTTCAGGAGGTTCTCACCTGGGGCGCCTTTTCCTATCCCGTGGCGTTTCTCGTCAATGATCTGACCAACCGCCGGTTCGGCCCCGAGGTCACCCGGCGGGTGGTCTATGTCGGCTTTGCGCTGGCGGTGGCCCTGTCGGTCTGGCTTGCCACCTCGCGGATTGCGGTCGCGTCCGGCACCGCCTTCCTGGTCGGCCAGCTGCTCGACATCGGCGTGTTCAACCGGCTGCGCCGCCTCGCCTGGTGGCGGGCGCCGCTGGCCGGAAGCCTGCTGGGCTCGGCGCTCGACACGGTGGTGTTCTTCTCGCTGGCCTTCGCGGGCGACCCCACCATGTCCGACCCTGTGACCTACGGTGTGCTGGCGGCCTCGGTCACGGTGCCGCTGTGGGTCGGGCTGGCCTTCTTCGATTTCCTGGTCAAGGTGAGCTGCGCCCTGCTGGCGCTCGTGCCTTACGGCGCGGTGATGAGCCGGTTGCGGCCCTGGCAGCCGGTCGCCGCGCCGCGCTGATTGGTCATGTATCTTTGAGATGAGCCGCCCCTTCCGGGCGGCTTTTTCGTGGGAGACCGGCTCTCGGCCGGTGACGGCGCGGCTTGTCGCGTCAGGGCGTCGCCTGCGGCGCGACGAGGGCGAAGCGCAGCAGCACGGTGCGCTGGAGCGTGTGGTTGAAATTGTCGTCGGAGATGAGGGTCAGGATGATCTCGCCCGCCTCGTTCCGGGTCACCGCCAGCCCCTCCATATTGTCGATGGCGCTGGTCGGGCCGGCGGTGAGGAGCACCTCGCCCTCGATCCGGGCGCCGGGCCGGATATCGGCGAGCGGGAAGCGCCGCAGCCTCATCCACACCCCGGTGAGCCAGGAAAAGCGCCGTTCCAGCAGATAGACCATGCCGTCCGGGCCGAGCGCCATGTCGGTGGCATCGAAGCCTTCGCTGCGGGCGATGCTGAAGCTGCCGCGAAAGCGCTGGGCGAAGATGAAGCCGGGCAGGCTGTCGACCGCGGCAGGGTCGCTCTCGCCGACCGCGACCAGTGCCAGCTCGCCAAAGCCGTGCAGCGGCGCCACCATCAGCGCCTCGATGCCGTTATTGTAGGCGAGCCGCTTCAGGCGGCCATCGGTAGGCCAGGGCCGCCCGCCCGACCCCGCCAGCCGCGGCCCGGGAAAGAACCAGATTTCCTGCACCCGCTCGATCCCGACGGCGAAGCCGTCGGGCAGGCGGGCGAGCGATTCGGTGTCGCCGCGGCCCAGCGAGGTCAGCGTGCGCCCGCGGCGGTCGCGCAGCGGCCCGGTGGTGACGTTCGCCATGCCGAGCGGCCGGTCGCCCGCCGTCAGCAGCTCGCCGGCGAACCAGTCGCCGTGGTCGGACAGGGTGAGGAAGTGGCGGCCATCCGGCTCCAGCACGAGCGAGGACAGCCCGCCAAAGCGCGGATTGCCGGAACGCAGCTCCACCCCGCCGCGGAACTCCAGCCGGCCATAGCGCCGGCCGGCCAGATCCCCCGCCGAGAAAGCTTGGATGGGCGTGGCGACGACCGTGACCGGTTCCGCCACCGCGGCGGGGGCGGCAGGGGAGGGGGGAGCCGGCGCTTTCGCGGCTGCCGGGGCGGCGGGGGCGAGCACCGCAAGCGCGAGGGCGAGGGTGGAGACCGCGAAACGGGTGACGACGGGCTTCATCGGTTACCTGGCGTGAGGATCATCGGCGCGTT
>CAZIXP010000204.1:0-5828 GCA_964543245.1 uncultured Starkeya sp.
GTCGACCACGGCCTGCGAGGAGAAGTCCTGCTTGCCCAGCGTCGCCTGCCGGTTGTACTCGGTCGCGGCATTGGTGTACTGCGCGTTGGCCGAGGCCAGGGCGGCGTTCGCCCCATCGAGATTGGCCTGGTAGGTGTCCTGCTGGATCAGGAAGAGACGGTCGCCCTTCTTGGCGATGGCGCCGTCCTTGTAGTCGATCGACATCAGGAAGCCCTCGACGCGGGCGACCAGATCGACACTGTTGATGGCCGCGGTATTGCCGGTGAATTCGAGGTAGCGCGTCACCTCTTCCTGCAGCGGCACGGCGACGGTGACCTGCGCGGGAGGCGGGGGCACATACTCGTTCTTTTCCTGGCAGGCCGCTGCGGCCAGCGCGAGGGCAAGCACGGCTGCGCCGCTCGCCAGACGGTGGCCCGCCACCGGAAGACCCGCCTTCCAACCCATATCCCGTTCCCCCCAACCTTCTCTCGCAGCCGCCGGGGCGCCAAGGCGGTCTGGCCCGGCACGACGTAGCGACATT
This sequence comes from uncultured Starkeya sp., assembly GCA_964543245.1. GTDB lineage: Bacteria > Pseudomonadota > Alphaproteobacteria > Rhizobiales > Xanthobacteraceae > Ancylobacter. The sequence continues at coordinate 521 of CAZIXP010000204.1, forward strand.
ACCGTCATTCCTAATGGGTAAAGACAACGAAACCCAGCGACCTGCTGCGGGACCGGCTGAAAATTTGTACCATTGTCCGAAAGGCCACACGGGCGCCTTGTGCCGGTCGGCGCGGGAGCCGTGTAGCCATAAGCGTGTGAAGGGCCTTCGGGGCTGGGGAGCGAGAGATGATTGCGTTTCGACGGGTGGTGGCGGGCGTGGCGGTGGCGGCTGCCACGATGCTGGCGGGCGGAGGGCTGAGGCCGGCGCTGGCGGATGCGGCGCCGGCCCTGTCCCAGGGCGACGTCTATACCGATGCGGTCGGTTCCGTCGTTGAGGTGTCGGTCCGCAATGCCGGCACCGGCACCATCGCCTCGGCGGTGGTTACCTGTGATTTCACCGCGGCAGGCAAATCCGCGGGTTCGGCCAGCACCACGATCTTCAATGTGGTGCCCGGCACCAAGGCAACCGACCAGGTGCACCTGATCGGCGCGCGCGCGGACAAGGCGGCCTGCAGCCTCGGCGCGGTGTCCACCGCCAACTGAGCGGTGGTCGCGCACGCCGTGCCTCACGGCGTTGCCGGTGTGTTGGATGCGGCGCCGGGCGGTGGTGCCGCCCGGCGCGCGCGGCTTCCGGCGGAGGATGTCGTAAGGGCGTGTCGCCGCGTAGCTCGCGATGCAGCGGCGGCCCTGGCGAAGGCCGGGGCGGGCCGGGCTTGTGCAGGGCTGCGAATTGCGCGGCGTCACAGCTTGTCAGGCGGCTGCGTTCGTTATATTCCCGCGCCTCTCTGGATCACCCGAGGCGTCCTGCGCCGGTCGGCGGTCCGGGGCGGCGCGCCAGCGCTGCGGAGGGGTGGCCGAGTGGTTGAAGGCGCACGCCTGGAAAGTGTGTATACGGGAAACCGTATCGAGGGTTCGAATCCCTCTCCCTCCGCCATTATCGCCTTCGCTGAACATCATGCAGGCTCGCTGACAACCGGCAGTGCCCTATATTTCCTCGGCTGACATTTCGCTGAGGCTTGCAGAACGTCGTCGAAACCCGTCACAATCAACGCGGATGCTCTAGGGCCGTTGGTAGGGCCGGGAGATGAGATGGCACGGGCCCTAGATCGATTGTCCGCAAGGTTCGTCGCCACCTGTTCCAAGCCAGGTCGTCATGCCGACGGTGGCGGCTTGTTTCTCAGCGTCTCGGCCGATGGTAGCCGCAAACGGTGGGTATTCTTCTACAAGCGCGGCGGTAAGCAACGAGAGATGGGGCTCGGCGCCGCATCGACAGTCTCGCTCGCGGAGGCGCGAAAGAAGGCTGACGCTGCCCGCCGCATCCTGGCGGACGGGATTGACCCGCTCGACGCCAAGCGGGCTGCCGCGAAGCCAGTTGCGGCGCCGACCTTCGGCGAGATGGCCGATTCCCACATAAGTGCGATGGCGCCGGCTTGGCGCAACTCGAAGCATGAAGCCCAATGGCGGATGACGCTTTCTCGTGTGCGGGACGAAGGCGGCGCGCTGACGGATGACGGCTATTGCCTCACCCTGCGCGACAAAGCCGTCGATCAGGTGGACACGGCCGCAGTGCTCGCGACGCTCTCTCCGATATGGAACGAGAAGCCCGAAACGGCCTCACGCCTGCGCGGCAGGATCGAAGCCATTCTCGATGCTGCCGCTGCTGCCGGCCACCGTAGCGGGCCCAATCCCGCGCGGTGGAAGGGGCATCTTTCGATGATGCTGCCAAAGGCGAAGAGGCTTTCCCGCGGCCACTATGCAGCCATGCCCTATGCCGATGTTCCGGCCTTCGTTGCTCGCCTGCAACTGGTGCGTGGCATGGGCGCCTTTGCGCTGGAGTTTGCCATTCTGACCGCTGCCCGCTCCGGCGAGGTGCGGGAAGCGTGTTGGCGCGAGATTGACGTGGCCAATGCCGTATGGACCGTGCCCGCCGAGCGAATGAAAGCCGGACGCGTTCACCGCGTGCCGCTCACCGGGCGGGCGCTGGAGATTCTGCATACCGTCGCTCAACTGCGCCCAGCCAAGGACTATGAGGATGCGCTGGTGTTTCCGTCCACCAAGCGCTCGCGACCGCTGTCGGACATGACCCTTGCCGCTGTTCTTCGTAGGCATGGAGGCGACAAGTTCACGCCGCACGGTTTCCGCTCCGCATTCCGAGATTGGGCCGGTGACGCCACCAGCTTCGCACGTGAGGTCGCTGAGGCCGCGCTCTCGCATGCAGTCGGGGATGAGGTCGAGCGGGCCTATCGGCGTGGCGACGCGCTGGAGAAGCGTCGGGATCTGATGGCTGCTTGGGAGAGGTACATCACCATGCCACCGTCCGAGAAGCGTGGCAGCGATGCACAGTAGTCGCCTGGCTGCGTTCGGCGCGCTCAAGGCTGGACGATCAGCCGAGCCGTGGATGTGGGCCGACCTGCTTAATGATGCCGCGCTGGCCTTTCCCTGGCCCTATGACCCCACCGAGATCGAGGCCTTGGTGGCTGGATTTCGCGAGGACGAGCGAAGTGTCGGCGCGCACGAGATTGTGGCTGTTGCCCGCAGATGCCTCGCCGCCCAGCGGGCGAAAGCCAGGCGGCTCCGCAAGGCCAATCCGGCAAGCGAATTGACGAAACTCGCAACTGAAGTGAAGAACCTGACGGCACATCTCGAAAGCCTGTCGCCGAAGGCTCTACAAAGCCTAAGGGGCGCGGTATCGACCGATCTTGCCCTCGACGCCGACCCCATGTCGCTGTTGCGGGCGCTATATGCATTCCAGCTCTTTAATCCAGCTCTGATACAGGAAGGCGAACCGCCAAATAAGGGTGGCCGACCGGCCGAGGCGCTTCGCAAATGGGTACTCGACGAAGCTAACCGCATCTTCGACGCTCGACAGGAGAGGCCTACGCGCGGTCGACCAACCTATCTCAAACGCGTGACGGCTCGTCTGGGCTTTCCCATCGTCGCGGACGATACAATGCGACGCACTCGGGATCGGTCGACAGTACAGAAGCACAGGCCCGAAAAGTAGGTCTAAAACCTCAGCTGAAACGACCACCTTTTGTCCCGAGACGGGCCGAGGGCGCGCTCATATCTTCGCTAATCATCGTTGAGCTTCACAGAAGCACGCTGAAGAAAGCGAGGACAACATGTATGAGCAACGCCCTGAAGTGACCAAGCAATGCTGGAGCATTGCCGAGTTTTGCGAACGGCACAGCATCTCGCAGACCACCGTCTATAAGCTCATCAACGTTGGCGCACTGAAGGCAGTGAAGATCTGCCGTCGGACTGTCATCCCCATGTCCGCGGAAGCCGAATGGCTGGCCTCGCTGCCGGCCGCCGGCAAGTCGGCCGCCTGAGGAAGGGCATGTTGAGCACCATCACCCCCGTTCTGCCGCTCGAGATCGCGTGCATCCGCAAGAGCCCGCGCGAGAACCTCGTGGTGCGCCTTTCCGAATATGGGGGCCAACGCTTCGTCGCCATCCGGGTCTTCGACATCGCCAGCGGCGCCAAGGCGCGCCCGACAAAGAAGGGTGCCACCCTGCAGCCGAAGCGTATCCCCGAGCTGATCGCCGCGTTGCAGATGGCTGAACGGCGGGCCGGCGAGCTCGGCATGCGGTACGAGGTGCGCCGATGATCGTGCACACTCAACTCTGCCCTCTGCACGTTGCCGAGCTTCACGACGGAACCCTGCGGTTCTTCGCTCCCCCCGATGGCGAGCCGGCCTTTCCCTGGTGCGAGTTGGAGGGCGTAAGGCAGGCCGCAGGCGTTCGGCAACCCCCGATCGAGTTCGCTCTGGCGGTTCGGACCAAATACCCGCAGGCCTGCCGCGTGCTCGGCAGTGATGCTGGCCCCGTCACCTTTGTCTCTTTGGCTCTGGGCCAAGCGGTGTTTGCGGCTGCGCAGCGCGAAGGCCTTCGGACGGAGCAGGACGAGCGCCTCTTTCTTGAGGAGGCCAGCTTCGCACTGTGGACACTTCTCGAACGACTGCCGGAGCATGAAAGGGCGCCGTACTTCATCGCGGCTGATGCAGCCTATTGGGCCGAGGTGGGGAGGGCGGAATGAGCGCCGGTCCCTTCACTTTCGACCTTCGCGGCATGCCCGAGGAAGTGTGGCTGGGTCTGCCAGGCCCCGATCGCGATGAACTGACGATGTTGCGTGACGCTGGTGCGACCGAGGCCGCGCTTCGGGAGGTGAAGGCGTTTCATGTGGTCTCCTTCATGACGTGCTTCGTCCTGGCGCGCCATCCCGACGAAGGCGAACGGGCATTTCTGGTGCCGATCCGGGACTGGTCCGAAGCTGTGATCGACATCGCTGCCTGGCCGATCAAGAATCCTTCTCGCCTCGGTCGCTTCACCGGTCTGGGGTCGGTACTTGGCGAACACCTGGTGGCGAATCCCGCCACCTATTATGGCGGCAAGGTGCTGCCCGTGTTCCGCGACCCGGTACGATGGCTCGCGGCAGATGCCCACGGCCTCGTCATCGTCGATTGGGATGAAGCCGGGCCGATTCTCGGCGATGTGCCGGCGCTCGCAGTGGAAGACGTTGAGCACGGCCGCGAACTGGTGCTGCGTTTGGCGCCAGCCGTCGACGCCGGCCGCGTGTTCGTGCCGAGGCGCCAAATTGGAGCTGCAGCGTGATGCGGCGCGAAGATCTCATCCCGTTGTCCGAGTGCCAACCGGAGGCCTCGCGCCACATGGCGGATCCCCGCACTGGTGGAGAGGCGCTCCCGATTCTGCAGGTGGTGGACGCGGCCAGCTTTGCCGGCATGGATGTTCCGCTCCGCGGGTGGCACGTCGACGAGCTGGTTCCCGCCCGCACCGTAACAGGCCTTTCCGGGGACGGCGCCACCGGCAAGTCGATGATGGCACTCCAGCTGGCAGTCATGACGATTTGTGGCGGGTACTGGATGGGCCGCGAGGTGAAGGCCGGCGCCGTGCTCTATGTCGCCGCGGAAGACGATCTCGACGAGATGCACCGACGTCTGGACGCCATCACGCGCGCATTCGGCATTGCGATGGACAGTCTGCAGGGCCTGAGGCTGGTGCCGCTTGCGGAGCGCGATGCCCTGCTCGCCGTCCCTGATAACCGCGGTGGCGTGCTGCGCGAAACGCCGCTGATGCGGCAGCTGGATAATGCCTTGGCGCAGCACAGGCCAGCGCTTGTGATCTTCGACACCAAGGCGGACCTGTTCGGCGGTGACGAGAACAACCGCGCCCATGCCCGTCAGTTCATCGGCATGCTTCGCTCGCGGGCGATCAAGTACGACATGGCGGCCCTTCTTCTCGATCACCCCTCCCTCGGCGGACTGGCAAGCGGCGCCGGCACCAGTGGATCGACGGGGTGGAGCAATT
>CAZIXP010000205.1:0-5777 GCA_964543245.1 uncultured Starkeya sp.
GCCGGGGACGGACGTACCCCGCGCGGGAACCGGTCCCGGTCGGTTCCACGGCCCGGAGGTGACCCGGCGGTTACTGATGGATGCGGGCGGGGGGCGGCCCGGCGTCGTGGCGGGGACGGGCCGTCCCGGCAAGGGCGGGCCGGTGGCGGATCTGTTCAGCGGGGTCGGCACCTTCGCGCTGCGGCTCGCCGAGACGCATGCGGTCACCGCGGTGGAAGGCAGCGAGCCGGCCGTCGAGGCGCTGATGCGGGCCGCCCGCGCCGCCGCCGGGCTGAAGCCGGTGACGGCGCAGGCCCGCGACCTGTTCGGCCGGCCGCTGCTGCCGCCGGAGCTGAAGGGGTTCGACGCCGTGGTGTTCGACCCGCCGCGGCAGGGTGCCGAGGCGCAGGCCCGCGAGCTCGCGCGCAGCGCCGTCCCGGTGGTGGTGGGCGTCTCCTGCGATCCCGGCAGCTTCGCCCGCGATGCGGCCCTGCTGGCGGCAGGCGGCTATCGGCTGGTCGAGGTCACGCCGGTGGACCAGTTCCGCTACACCGCGCATGTGGAGCTGGTGGGCCTGTTCGTGCGGTGAGGCGGCGGCTGTCCCGCCGCCCGTCCGCGCCGCCCCTCTTGCCGCTCATCCTCGCCGCTCATCCTCGCAGCGTGGCCGGATCAGTTGCCCCAGCGCTCCAGCCACATCCGCTCGCCGATGGTGCAGGAGATGCGGGGGGCGGTCGCGGCGGCGTGGCGGACGGTGATCTCCGGCGGCGGCTTCACCCCCGCCACCTCCAGCACCAGCTTGGTCTTGATGGCGTCGGCGAACTCGTGGCGGGCGCGGATGGGAATGACGAAGGCGCCCGGCCCGCCGATGACGCAGTCTTCGTAATAGATGTCGAGCTGTTCGATATCGAGCAGCGACCCCGAGGCCTCCTTCAGCAGCAGCGGCAGGCCGTTGATGGTGATGCCGCGCGCGGTGATCGCGTCCCGGGTGGGCTCCACCAGCGGGCCCTGATTGTTGGTGCCGTCGCCGGAAATGTCGATCACCCGGCGCAGCCCGCGCAGGCCGTTGCCCTCGAACAGGGCGGCGCCGAACTCCATCGCCCCGGAGATGGAGGTGCGGTAGACCCGGCGCAGCGGCGCGGCGCCGATGGCGTCGGCGAAGCGCCGGGCGCTCTCCCGGTCCTCCACGATGGTCCAGTCGACCACCAGCTTCTGCTCGCCCACCCCGGCCCACTCGACATAGGCCAGCGCCACCCGGCCATTGGGGCCGAGCCGCAGCGCATTGAGGAATTCCGGCGAGACCACCGCCTGCATGTAGCCCTCGCGCTGCAGCGCGAGCTCGTCGAGGTCCATCGAATAGGAGACGTCGACCGCCAGTACCAGCTCGACGTCGACCGTCTCGTCGGCGGCGCGGGCGCCGGGCGGCAGCACGGCACCCACCGTCAGCACGGCGGCCAGAAACGCGGTGAGCCACGCGCCGATACGCACCATCGCGACCTCCGTCCGGGATCATGCCCGCAGGGCCGGACCCGAGGCGGCGGGGATGCGACGGCGCACCGCCCGGCCGGATCGAGACCGCATCCCGCGCAGCGTGACACGCAGGTGACGGGGGCCGAAATCACAAATGAGGGTCAGGCGTCGAGATGTTCGGTGTCGGCGATCTCGATGCCGAAGCCGGCGAGGCCGACATAGGTGCGGGTGCGCGAGGCGATGAGGCGGATGGAGGAGATGCCGAGATCGCGCAGGATCTGGGCGCCAAGGCCCACCTCGCGCCAGTTGGCGTCGCGCAGGCTCTGCGAATCCGCGCTGTCGGGCCCGACGCTGGTGGTGGGCACGCCGGCCGTGCCGTCCCGCAGATAGACCAGCACGCCGCGACCTTCCGCCTTGATACGCTCCAGCGAGGCGCGGATGGCCTTGCCGCCCGTGAAGACGTCGCCGATCGGGTCGGCCCGGTGCAGCCGCACCAGCACGTCGCGCCCGTCACCGATCTTGCCGTGCACCAGCGCAAGGTGGTTCACCGGCTCGAACGGGGTGACATAGGAGATCGCGGCCATGTCGCCGACCACGGTGGGGAAGTCGAATTCGGCGGTGCGGGTGACGAGCTTCTCGCGGGCCTGGCGATAGGCGATGAGATCGGCCACCGAGACCCGCAGCAGCCCGTGCTGGGCGGCGAATTCCGCGATCTTCGGCCCGCGCATCACGCTGCCGTCGTCATTGACCATCTCGCAGATCACGCCGACGGGCTCGAGGTCGGCCAGCTTGCACAGGTCGACCGCTGCCTCGGTGTGGCCCGAGCGCATGAGCACGCCGCCTTCGCGGGCGATCAGCGGGAAGATGTGACCGGGGCGCACGAAGTCAGGGGCGCCGGCATTGGGGTTGGCGAGGCCGCGCACCGTGGCGGTGCGGTCCTCGGCGGAGATGCCGGTGGTTGTGCCGTGGCGGTAGTCGACCGAGATGGTGAAGGCGGTGGCGTGGGGGGCGTCGTTGTCGGTCACCATCGGGTTCAGCCGCAGCCGGCGGGCATGCTCGGCGGTGAGCGGGGTGCAGACGATGCCGGAGGTGTGGCGCACGATGAAGGCCATCTTCTCCGGGGTGGCGAACTGGGCAGCGACGATGAGGTCGCCTTCGTTCTCGCGGTCGTCGTCATCGGTCACCACGAGCATCTCGCCGCGGGCGAAGGCTTCGATGGCGGCTTCCATCCGGCTGCGAAGATTGTCGGTCATGCCCATCACTCTCTGGGTGTCGAGGCCGAGGAAGTCGTTGGGCGTCACCGCCCCGCCGGTGGCGGCGCAGATGCGCTCCGCCGCCTGCCGCGAGATCCAGGCCTGCTCGTCGTTGCACAGGGCGGTAACGCTCGCCGGCGACAGCCCGGCGGCGCGGGCGAAGCCGCTGCGCGAGGTCTTTGTCGTCCTGAGCCAGTCCGCCAGTTTCATGAGGACAGCCTAGCCGAGCGCATCTTCGCCCGCAATGAAGGGGGCGAATGAATTTCAGTGATACTGAAATCGGATTTGGCGATGCAGCGCGCCGCGTCCCCGGGCGAGATTCGGCTCTCAGCGCGGCAGCGGCCAGGGCGTGCCGGTGCCCACCTGCCCGCGGTGCCGCAGCAGGTGGTCGGCCAGGACGCAGGCCACCATGGCTTCGCCTACCGGCACCGCGCGGATGCCGACGCAGGGGTCGTGGCGGCCCTTGGTGAACACCTCGGCGTTCTCGCCGTGCCGCGTCACCGTCTGCCGCGGGGTGAGGATGGAGGAGGTCGGCTTCACCGCGAAGCGCGCCACCACCGGCTGGCCGGTGGAGATGCCGCCGAGAATGCCGCCGGCGTGGTTGGCGAGGAAAAGGGGGGTGCCGTCATTGCCCATCCGCATCTCGTCGGCATTGGCCTCGCCGGTCAGCCGGCCGGCGGCGAAACCCTCGCCGATCTCCACCGCCTTCACCGCGTTGATGCTCATCAGCGCCGCCGCCAGATCGGCGTCGAGCTTGCCGTAAAGCGGCGCGCCGAGCCCGGCGGGCACGCCCTCCGCCACCACCTCGATCACCGCGCCGACCGAGGAGCCGGCCTTGCGGATGCCGTCGAGATAGGTCTCCATCCGCGCCGCCGCCTCGGCATCCGGGCAGAAGAAGGGGTTACGGCCGATCTCGTCCCAGTCCCAGCGGCGGCGGTCGATCTCGATCTCGCCCATCGCCACCAGCGCGCCGCGGATGGTGACGCCCGGCAGCACCTTCGCCGCGATGGCGCCGGCGGCGACCCGCACCGCGGTCTCCCGCGCCGAGGAGCGCCCGCCGCCGCGATGGTCGCGGATGCCGTATTTCACGTCATAGGTGTAGTCGGCATGGCCGGGGCGATAGCTCGCCGCGATCTCCGAATAGTCCTTGGAGCGCTGGTCGACATTCTCGATGAGGAAGGCGATCGGGGGGCCGGTGGAGATCAGCCCGCCCTCGCCGTCGGGCAGGGTGCCGGAGAGAATCTTCACCTCGTCCGGCTCGCGGCGCTGGGTGGTGAAGCGCGACTGCCCCGGCCGGCGGCGGTCGAGCGCGGCCTGCACCTCCTCCAGTCGGAAGCGCAGCTGGGGCGGGCAGCCGTCGATCACCCCGCCAATGGCCGGCCCGTGGCTCTCGCCGAAGGTGGTGACACGGAAGAGATGGCCGAAGGTGTTGAACGACATCGCCTGGGTGCGCCGGGTTGAGGAGCCGTGCGGCTTCCTAGGCCGCTTGGGCAACCCCGTCAAACCCGCCCCGCCAAACCCGCCATTCGAACCGACGCCCGTCCCGCTCGGGCCGGCAGCGGGCCCGCCGGGCCGCCGCACACGGCGGCACATGGCGGGAGAGGCGGGTCTTTTGCACCCCGCCACCTCGCAAGAGCGGCGATCCGTGCTAGACAGGAGCCCTTCCTGTTCACCATCACATGCTAGATGCCCTTATTTGAAATCGCCGTCGTTGTCCTGCTCGTGCTGATCAACGGCGTGCTCGCCATGGCCGAGCTGTCGGTCGTGTCGTCCCGTCCGGCCCGCCTGCGCAGCCGGGCCGAGCAGGGCTCCGCCGGGGCCCGCGCCGCCCTGAGCCTTGCCGCCGATCCCGGCCGCTTCCTCTCCACCGTGCAGATCGGCATCACCCTGATCGGCATTCTCGCCGGCGCCTTCTCCGGCGCCACGCTGGGCGAGATGCTCGGCACATGGCTGAAGGAGCAGGGCGTCTCCCACGGCCTCGCCGACGGCCTCGGCTATGGCCTCGTGGTCGGCGCCATCACCTATGTCTCGCTCATCATCGGTGAGTTGATCCCGAAGCGGCTGGCGCTGCAGAGCCCGGAAAAGCTCGCCAGCCTGGTCGCCCCGGCCATGGTGGTGCTGTCCAGGGTGGCGGCGCCGGCGGTGTGGATGCTCGACATCTCCTCCCGGCTGGTGCTGCGCCTGCTGGGCGACACCTCCGGCGGCTCGGACAACAACGTCACCGACGAGGAAATCCGCGCCATCGTCGCCGAGGCGGAGACCGCCGGCGTCATCTACCCCGACGAGCGTCGGATGATCGCGGGTGTCATGCGCCTCGCCGACCGCCCGGTGCGGGCGGTGATGACCCCGCGCACCGATGTCGACTGGATCGACCTGACCGACGATCCCGACGCGGTGCGCATGACGATCCGCGAGACCCGCCACACCCGCATGCCGGCCTGCGAGGGCACGCCGGAGGAGTCGATCGGCGTCATCGACATTCGCGACCTGCTGGAGGCCTATCTCGATGGCGCCACGCCCGACCCGCGCCAGTTCGTGAAGCCGGCCGCGGTGCTGGTGGAGACGGCCGGCGCGCTCGACGCGATGAAGCTGCTGCGCCAGACCCAGGCGCCGATGGCGCTGGTGGTCGATGAATATGGCTCGATGGTCGGCATCCTCACCCCGGCCGACCTGCTCGGCGCCATCGCCGGCACGGTGATGCTCGACGAGGAAGGCCAGGCCAGCCCGCACATCCACGAGCGCGCCGACGGCTCCTATCTCGTCGCCGGCTCCACCCCGGTGGACGAGCTCGGCGACCTGCTGGCGATCCAGATTCCGCACGATGCCGGCTTCCACACCGCCGCCGGCTTCGCGTTGAACGAGCTGAAGGCGCTGCCGCAGGAGGGTGTCGTCTTCGAGGCCAATGGCTGGAAGTTCGAGGTGGTGGATATGGACGGCCGCCGCATCGACAAGCTGCTGGTCTCCCGCGCCGTCACCCCGCGGCGCCGCGCCCCGCTCTGACCGCGCTGCAGCTGACCGGGCTTCGGTTGGCCGCGCCCCGGTCTAACCACGTTTCAGTTCGCCGGGCGCGACAGGCCG
>CAZIXP010000206.1:0-4398 GCA_964543245.1 uncultured Starkeya sp.
GGCGCGCTGGAAAAGCCTGATGGCGGAATTCGAGAACTGGAAGAGGGCGGGATGAAGCCGGAAGAAGTCAAATTCCTGTCGGATGGCATTGTCGACCTGCTTCCCGACGATCCGAAATTGGCGCTGGCGGTGCCGTCATGCGAGGCGCGGCGGCGCCAGTCCAGCGCCGGCTCCAGCGCGCGGAACCGCGCGACCAGATCGGCGAAGCGCGGATCGGCCCCGGCAACGGCGAGCGCCGGCTCCAGATGGGCGCAGACCGGCAGCCGCCCGCCCCCGGCCCCGCCGCGCGGGCCGGGGGTGGCGAGCGCGGCCTCGATGGCCGACAGGCATCGCCGGGATTCCGCCGCCGTCGCGTGGCTGGCATAGGCCGCCAGGGCGGTGTCGAGAAAGGCCTGCAGGGCATCGCTGCGGGGACTCATCGGTGTACTCCTCTGGAAGCGGTGGCGGCTCATTCGGTTGCGGGACCGGGGACGAAGCCGTGGCGGGAAAAGAAACGGTCGAGTTCGCGTGGCTCCGGCGCGTGGCCGGTGAAGATCGTGACGTAATCGGGGATGCGGCGCATCCGCGTTGCGAGGTCTTCCCGCGATTTCATCGAGATATAGCCGATCTGTACGAGATAGGCCGCGCGCGCCCGCACATCCGCCGGCAGCGGCTCATAGCCGAAGCGGACATACATGGCTGTCAGCGCGGCGAGGCGCGCCTCGTCGGCCCGCGTCACTTCGGCGGCGATCTCCGGGGACTGCAGCGCCCAGCTGCGTATGGCAAATTCGAACTGGGAATCGAACAGACCCTCGTCCAGCCAGCAATCGGTCACGTTCAGCGTCGCCTCGACGATGGTCTCGGCATAGGCCTGGGTGCGGGCGACGAGATTGCCGGTGTTCTTCGCGCGCCAGCGGTCGACCAGCGCCGCAAGCAGCTCCTCGCGGTCGCGGAAGAACCAGTAGAAGCTGGTGCGGGCAAGCTTCAGCCGCGCCGCCAGCGTCTGGATGCGCACCGCGCCGACCCCGCCTTCGACCAGGCTGGCATAGGCGGCCTCCAGCCACAGCTCCGGCGAGCCGCGCCAGCCGGTGGCGGGCGCTTCCGCCGAGGCGCCGGGCGCATCTGTCGCGGTGGCGGGGGGCGCCGGGTCCGGCCCGGGGCCGGCCGTCATGACGGCCGCCCGGCCGTGGCGGCGGCCATGGCGAGCGCCCGGGCCTCCGCCGCCTCCAGCCCCGCCGCCACCGCACGCTCGAAGCCGGCGGCGCGCATCGTCTCCAGCGCCGCGGCCGTGGTCCCGCGATAGCCGATCAGTGCGTCGAGGATCGCGCCGGGCTCGGCGCCCTCGGCCGCCAGCAGCCGGCTTGCGCCGGCCACGACGCCGAGCGCGGCACGGCGGGCGGTCGCCTCCGGCAGGCCGCGGGCGCGGGCATGGGCGATCAGCGCTTGCGCCAGAAGCGCGGGAAAGGCCGGGCCGGAGCCGGTCAGGCCGCTGAAATAGTCGATGTCGGCCTCGGCGGCGACCTCGTCGGCGGTGCCGCAGCTCTCCAGCAGGCGCTGCACCAGCGCCCGGTCCCCGGCGCCGACCTCCGGGGTGGCGAACCACGGCGTGTAGGAGGCGCGGATCGTCGCCGCGGCGTTCGGCATGGTCCGCACGATGCGCCTTGCGCCGGTGCGGCGGCGGAGGGTCTCGATCCCCACCCCCGCCATCAGCGAGACAACGAGCGCGTCCGGCGCGGCGATCTCGACCTCGCCGAACTGCTCCGGCCGCACCGACAGCAGCACCACCTCGCTGCGCGCGGCCAGATGCTGGTTGTCGCGGGTCCACACCGCCTCCGCCACCGGGCCGGTGCCCGCCCGGCTCGACAGCACCAGCGCGGAGGGCGCCACCAGCCCGGTGTCGAGAAAGGCGCGGGCGAAGGCCGAACCCAGCCAGCCGCTGCCGCCGATGATGCCGACACGCGGCGATTGCGCTGCCATATGTGCCTCCCCTGGCGCGACGGACGGAGCTCCTCCGGCCGCCATACAGAATGTACGACAATGTCGCGGTCATTGACAGTGGTGTACGGAGGTTTAAGCTTTTCCAGACAGAAGCTCTCACCCAGGCCCGCCATGTCCACCGATCCGCTGCTCCAGCCCTTCCAGCTCAAGCACCTGACGCTTCGCAACCGGATCATGATCACCTCGCATGAGCCGGCCTATGCCGAGGACGGCCTGCCGAAGGAGCGCTACCGCGCCTATCACGCCGAGCGCGCCAAAGGCGGCATCGCGCTCACCATGACGGCGGGCTCCGCCTCGGTGTCGAAGGACAGCCCGCCCGCCTTCGGCAACCTGCTGGTCTACAAGGACGAGGTGGTGCCGTGGATGCGCGATCTCGCCGACGCCTGCCACGAGCACGGCACCGCGGTGATGATCCAGATCACCCATCTCGGCCGCCGCACCCGCTGGGACAAGGGCGACTGGCTGCCGGTCATCGCCCCCTCCCACGCCCGCGAGGCGGCACACCGGGCCTTTCCCAAGCGCATCGAGGACTGGGACATCGCCCGTGTCATCAAGGATTTCGCCGACGCCGCGGAGCGGATGAAGGCGGCCGGGCTGGACGGCATCGAGATCGAGGCCTATGGCCACCTCGCCCAGCAGTTCTGGTCGCCTTCCACCAACGACCTCGACGCTCCCTATGGCGGCTCGCTCGACAACCGGCTGCGCTTCACCATGGAGACGCTGCAGGCCATTCGCGACCGGGTCGGGCCGGACTTCCTCGTCGGCGTGCGCTACACCGCCGACGAAGGCGACATGAAGGACGGCATGGGCCGCGCGGAAGGCATGGAGGTGTCCCGCCGGCTCAAGGCCAGCGGCCTTGTCGATTTCCTCAACATCATCCGCGGCCACATCGACACCGACCCCGCGCTGACCGACGTCATCCCGATCCAGGGCATGGCGAGCGCGCCCCATCTCGACTTCGCCGGCGAGATCCGCGCGGAGACGCGCTGGCCGACCTTCCACGCCGCGCGCGTTCCCGACGTCGCCACCGCCCGCCACGCCATCGCCGCCGGCAAGGTCGACATGATCGGCATGACCCGCGCCCACCTCACCGACCCGCACATCGTGCGCAAGATCAGGGCCGGGCGCGAGGAGGAGATCCGCCCCTGTGTCGGCGCGAATTACTGCCTCGACCGCATCTACCAGGGCGGCGCGGCCTACTGCATCCACAACGGCGCCAGCGGGCGCGAAACCACCATGCCGCACGACATCGCCCCCGCGCCGGCGCGGCGCAAGCTGGTGGTGGTCGGCGCCGGCCCTGGCGGGCTGGAGGCGGCCCGGGTCGGCGCCGCCCGCGGCCACGAGGTGGTGGTGTTCGAGGCGGCGCCGCAGGCCGGCGGTCAGGTGCGGCTCACCGCGCAGAGCCCCCGTCGGCGCGAGATGCTGGGGCTGATCGACTGGCGCGTCGCCCAGTGCGAGGCGGCCGGCGTCGCCCTGCATTTCAACCGCTGGGCCGAAGCCGACACCGTGCTGGCGGAGAAGCCCGACGTGGTCATCATCGCCACCGGCGGCCTGCCCCACACCGAAGTGCTCGACACCGGCAACGAGCTGGTGGTGTCGGCGTGGGACATCCTCTCCGGCGACGTGAAGCCCGGTCGCAACGTGCTGGTGTTCGACGACGCCGGCGACCATGCCGGGCTGCAGGCGGCGGAGATCATCGCCCGCAGCGGCGCCCGGGTGGAGATCATGACCCCCGACCGCAGCTTCGCGCCGGAAGTGATGGGCATGAATCTGGTGCCCTACATGCGCACGCTGCAGGAGCTGGACGCCACCTTCACCGTGACCTGGCGGCTGGAGGCGGCCGAGCGCGCCGGCAACGCGATCCGCGCGGTCGTCGGCTCGGACTATGGCGGGGTGCGCCGCGAGCGGATCGTCGACCAGATCGTGGTCAATCACGGCACGCGGCCGCTGGACGAGCTGTATTTCGAGCTGAAACCGCTCTCCAGCAACCGCGGCGCGGTGGATTACGACGCGCTGATCGACGGCCGGCCGCAGGCCCGCGACGATAAGCCGGAAGGGGCGTTCCAGCTCTTCCGCATCGGCGACGCCGTGGCCGCGCGCAACACCCATGCCGCCATCTACGACGCGCTGCGGCTGGTGAAGGACCTCTGAACCCGACGGCCGGCCCCGCGCGTGGCGCGCGCCGGCTTGCCCAGCAGGCTTGCCCTCGCGAGCTTGCCCGCCCCC
Source organism: uncultured Starkeya sp. (assembly GCA_964543245.1). GTDB lineage: Bacteria > Pseudomonadota > Alphaproteobacteria > Rhizobiales > Xanthobacteraceae > Ancylobacter. The sequence continues at coordinate 4,204 of CAZIXP010000206.1, forward strand.
CTCAGCGCCGCGGCGCCGGCGCCGGCTCCGGCGCGGGATCGAACCGCACGCAGTCCCGCCCGGCGCGCTTGGCGGCGTAGAGGGCATGGTCTGCCAGCAGCAGCATGTCGTCGATCGAGCCGCCGGCGGCGCTCACGCAGGCGCCGCCGATGCTGACCGTGAAACGCGCCGCGAGGCCCGGCATGTCGTTCTTGA
>CAZIXP010000206.1:4408-5682 GCA_964543245.1 uncultured Starkeya sp.
GCCGATGCTGACCGTGACCGTCCGCACGTCCGGCAGACCGATCACCGCCATCTGCGCCACCGCGCCGCGCAGCCGCTCCGCCGCGGCGATCGCCCGCGCCGCATCCTGCCCCGGCAGCAGCACCGCGAACTCCTCCCCGCCGAGGCGCGCCAGCACGTCGCCCGGCGCCAGCACGGCCCGGCACCGCGCCGCGATCTCCACCAGCACCTGGTCCCCGACGGCATGGCCGAGCTCGTCATTCACCGCCTTGAAGTGATCGACATCCAGCAGCAGCAGGCTGAGCGGGCGCGCCATCTGCATCAGCGCCGCGGCCTGACGCAGGAAGCTGCGCCGGTTCGGCACCCCCGTAAGCGCGTCGGTGTCGGCGAGCAGCTTGAGGTCAACCAGCATCTGGTGCCGCCGGGACACGTCGACATAGGAATGCACCCGATAGCTGCCGATACGGAAGCTGTGCGACTGGAGCATCTTGTCGGTGCCGTCGCCGCAGCGGATCTGGAATTCGGAGGTGGAGATGGTGCCGTCCTCCGGCGGGGCAGCGGCCATCATCTCGGCCCATCGCCGCCGCGCCACCTCCCGGGCGTCCGGGTCGGGGTAGAGCCTGCGCCACCAGTCGTCGAGGCTGGCGATTTCCGCCAGCTCGTAGCGGAAGATGTCGACGAAGCCGCGATTGACGAAGACCGCGACATCGGCGGCATCCTCGATCAGCAGTGCCACCGGCAGCTGGTCGAGGATGGCGGGCATCAGCCAGCCCAGGTCGGGGGCCGAAGCCATCGCGGGGTCCGTTCCCGCACGGCCGGGGGGCCCGCCCTTCATCCCGGGCGGGGCCGGTTCCGGCCGGGGCGGGCAGCCTGCGGGCGCGGCCGGCGTCACGGTGAGCATCCAGACAGCCGCTTTGCCGCTCTCCGCCGGCTCGGCCCGGCGCGCATGGACGGCAAGCCGGCCGTCCTCGCCGGCGAGAGCGCAGGCGACCTCGATGCCGTCGGGCGCGGCCGGCCCTTCCGGCGCCAGCAGCGCGGCGACCGCCGCCGCGGCCGGGCCGAACAGCGCCGGCAGCTCCATGGGCAGGGGATGGCGGCCGCAGCCGAACAGCGCGGTCGCGGCGGCGTTCATCGCGATCACGCTGCCGTCCCGCACCGCCAGCAGCGGCGCGGCGACCAGGTTCATCCCGTCGAAGGCGGCAGGCGTGAGCGCGAAATGCGAAGCGACCATCTCCAAACCGTGCGCGGCGGACTGCCCGCTCCCTTGCCGGTCGGGCGACCGGCCTGCCCGCGGGC
>CAZIXP010000207.1:0-5622 GCA_964543245.1 uncultured Starkeya sp.
TGCTGCGTCGGCGACGACGACCAGTCGATCTATGGCTGGCGCGGCGCCGAGGTCGATAACATCCTGCGTTTCGAGCACGATTTTCCCGGCGCAAAAGTCATTCGCCTCGAGCGCAATTACCGCTCCACCGGTCACATCCTCGCCGCCGCCTCGCACCTGATCGCGCACAACGAAGGCCGGCTCGGCAAGACGCTACGCACCGAGGACGTCGACGGCGAGAAGGTCACCGTCACCGGCGCCTGGGATTCCGAGGAGGAAGCCCGCGCCATCGGCGAGGAGATCGAGGCGCTGCAGCGCGCGCAGGAAAACCTCAACGAGGTCGCCATCCTCGTCCGCGCCTCGTTCCAGATGCGCGAGTTCGAAGACCGCTTCGTCACGCTCGGCCTGCCCTATCGCGTGATCGGCGGCCCGCGCTTCTACGAGCGCGCCGAAATCCGCGACGCGCTGGCTTATCTGCGCACCATCAACTCGCCCGCCGACGACCTCGCCTTCGAGCGCATCGTCAACGTGCCCAAGCGGGGCCTTGGGGACGCCACCGTGCAGCTGCTGCACGACCACGCCCGCAAGCGCCGTATCTCACTGTTCGACGCGGCACGCGCCGTGGTCGAGACCGACGAGCTGAAGCCGAAGGCGCGCAGCTCCTTGCGCGATCTCGTGCTGAAGTTCGACCGCTGGCGGGCGCAGAGCGAGGTCACCGCGCATACGGAGCTCGCCGAGATCGTGCTCGACGAGAGCGGCTACACCGAGATGTGGCAGAAGGACCGCTCCGCCGACGCCGCCGGGCGGCTCGACAACCTGAAGGAACTCGTGCGCTCGATGGAGCCGTTCGAGAACCTCACCGGCTTCCTCGAGCATGTCGCGCTGGTGATGGACGCCGAAGGCGGCGCCGGCAGCGACGCCGTCAGCCTGATGACGCTGCATTCGGCCAAGGGGCTGGAATTCGACACGGTGTTCCTGCCCGGCTGGGAGGAGGGGCTGTTTCCCCACCAGCGCGCGCTGGACGAGCAGGGCCGCGCCGGGCTGGAGGAGGAACGCCGCCTCGCCTATGTCGGCCTCACCCGCGCCCGCTTCCGGGCCAAGGTGTTCTTCGCCTCCAACCGCCGCATCCATGGGATGTGGCAGTCCAGCGTGCCGAGCCGCTTCCTCGACGAACTGCCCGACGGCCATGTCGAGGTCACCGAATCGCGCGGCGGCCAGGGCTGGGGCGGCGGCCAGGCCGGCCGCTATGGCTACGGCCCCAGCCGTTTCGACACGGCGAGCAGCTTCGGCTCGTCCTATTCCACGCCGGGCTGGCAGCGGGCGCAGGCCGCGAGGACGGGCTCCGCCGGCAGCGGCGGGGCGGGCTTCGCCGGCGGAGGCGACAGGGCTGGCGGTAGCGACAGGGCCGGCGTTGGCGGGGCCAGCTCTCGCGGCGGCGGCTCTTCGGGCGGCTCCGGCCGGGGCGGCTTCTCCGAGCCGGCCGGCCGTTATGCCCCCACCCGCGGTGGCGGCCCGGTCATCGAGGGCCAGCTCATCGCCAAGTCCACCGGCGCGCCGTCCCCGTTCCGGCTCGGCGAGCGGGTTTTCCACCTCAAATTCGGCTATGGCGAGGTGATGGCGGTGGAGGGCAACAAGCTCACCGTCCAGTTCGACAAGGCCGGGGAGAAGCACGTGCTGGACAGCTTCCTGCAGGCAACGTGACCGGCGCTGCCAGCGCGCGGCGGCGCTGCGGCTGGGGCGCGACGACGCTGGCACTCGGTCCTCTCATCTGGCACTACACGGGCCGCTCCGCGCTCACAGGTGAGGTTCCGCCATGCTTGAAGGTCTGCCGCCCAATGGCGCATCGCACATGATGCGCGTCGACGCGCCGGAGCGGGAGGCGCGCGCCATCGCCGAGTTCCTCGGCGAGACCTTCGATCCTGCCGAGGTCGCCACCTCCGCCTTCGAGATCGAGGACCGCGCCGAAGGATCGGGCTGGGCGGTGGAGGTCTATTTCGGCGAGCCGCCCGACGAGGACGAGGTGCGCGAGCTGGTGGCGCTGGTCTCGCCGGAGGCGGCGGCCGCGGCGGTGTTCTCCACGCTGGAGAAGAAGGACTGGGTCAGCGCCTCGCTGGAGGGGCTCGCCCCGGTGCGGATCGGCCGCTTCGTCGTCCATGGCTCCCATGACCGCGACAGCGTGGGGCCGAGCGCGATCGGCATCGAGATCGAGGCGGCGCTCGCCTTCGGCACCGGCCACCACGGGACCACGCAGGGCTGCCTCGCCGCGATCGATTCGATCGGCAAGCGCCGGCGGCCGGCCCGCACCCTCGATGTCGGCACCGGCACCGGCGTGCTGGCCATGGCGGCGGCGCGGCTGTTTCACCGCCCGGTGCTGGCAAGCGACATCGACCGGGTGGCGGTGACGACCGCGCGCGCCAATGCGCGGGCCAACAAGGCGGCGCCGGAAATCCGCTTCCTGCACGCGCCGGGGCTGGGCGCCCGCCCGTTCCGCACCGGCGCGCCTTTCGACCTGATCCTCGCCAACATCCTGCTGGCGCCGCTGAAGGGGCTGGCGAAGCCGATGCGGCCGCTGCTGGCGCGGGAGGGGCGCGTGGTGCTTTCCGGCCTGCTCGACAGCCACGCCAATGCGGCGCTGGCGGCCTATCGCGCGCAGGGGCTGCATCTTGTTCGCCGGCGAAGCATCGCCGGCTGGACCACGCTGGAACTCGCCGCCCGCGCCGGGCGTCCCGCGAGACCGCAGGGCCGGCGCTGACGTGTCTGCCCGGCATCCGCAGGGGCCGGGCCGGGTGCGCGGCAGCTGCGCGGCGGTTCAGCGCCGCCGGCCCGGGAGGTGCCGGTTCAGGACAGCCGCACCGGCATGTCGACGCGGCGACCGAGGCCGTCCGGGTCGGGCAGGGCGCCATGGGCTGCCCGCATCAGCGCCAGCCGCTCCAGCACCTCGTCCGGGACCGGTGTCGAGCGGCGGGCGATGGCGTCCCCATGGGTCGCCATCTGCTCCCGGGTCGCGGCGGTCCAGCCCTCGCGGGCATGGTGCAGTTCCTGGAAGAGATGGACGCGCCGCTCGTCATAATTGATGAGCCGCAGCGTGACCCGCACCTCGTGGCCGGCGCGCAGCTCGCGCAGGAAGCGCTGGTGCGATTCCGTCGTCTGGAAGCCTGTGGTGCGCGGGCGCGGATCGAGCGCGGCGAGGCCGACGAGGAATACCGCCTCGTCCACGGCGCGGTCGAACAGCAGCCCGTGACTGGCTGCACTGAGAAACCCGTTATAGTCCACCCAGCTCGGTTCGACCGTCATCACGGACGAGACAAAGGGGGCAAAAAACACGGGTTCAAAATCGATCCCGTCCAGCATGACGCGACCCCGCTGATTTTGCCGGAAATGGTATTGCCTTATTCGCAAGCACTCTGCCGTTTTGACGAGCAATCGTCACCCATAATGGCAGCAAAAGAAAGCCTGGAATTACGCAAAAATTAAGATTCATGCGGCTTCCCGCCGGCTGCATGCCCGGCCGGGCCGCTGCCGGCCACCGCGCCAGTGCATCGGGGGAGACGCTGGCGCCACGGATGGAGTATACCGCCTGGGCACGACGTTGCGGTGACGCGAACAGGGAGGCAGCCATGGGCGGTGCGGTCGAGGCGGAGCGGACGGAACTGGCGCCGGGCGGCGGCGTCGCGGCCGTGATCGAGGCGCTGTCCGGCCATTTCGGCGCGCGGCTCTCCACCGGCCGGGCTCTGCGCGAGCAGCACGCCAACACCATCACCTGGCTCGCCAATGAGGCGCCGGACGCGGTGGTCTTCGTCGAGGACACCGCGGAGGTACAGCGCGTCGTGCGGGCCTGCGCCGCCCATGGGGTGCCCGTCATCGCCTTCGGCACCGGCACCTCGCTGGAAGGGCAGGTGAACGCGCCGAAGGGCGGCATCTGCATCGACCTCTCCCGCATGAACCGGGTGCTGGCGGTGCATGCCGAGGATCTCGACTGCGTGGTGGAGCCGGGCGTCACCCGCAAGCAGCTCAACGAGCATCTGCGCGACCTCGGCCTGTTCTTCCCGATCGATCCGGGCGCCGACGCCTCGCTGGGCGGCATGGCCTCCACCCGCGCCTCCGGCACCAATGCGGTGCGCTACGGCACGATGAAGGACAATGTCGTCGCCCTCACCGCCGTGCTGGCCAATGGCGAGGTCATCACCACCGCGCGGCGGGCGAGGAAGTCCTCCGCCGGCTATGATCTCACCCGGCTCTTCGTCGGCGCCGAGGGCACGCTCGGCATCATCACCAGCCTCACGCTGCGGCTCTCCGGCCTGCCGGAGGCGATCTCCGGCGGGGTGTGCCCGTTCCCCACCATCCGCTCCGCCTGCGACGCGGTCATCATGACCATCCAGTCCGGCCTGCCGGTCGCCCGCATCGAGCTGCTCGACGAAGTGCAGGTGCGCGCCTGCAACGCCTATTCGAAGCTCGACCTGCCGGAGCAGCCGCTGCTGTTCCTCGAATTCCACGGCACCGAGGCCGGCGTCCACGAGCAGGCCGAGCGCTTCGCCGAGATCGCCACCGAGTTCGGCGGCGGCCCCTTCACCTGGACCGCGCGGCCCGAGGAGCGCACCCGGCTCTGGCAGGCCCGGCACGACGCCTACTGGGCCTGCCTGCCGCTGAAGCCCGGCGCCAAGGCGCTGGCGACCGATGTGTGCGTGCCGCTGTCCCGCCTTGCCGACTGCGTCGACGAGACCAAGCGCGACATCGAGGAGATGGGCATGCTGGCGCCGATCGTCGGCCATGTCGGCGACGGCAACTTCCACACCGTCACGCTGGTGGACATGGACGACCCCCAGGATGTCGCCAAGGCCAGGGTCTTCATCGAGCGCATGGTCCACCGTTCGCTCGCCATGGGCGGCACCGCCACCGGCGAGCACGGCGTCGGCCAGGGCAAGAAGAAATATCTCGAAGCCGAGCACGGCCGCGAGACGCTGGACGCCATGCGCGCGATAAAGGCGGCGCTCGACCCGCAGAACATCATGAACCCCGGCAAGATTCTGCCGTAACATCTGGACTTGCTCGCCCGGATGCCGCATTCGGCGTGAGCTTCCCGCGCCCGGTGGCGCGGGACCGCCTGCCGGAGAGGATGCGTGCAGACCTTCCTGCTCACCCTTGCCACCGCGGTCATCCTGGCGATCGCCGCGGCCTTCGCGGCGCCGGTCTATGTCGACTGGGGGCAGTGGCGTGGCCAATTCGAGCAGCAGATCGGCCGCGCCATCGGCGCGCCGGTGGCGCTGCGCGGGCCGATCGAGGCCGAAATCCTTCCCGTGCCGCGCGTGGTGCTGCGCGACGTCGCGGTGGGCCGCGACCCCGCGGGCACCAGCGCGACGGTGCGCGAGCTGCGCGGCAGCCTGTCGCTCGGCGCGCTGATCCGCGGCGAGATCGCCATTGAGGACATCCGCCTCGTCGCGCCGCGCGCCCGGCTAGTGCTGGCGGCCGACGGCACGGTGCAGGCCCCGCGCGGCGGCGTCCGGCCCGGCGGCTTCACCATTGCCGCCCTTGAGGTTATCGACGGCGCGGTCGAGGTGGTGGACCCCGACGGCGCGCTGTTCCGCCTCGACGATGTCGATCTGCGCGGCGAGATCGGCGGGCCGCAGGGCCCGTTCCGGCTGGAGG
>CAZIXP010000208.1:0-5599 GCA_964543245.1 uncultured Starkeya sp.
TTCATCACAAACCCAAACAAAACCCCCGACCGGATAATACCGGCCGGGGGTTTTGCTTCGTGTCAAGGCGGCCGTCGCAGCAAACGGAGCCTCCGGGCGGCCGGTCCCGACCCCACCGGCGAGGGCCCCGGCCGTTGACCGGTCTGATCCGTTCATCTCGTCCGTTCATCTCGCCCCGGCCGTTGGCGGCGGCGGCTTTGCCGGCGGCAGGGCGTCGGGCGCGCCTCGCCCCCTGCCGGCCGGCATCGCCTCGCCCCAGCCTTCGACGATCTCGCCGGCGGCCGTCAGTCCACCAGCTCGATCTTGTGCTCGTAATGGCCGGCTTCGCGGCGGGTGGTGGTGATCTGCCCGCGCTTGCCGATGAAGCGGCCGGTACCGCCGACAATGGCGCGCACCTGCGGCGCATCCGCCACGATCTCGCCGTCACCCACCGTAAACACCGTGTGGCCGGCGATGACGAGGGTATCGCCATGGCCGAAATCCAGCACGATGTCGGCGAGGCGGTCGTAGAATTTGTCGCCATCCCCGTCCGGCACGTCCACCGTGGTGACGAGCCCGTCCATGGTGCCCTTATTGCCGTCAGCCGTGGTGAAGGTGGCTTCGTACGCCATCATGTCGCCATGCGAGGAGCCCGGCTTGCCGATGTCGATATGGGTGATTTTCGGCCTGTCCTGGATGATGCTGAAAGTGTCGCCCGCCTGGGCCGCGCCGCTCAGCAGCAGGGCGCCGGCGAGGCCCGCCAGCAGGGAAAGACGTGTCATGATGGGCATCCTTGGCTGTCGATACCGCTAGGGAACCCGTTGGTTCCGCACATCGCGATACCAACCGCGCGGCTACGCGTCAAAGCCGATTCGTGGCGGCATCACCGCGGTGCCGCCACCGTTCTCGCCGCCGCGCCGCCGGGCGCGGCCTCAGTTCCAGTAGACCGGGGCGCCGCCGGGGTCGGCCCGGAACGCCGCCGCGCCGGCGCAGAAGGTCGAGAGGTTCGACCGGCCCTCGGCGATGAACAGGCCATAGCGCGTGCCGAAGGCGATCAGCACCCCGGTCTTGCGCTGCTCTTCCTGCTCCGGCGTCAGGGTGCGCGGCTGGCCGAGGATCAGATTGGCGAGGCCGGCGCTGAAATGGGTGGCATCCAGCTCATAGCCCGGACAGCTGCGGATCACCGCGGACTGATAGGCGAGATTGTTGAGGTGGGCGAACTGGGTCGGCGTCAGGATCGGCTCCTCGCCCGCCAGCACCGCTTCCCACGCCCCATCCAGCCGTGCGGAGACGGCGACCTCGGTCCGCTCGGCCTCCACCGGATGCGCCGGGGCGCCGCCGTCGGCAATCGCGAGACCGGCCACGCCAATCAGAACGAGCAGACTGCGCCAGATCATTGCGTCGCTCCCTCGCCGGGCGCGCCATAGATTCGCCAGCTCCAGCGCCCGCTGAAGGCGCCGGAGGCGTCGTAGCAGGCGCGCTGGGCGGGATAGCAGATCACGCTGGCATCGGGTGAAAAGGGCGGCGGGTTGCGCGCTGGACCAATCCCGGCCGGGGCGGGCGGCGGCGGAGGCGGTCCGGGATAGAGATCGGCGTCGTAATCGGGCTGCGGTGTGATCGCCGCCCCGACGGCGGCACCGACCACGCCGGCGGCCGCAGCGGCCGCGATGCCCGCGGCGAAATTGCCGCCATTGCCGGCCTGGGCGGGGGCGGGGCCGCGCAGCAGCAGGGCCAGCGCCAGCAGCGGGGCGGCTATCAGCGGCGTGGCCCGCGGCGCCTGCGCCGGGAGGGCCGTGACCCGCCACCTATTCGCTCGCCTGCTCATGCGTCCCGCACCTCTTGCCGCAGCTGCTGCCATCCCCTTCTATGGGCGGCGAGGGTTGCGCGGGGATTGCGCGGGCGGGGCCGGCAAAGAAAGGGCCCCCTCCGGGGGAGGGGGCCCGAAGACGCCGCGCCGGGAGGATGCCGGCCGGCGGAGTGATGCGCCGTCAGCCCGCCTTGCGGAACTTCGCGGCCTCTTCCGAGCCGCCGGTGGCGTTGCCCTTGGAGTAGGAATGCGCGCCGACGCCAGCGAGGCCGCCGCCCTGCACGATGAGGTATTCGTCGCGGATCGGCCGGCCCTCGAAGAAGCATTCGAGGATCTCGCGGGTGCCGGCGGCGTAGCGGGTCTGGGCGGTGAGCGAGGTGCCCGACATATGCGGGGTCATCCCGTTCCACGCCATGGTGCGCCAGGGGTGGTCGGCCGGTGCCGGCTGGGGGAACCACACGTCGCCGGCATAGCCGGCGAGCTGGCCGGCCTCCAGCGCGCGGGCGATGGCGTCGCGGTCGCACAGCTTGCCGCGCGCGGTGTTGACGATATAGGCGCCGCGCTTGAACAGCTTCAGCGTCTCGTCATTGATCATGTGCTCGGTTTCGGGGTGCAGCGGGCAGTTCAGCGTCACCACGTCGCAATGGGGGTACATGTCCTCGCGGCGGGCGTGCCAGGTGAGGTTCAGCTCCTTCTCCACCGCTTCCGGCAGGCGGTGACGGTCGGTGTAGTGCAGCTTCACGTCGAAGGGCGCGAGCCGGCGCAGCACGGCAAGGCCGATGCGGCCGGCGGCGACGGTGCCGACGCTCATGGCCTCGAGATCATAGGAGTGCTTCACGCAGTCCGCGATGTTCCAGCCGCCCTTGCGGGCCCAGTCATGGGCGGGGAGATAGTTGCGCACCAGGCCGAGGATCATCATCACCACATGCTCGGCGACGCTGATCGAGTTGCAATAGGTCACCTCGGCGACGGTGATGTCGCGCTCGATAGCCGACTGAAGATCGACGTGGTCGGAGCCGATGCCCGCGGTGAGGGCGAGCTTGAGGTTTTTCGCCTTGGCGATGCGCTCCGGCGTCAGATAGGCCGGCCAGAACGGCTGGGAAATGACGATGTCGGCGTCGACCAGCTCCTTCTCGAACACCGAATCCGGGCCGTCCTTGTCGGAGGTCACGACGAGGGTATGGCCATTGGATTCCAGGTAGTCGCGCAGGCCGAGCTCGCCCGAGACCGAGCCCAGCATGGTGCCGGGCCGGAAGTCGATCGCCTTCGGCGTCGGCAGGGTCTGGCCGCCGGGATAGTGGTCGATCTTCGGCAGGTCGTCCCGCGCATAGGTGGTGGGGTAGCCGTCGATCGGGTCGTCATACAGAACACACAGAACCTTAGCCATCTCAGCATCTCCTCTCTTTATGGACGAACGGAAGGCTTCCCGCTGCGTGCGCAGCCGGCCGTTGCGGCGATGGTGCCTGCGGCGTCGGGCAGGGCTGCCCCGCGCGGCGGGGCGGCGTGCCGGGTCTCCTCCCGCCGGTTCCGCCCCTTTGGGGCTGGAGGCGGGGTTTCAGGCCGCCCGAACCGACGCGCCAACACTGGGCCCGGGGATGGCGTGCGACAAATTGAAAGGGTGAAAGGATCGATAGATGCCGGCGATGAACCGGCCCGGCCCGGGCCAGTGCGCCGGGCGGTCGCCGCCGCGGTCAGGCCAGCGGGGCGAAGGTGCGGGCGAGATCGAGGCCGCGCACCAGCCGCAGCAGCCCGCCGGCGACCGGGCTCAGCGGGTCGCGGTCGGCCGTCACCAGGCCGATCGGCTGGTCGTGGTCCGGCGCGGTGAGCCGCACGCCGACGAGGTCGGAGGCGGCACCGAGGCCGCGCAGGCAGGCCAGCGGCACGATGCTCGACCACGGGCCGCCGCGCACCAGCGCCCAGATGCCCATGAAGGAGTTGGTCTCCACCACCGCCGGCGCCTGCAGCCCCGCGCTCTGGAAGATGTGGTCGAGGATGCGGCGGTTCTGCATGTCGGGGGTCAGCAGGCAGAGCGGCTCGGCCGCCGCTTCCCGCCAGCTCATCGCCCGGCGCTGCGCCTGCGGGCTGCCGGCGCGGGTGACGAAGACGTAGCGCTCGGTATAAAGCGGCACCCGGCGCACCCGGTTCAGCGGCTCGTTCTCGAGATAGGTGATCCCGGCGTCGAGCTCCAGCTCGTCCAGCCCGCGCTGGATGGCGGCGGAGCTCAGCGAGAGCATCTGCACCCGCACCTCGGGGTGGCGGGCGCAGAAGGCGGCGAGCAGCAGCGGCGCGGCCGGCACGGTGGCGGGAATGACGCCGAGCCGCAGCGTGCCGGACAGCGGGCCGCCCGTCTCCGCCCGTTCCTGCCGGAGGCTGTCGTAATCCGCCGCGATCTGCCGGGCCCAGCCGAGCACCCGCTCCCCCTCCGCGGTGAAGCCGAGGAAGCGATGGCCCCGCACCACGATGGGCAGGCCGAGTTCCTCTTCCAGCCGGCGGATGCCGGCGGAGAGGGTGGGCTGGGAGACATTGCAGGCCAGCGCCGCCCGGCCGAAGTGCTTTTCGCGGGCAAGGGCGACGAGATAATGCATCTGCCGGACGAACATGGCGGCTCTTCCTCACGGGCAGAGCCTTCATAGGCCGCTGGTTCGCGTTATGCCAGCCGGGATATGACGGTGGAGCGGCCCCACGCGGCCGGTGCGCCCGTCCCGCCCGTGCGTCGGGCTCAGGCCCGCCGGTAGTGGCGCCAGCGCCGGCGGAAGGCGCCGCTCCGCTCGGCAAAAAGCCGGGCGTGGCGGCGCAGCGCCTTGCGGGCCAGCCGGTGCTGCAGGCGCCGGGCCGCGCCCGCCACCGCCGCGCGGTCCGCGCCTGTGGGGGCGTCCTCCGCGCCGGCTTCCAGCCGCGCCGCCAGCACGTCGAGGTCGTGATGACGGCCGAGCTGGTCGCGCAGCTTCTGCGCCTCCGCCAGCCACAGCTTGCCGAGGCGCGGCCAGAACGGGGCGATCAGCTCTAACTGATAGCGGTGGACCACCACATGCTTGCGCAGCTCGTGCAGGGCTTCGGCATCGTCGGGATCGAGGGCGTGGGCGGCGCGGCGGGCTTTGCGGTAGAAGCGGGCGATGCGGCGCAGCAGCTCCCCGGTGGGGAGGGCGCGGGCAGGCCCGGCCATCTCCGCCGCCGCGGCCTGCAGCGCGGCGGCGAGTTCCTCGCCGGTGGGGACGATGTCGGGGGAGGTGGCGGATTCCGGCAGGCGGAAGCCGGCGGGTACGGCGCCGCTCTCCCGGCCGGCGATGTCGGCGAGGGCCTCCTCCATCGCCGCCGCGTCGCGCGAGCCGGACAGGGCGCGCGCCTCCTCGGCGATCCGCCGCCGCAGCGCCGTGGCGCGGCCATCATCGCCCGGCGTCTCCAGCAGGCGCAGCAGCGCCCGCAGCCGTTTCGCCGCCTTGCGCAGATCGTGGATGCGGGCGGCCGCGGAGCCCGCCTTCAGCGCCGCGGCGGCCTCTTCGCCCGCCGCCACCAGCGCCGCCTCAAGCAGGCCCGGCGTTCCGCCCGATGCCCCGTCCGACTTACCCACTGCTGAGTCCTTCTGGTTTTTTCGTTACATGCCATAGGCTTACGATGAAAATGCAGGGTTTCGCGACGTCGGCGTGACAAATTATGGGCCCAAGCCCTTTCAATCCGCGGTGAGGATTGCTAGATAGCCCTCGTCGCCGGACGCCATGGTGTCCGCCGCGGCCACTGACGCGGGGTGGAGCAGCCCGGTAGCTCGTCAGGCTCATAACCTGAAGGTCACAGGTTCAAATCCTGTCCCCGCAACCA
>CAZIXP010000209.1:0-5517 GCA_964543245.1 uncultured Starkeya sp.
TGAACTTCCTTTCCATCCAATCCTGGGTGGCCTATGGCCACGTGGGCAACGCGTCCGCCATCTTTCCCATCCAGCGGCTGGGTCACGAGGCCTGGGGCATCCACACCGTGCAGTTCTCCAACCACACCGGCTATGGGGCGTGGCGGGGCCAGGTGTTCGACGCCGCGCTGATCCGCGAGCTGGTCGGCGGCATGGAGGAGCTCAACGTGCTGCCGCGCTGCGACGGCGTGATCTCCGGCTATATGGGCGCGGCGGATATCGGCGAGGCCATCCTCGACACCGCGGCCCGGGTGAAGGCGGCGAATGCCGATTCGCATTATTGCTGCGACCCGGTGATCGGCGATGTCGGCCGCGGCGTCTTCGTGCGGCCGGGCATCCCGGAATTCATGCGGGACAAGGCGGTGCCCGCGGCCGACCTCATCACCCCGAACCAGTTCGAGCTCGACTATCTCTCCGGCCGGGGCAGCACGACGCTGGCCGATGCGGTGGCCTCCTGCGACGCGGTGCATGCCCGCGGGCCGCGGGTCATCCTCGTCACCAGCCTCCACACCGAGGATACGCCGGCCGATTCCATCGACCTGCTGGCGAGCGGGCCGGACGGGCGGTTCCGCGTGCGCACCCCCAAGCTCGACGTCGCGGTGAACGGGGCGGGCGATGCCATCGCGGCGCTGTTCTTCGTCCACTGGAAGACCACCCACAGCGCCGCCGAGGCGCTCGCCAAGGCCGCCTCCTCGGCCTACGGACTGCTGGCGCGGACCGCGGCGGCGGGGTCGCGCGAAATCCTCACCGTCGCCGCACAGGACGAATTCGTCAGCCCCTCGCGTGTCTTCAAGCCGGAGAAGCTCTGATCCCATGCCCCGCCGCTTCGTCACCCTCGACGTCTTCACCGACCGGGCGCTGTCCGGCAACCCGCTGGCCGTCGTGCTGGAGACGGACGGGCTCGACGGCAACCAGATGCAGGCGATCGCGCGGGAATTCAACCTGTCCGAGACCGTCTTCGTGCTGAAGCCGGCGGAGGGGGAGCACCGGGCAAGGCTGCGGATCTTCACCGTCCACCATGAGCTGCCCTTCGCCGGCCACCCCACGGTGGGCACGGCGGTGCTGCTCGCCATTCTCGACCGGGTGACGACCTCGGCCGACTTCGTGCTGGAGGAGGGCGTGGGCCCGGTTTCCTGCCACGTGCAGGTGAAGGGCCCGCGCCACGGCACCGCCACCTTCGCGGTGCCCCGCCTGCCGGAGATCGTCGAGAGCGAACCGGTCTCGGTGGAGGCCTGCGCCCAGGCGCTGGGGCTCGACATCGCCGATATCGGCTTCGACGACTACCGCCCGGTGGTCGCCTCGGCGGGGGTGCCGTTCGTCTGCGTGCCGCTCGCCTCGCGCTCGGCGCTGGCACGGATCACCCCGAGCGTCGGCCGGCTGATCCGCACCTTCGGGGTGGCGGCGGATTCGGTCTATGTCTTCTGCCGCGACGAGGATGGCGAGGGCGACCTGCGCGCCCGCATGTTCGGGGCGAGTATGGGCATCGCCGAGGACCCCGCCACCGGCTCGGCCGCCGCAGCGCTGGCGGCGGTGCTGATGGCCGGCGAGCGCCCGGCCGACGGCTTCCACGCCTTCGACATCCTGCAGGGCGTCGAGATGGGCCGGCCGAGCCTGGTGCGGCTCGGGCTCGAGGTGGCGGAGGGGGCGCTCACCGGCGTGACCATCGGGGGCGGCGCCGTGGTCGTCTCCGAAGGCGCGCTGCATCTGTGAGCGGCACCCCGATGCGCGGCCTCGCCGCACCGGAGATCGAGCCGCTCGCGCGGCTGGACCTCGTGCGCGAGGACGGCCCGCCGGCCTTCGCGCAGACCCATGCCGCCGCCATCGCCGCGCATTTCGAGACGCTGAAGGCCGCCAATCCCGCGCTGTGGAACGGCCGGGTGCTGCTGCTGGCGCGCCACGCCTTTGCGGCGGGCGTGCTGACCGGCGCCTATCGGGAGTGCGACTTCGCCGCCTTCATGTGGTGGCGCGACATGGGCTTTCCGGACCCCAGCCTGCGCAACGCCTTCGCCATGGGCGCGCTGCGCGGTGCCGACGGCGCCTTCATCCTCGGGGTGATGGCGTCGTGGACCGCCAATCCCGGCCGCATCTACTTCGCCGCCGGCACCCCGGACCCCTCCGACGTCACCGCCGACGGCCGGGTCGATCTCGCCGGCAGCGTGATGCGCGAGCTGGGCGAGGAGACCGGCCTCGGCGACGCCGACGTCGCCGCCGCGGCGGGGTGGGATGCGGTGCTCGCCGGCCCCCGCATCGCGCTGATGCGCCAGCTCGTGGCGCAGGAGGAGGCCATGGCGGTGGCCGCCCGCATCCGCGCCCATCTCGCCACCCAGGAGCGGCCGGAACTCGACGATGTCGTGGTCGTGCGCGGGGAGGCCGACCTCTCGCCCGCCATGCCGGATTTCATCGTCGCCTATCTCACCGCGATGTGGAAACGCGGTGGCTGAGCCGCCGGGGGGCTGGCCGTCGCGCCGCCGCCGTCGGAGAATGGCACGTCGCTCGCATCTGGGTTCGGCTTCAGACGCGCCGGGGGCTGCGCCGCCCGGTCGCTGCGTGGGAGAGAGAACAATGGACGTGAAATCGTCGCGGTCCCTGCCGCTTTTTTCGTCAGCCTCGGTGGACCGGCGGCAGGTGCTGGCGCTGGGCGCCGGCGCCCTCGCGCTCTCGGCCGTTGGCGGGCCGGCTTTCGCCGCCAAGGCCAAGCCGATCCAGGTCGCGGCGATCTATACCGTGCCGGTGGAGCAGCAATGGGTGTCGCGCATCCACAAGGCTCTGAAGGCGGCGGAGGCGCGCGGCGACATCACCTACAAATTCTCCGAGAACGTCGCCAACACCGATTATGAGCGGGTGATGCGGCAATACTCGCAGGAGGGGGCGGACCTCGTGGTCGGCGAGGTGTTCGCGGTGGAGCGTCCCGCCCGCAAGGTGGCGGCCGACTATCCCAAGACCGCCTATCTCATGGGCTCCTCCTTCGGCCCGACCAAGCCGAACTTCTCCGTCTTCGACAATTTCATCCATGAGCCGTCCTTCCTCACCGGCATGGTGGCCGGCAAGCTGACCAAGTCGAACATCATCGGGCTGGTGGGCGGCTATGCCATTCCCGAGGTCAACCGGCTGATGCAGGCCTTCATGGAAGGTGCGCTCTCGGTGAACCCGAACGTGAAGTTCATCGTCACCTTCATCAACAGCTGGTACGACCCGCCCAAGGCCAAGGAAGCCGCCTTCGCCCAGATCGACAAGGGCGCGGACATTCTCTACGCCGAGCGCTTCGGCGTCTCCGACGCCGCCAAGGAGCGCGGCGTCAAGGCGATCGGCAACGTCATCGACACCGCCGCGCAGTACCCCGGCACGATCGTCGCCTCGGCGCTGTGGCAGATGGAGCCGACCATCGACAAGGCCATCCAGGCGGTGATCGACGGCACCTTCGTCGCCGCCGATTACGGCCCCTACAGCTACATGGCGGAGGGCGGCGCGAGCCTCGCCCCGCTCGACCCCAAGCTGGTGCCGCCGGACGTGATCGAGCTGGTGCTGGCCCGCGAGAAGGAGATCAAGGACGGCCTGTTCCGCGTCAATGTGAACGACGCCGAGCCCAAATCCACCCTCTGACGTCGACCCTCTGGACGTCGACCCTCTGCACGCCGGCGCGCCGGGCCGGGCGAGGCGGCGGCGGCGCGGTCCGGTCGGCCGCAGACCCCGCCCGGTCCGCCGGGCCGCCTGTGTCTCTCCGGCGGCCCTGCGGCGGCCGGGGAGGGGCGGGGCCGCCCGCCGGCCTCGCGATCCCGCCGCGCCGCGCCACCCCGGCCGGTGCCTTCGCCGGAGCGAACCGCTGCATCCCGACCTGCCCCCGCACGAGACCCGTCCGCTGGTGCTGTCGCTTGCCGGCATCACCAAGCGCTTCGGCCCGCTGACCGCCAATGATGCCATCGATCTCGATGTCCACGCCGGGGAGATCGTCGCCCTGCTCGGCGAGAACGGCGCGGGCAAGACCACGCTGATGAGCATCCTGTTCGGCCACTATGTCGCCGATGCCGGCAGCATCCACATCGCGGATGCCTCCGGCCAGATGGTGCCGCTGCCGGGCGGCTCGGCGCAGGCGGCGCTGGCGGCGGGCATCGGCATGGTGCACCAGCATTTCGCCCTGGCGGAGAACCTGACCGGGCTCGAGAACATCGTGCTCGGCACCGTGCCGCTGTGGCGGCCGGGTTTCGCCCGCGGCGAGGCCCGGGCGAAGATCGCGGCGCTGATGGCCCAGTCCGGGCTGGAGATCGACCTCGACGTGCCGGTGGGGCGGCTTTCCGTCGGCGAGCAGCAGCGCGTCGAGATTCTCAAGGCGCTCTACCGCGACGTCCGCGTGCTCATCCTGGACGAGCCGACCGCGGTGCTGACGCCGCAGGAGGCGGAAGGGCTGGCGCAGACGGTGCGGGCGCTGGCGGCGCGCGGGCTCGCCGTCATCTTCATCAGCCACAAGCTGCAGGAGGTGCTGGCGCTGTGCGAGCGCATCGTGGTGCTGCGCGGCGGCGCCAAGGTGGCGGACCGGCCCAGCGCGGGCGCCGACCGGGCGACGCTGGCCGAGCTGATGGTCGGACGGCCCCTGCCGCCGCGCCGCCGCACCCCCGGCCAGCCCGGCGCCGGCGTGCTGGAGCTGGAGGGCGTCAGCGTCGGCCGTCCCGGCGAGCGCGACCGGCTGGTGGAGGCGACCCTTCAGGTGCGGGCCGGCGAGATCGTCGGCATCGCCGGGGTTTCGGGCAACGGCCAGGGCGCGCTGGCCGGGCTGGTGGCGGGGCTGATGGCGCCGAGCGGCGGCCGGGCGGAGATTGCCGGCACCCGGCTTGGCGCGGCCAATCCCGCCGCCCGGGTGGCGGCCGGTGTCGGCCGCATTCCCGAGGACCGCCACCGCGACGGCACCATCGGCGCGCTGAGCGTCGCCGAGAATCTGGTGATCGAGACCATCGGGGCGCCGGAGAACCAGTCCGCCGGCTTCCTGCGCTACAGGGCCCTGCGCGCCCGCGCGGCGGAGGCCATTCGCGGTTATGACGTGCGCTGTCCCGGGCCGGACGCCGCCATCCGGGCGCTCTCCGGCGGCAACATGCAGAAGGTGGTGCTGGCGCGGGTGCTGGAGCGCTCGCCGCGCCTCGTGCTGGCGCACCAGCCCACCCGCGGCCTCGACATCGGCGCCACCACCGACGTCCACCGCCGCCTGCTGGCGGCGCGCGGCCGCGGCGCGGCGGTGCTGCTGATCTCGGAGGACCTCGACGAGCTCTTCGCCCTCGCCGACCGCATCGCCGTCATCCATGCCGGCCGGCTGTCGCCGGCGCTGCCGGCGGAAGGGCTGGACCTGCGGCGGGTCGGCCTGATGATGGCCGGGCACGGCGCCGAGGAGCCGCCGCGCGTGTTCCTGACCGTCGACCAAAACGGCGCCATCGCGCTGGCCGAGATCACCCTGAGCCACCTGACGGGGGACACATGGCGCTGACCCTGGCGAAC
>CAZIXP010000210.1:0-5496 GCA_964543245.1 uncultured Starkeya sp.
TCGTCGGGCCTCGGCCTCGAGCTTGCCGAGGCCGTCGCGGCGCGAGGCGACCGCCTCGTCGCCACCGCCCGTTCGACGGAGAGCCTGACATCGCTGTGCGAGCGCTACCCCGAGACGGTGCGCAGCCTTTCGCTCGACGTCACCCGCGCCGGCGACGCCGCACGGGCCGTGGCGTTGGCCGAAAGCGCGTTTGGCGGGCTCGACGTTCTCGTCAACAATGCCGGCTTCGGCTTCATCGGCGCGATCGAAGAGGGGGAGCCCGACGAATACCGCCCGATGTTCGAGGTGAACGTCTTCGGCCTGATCGAGACGACCCGGGCCGCCCTGCCGGCGCTGCGCAAACGCGCCGGAGCCCGCATCGTCAATCTCTCCTCCGGCGCCGGGATTGCCGGCTCGGCGGGTTTCGGCTTCTACAACGCGACGAAATTCGCCGTCGAGGGCCTGTCCGAAGCGCTGGCCGACGAGCTTCGGCCGCTCGGCGTGCAGGTGATCATCGTCGAGCCCGGCCCCTTCCGCACCGATTTTCTCGGCCGCTCCATGAGCGCTGCGGCGCGGGAGATCGCGGCCTATGGCGAGACGGTGCCGGCGAGACGCCGTTACCGCCAGACCAATAATGGCCGGCAGGCCGGCGACCCGGCCAAAGCCGTCGCCGTGATGCTGAGGGCCGTCGATGCCGAGCATCCGCCGCTGCACCTGCCCATCGGGCCGCGTGCCCACGCGATCGCGGCGCAGAAGCTGGACGCCTTCCGCGCCGACGTCGCGGCGTGGCGCGACATCTCCATCGCGACCGATTTCGACACGCACAACCAGCCGGCTGCCGGCACCGGAAAGGGCAACCCGAGATGATCGGCGGCCGCGAAGCCTGGGGTTCACGGACGGAAAGACGCTCATGAGCGCGACAACATGTGAAGCCGCGGCCCGTACGGCGCCGCGGGTCCGGGACGGTGAGGGCCAGATCGAGCCGCGGCGCTGGACCATGTTCGTGATCCTGCTGGTCGGCGCGTTCCTGCCGCCGCTCGACTTCTTCATCGTCAATGTGGCGCTCCCCGCGATCCGGGCAGACCTGGGCGCCTCCTCCTCCGCCGAGCAACTCGTCATTGCTTCCTATGCCGCGCTCTATGCCGTGACGCTGACGACCGGCGGGCGGCTTGGCGATCTGTTCGGTCGTGGCCGTGTGTTCTTTCTCGGCCTGATCGGCTTCGCCGCCGCCTCGACGCTGTGCGGCTTCGCCGGATCGCCCTGGGTGCTGGTCGCCGGGCGCGCCGTGCAGGGCGTCACGGCGGCCGTCATGGCGCCCCAGGCGCTCGCCTCGGTGCAGGCGATTTTCCCTCAGAGGGAGAAGCCGCTCGCCCTCAGCATCTATGGTGCGGTCTTCGGCCTCGCCGCGGTGGTCGGGCAGGCATTGGGCGGGGCGCTGATTGCGCTGGACTTCATGGGGCTGGGCTGGCGGGCGATCTTCCTGATCAACCTGCCGGTGGCGCTGCTCGTCCTGCTGTTCGGCATTCCGCTGCTGAAAGAGACCCGCGCGCGCGACGCACGCCGGCTCGATCTCGGGGGCATGGCGCTGTCGATGCTGACGCTGGGTGCGCTGCTCGTGCCGCTGATCGAGGGGCGCGAAGCCGGGTGGCCGCTCTGGTCCTGGCTGCCGCTCACCGGCGTGCCGCTGCTGGCATGGTTTTTCTGGCGTTACGAGACCCGACTGGCGCGAGCGGGCGGCGCCCCCCTGCTCGACCCGAACGCCCTGCAGGCACCGGGACTGGGCCGCGCGCTGCTGATCGCGCTGTTGTTCTATTCCATCGGCGGCTTTTTCCAGCTCTTCTCCGTCTATCTGCAGGACGCGCTGCAGGTGACAGCGCTGCGGGCGGGCCTCGTCTTCCTGCCGTTCGGTGCCGGTTTCCTGCTCGGGCCGTTGTCGACGCCCTGTCTCCGACGGTTCTGCGGCGCCTATGTCAATCCGAGCGGCATGGGGCTGGAGGTTGTCGGCTTCCTGGGGCTCGCCGGGCTCATCGCGGCGTCGCGGATCGGCGCGCATCCCGCCCCGGCGCCGCTTGCCGCCCTGCTGTTCGTCATCGGCTTTGGGCAAGGGCTGGCGCTGCCGACCCTGATGGCGCTGGTGACAGGCCGGGTGGCGCCGGCCTTCTCAGGCATGATCGCCGGGATCGCCAGTTCGACCCTTCAAGTCAGCACGGCGCTCAGTGTCGCCGTGATCGGCGGCATCTTCTATCAGGTGCTGGGCGCGCGTTCCGATCCCGCCGCCATCGCCCAGGCGCTCATCGTCGCCGTCCTCTGCATCGCCTTCTGTCTCACGGGCGGCGTGGCTCTGAGCGTCAGCCTCGTCCGGCGGCCGCCTCCTGCCCACGGGGAGGCAGGCGGACAGGTTTGAAATCCCCGACGACGCCCGTCGACCGGGATGCTCTATCGCACCGGATCAGAAAACAGGACGACCTTCATGTTTGGCATTTCGCCCCTCGGCTGGGTGCATACGCTGGGCAGCCTGCCCGCCATTCCACTCGCCCTCTACATGTTTGCCCGGCACGGCCGGATCGTGCCGCGATCGGTGCCCGGCGCGCTTTACTTCGTTGCGATGCTGATCGGCGCGGCAACGGTGTTTCTGGTTGCCCGTCAGCCCATAAGCTACGGCATCGGCGCGGCGACCATCCTGCTGCTGCTCGCCGGCTATGGCATCGGCCTTATTCCGCACGCCGGCCGCGGTGGCGTCTATGTCGAGACGATTTTCCTCACCCTGACGACGTTTCTGCTGTTGGTGCCAAGCGTCAGCGAAACGCTCCGTCGCGTCCCGGATGGCCATCCTCTGGTGACCGATCCGAAGTCCCCGCTCCTCCTGGGCGCGCTGGGCAGCCTTGTCGTCCTGCTCGTCGTCGCTCTGACCGCCCAGATCCTTTATGTGCGCAGGCATGGCGGACGCGTCGCGGGGTCCGCACCACGCGGGATGGCCGCCGACTGAATGGGCAGGATGGCCCACAGCTCGCCAGAAGCCTCGGCGGCGGCCACCGCCGCCGAGGGGATCACGTGCCGTTCGCGCGCATCACCGCATCCCAAGGCGGATCACGCGGGAAAATCTCCGTCAGGAAACCGAGGAAGGCTTTGACGTTGGGGCTGGCGCGCCGTCCCTCCGGCCAAAGCGCGGTGATGGCCGAGCGCGGCGCGAAATAGCTCTGGAGAAGCGGCACCAGCAGGCCGCGCTCGACATAAGCTGCGGCAGCGAAGGTGGGCGATATGCCGATCCCCCCGCCCGCCGCCAGAACAGCCGCGACGGCATCGCTGACGTCCGTCGTGATCCCGGCATCCGGCATGATCTCCTGCGTCCGGTCGCCGAGCTTGAACGACCAGCGCAATGCCTGCCCCGAGCTCTGAAAGCGGAAATTCACGCAGTCATGCCCCTCGAGCTCGGAAGGATGTTGTGGCGTGCCGCGTCTGGCAAGATAGGCCGGCGCGGCGAAGGCACAGATGGTGTGGGGCGCCAAGGTGCGCGAGATCAGCCGGGAATCGCTGGGATCGCCGACCCGGATCGCAACATCGACGCCCTCCGCGATGAGATCGACGAACGGATCGCCGAGCCTTAGGTCCAGGGCAAGCTTGGGATAGCGCTCGCGAAAGCGCGGCAGCGCCGGCGCAAGGATGTGGACGCCGATCGGCAGGGGCGCGACGATCTTCAGGACACCCGATGGCTCGGAACGCGCGGCCACGGCCGCCTGTTCGATGGCCTCGGCCTCGCGCAGCAGCCGCAGGGCCCGCTCGTGCAGATCGCGCCCCTCGGAGGTCAGCGTAAGGGAGCGCGTGGTGCGGTTGAACAGGCGGACGCCGAGCCGATGCTCCAGGCGCTGGATGCTCTTGCTGACCGCCGATGGCGAGACCCCGAGCGCGCGCGCCGCGGCCGTATAGCTGCCCAGCGATCCGGCACGGGCGAAGGCGATGAGGCCGGTGAGGCTCTCAAGATTTACCTGTTCCATAATGGCATAACTATAGCGATTTTTGCCCGAATTATCATCCCAAGGTCATCGCACTAGGTTCCTCGCAACAGCCGCACCGCCGGCTCGCAGGAAGGAACACTCACATGACCGCCTCTCTCACCGACCGCTCCGTTGTCCTCTTCGGGGGCACCTCCGGCATTGGTCTCGCCGCGGCCCGGCAGGCCAGGGACGCCGGCGCCCGCGTCACCGTCATCGGCTTCGACGCCGCCGGGGCCGAGCGCGTCGCCGGCGCGAACCATTTCGCCGGGTGGCGCGCCGCGGATGTCACCCGGCCCGAGACGATCGGCGCGGCCCTCGCCGATCTCGATCATGTAGACCATCTCGTCCTGCTCGCGGGCACGTTCGTCGCCGGCAAGGTTCTGGAGGCGGAGGTGAGCTATCTGCACCGGGCGTTCGACGAGCGCATCTGGGCGGCGGTGCATGCGCTGCGCGCCCTTGGCGATCGCCTTGCCGCCGACGGTTCGGTGACCTTCATATCGGGCGTGCTGGCCGATCGGCCGAACGCCGCCGGCACCGCGGTGCTGGCCGCCGCCTCCGCGGCCATGGAAGCCTTTGCCCGCGGCCTTGCGCTCGAACTGTCGCCGCGCCGCTTCAACACCGTCTCGCCTGGCACCACGGACACGCCGCTGCTCGCGCGCACCCTGGGCCATGGCCGTGACGCCTATGTCGCCGCGCTGACCGAGAAGCTGCCGCTGCATCGCCTCGGCACCGCCGAGGAAGTCGGGGCCGCCGTGGTCTTCCTCATGAGCAACGCTCTGATGAATGGGGAGACGCTGCATGTCGATGGCGGCGCGCGGCTCGTCTGAACCACCCCAGCCAGCTTGTCGCCAAAATCTGCAGGAGCCGACCATGTCGAGCGAAATGGACCATGATCACCTGTTGCGTGCCAATCTGATGCGCGTGTTCAACGAGCGCGATGCCGCCCGGCGCGATGCCGCCATCGCCGACCTCTTCGTCGCCGAACCGGTCATGTACGAGCCGGGCAATGTGGTGGAGGGCCGGGACGCGATATCGGCCGTCGCCGGACATTTGCTGGAACAATTCGGCCCCAGCTTTCGGTTCGCGCCTTCGGCACCGGCCGTCGGTCATCACGGCCTCGCGGTGCTTCGGTGGGAAGCAGGGCCGGAAGGTGGGCCGATCGCCGTCACGGGAGCGGACGCGGCTCACATCGTCGATGGCCGAATTGCCCGCCTCTGGGTGCTGCTGGACCCGCCTGCCGCCTAGGTGTTTAGTCCCACAGTGTAATGGCGGAACTATCGCCAACGGGCAGCACCTCGCCACGGCACCTTCCTACCACGCCAGCACCCGCCGCCCGATCAGCGCGCCGGCGGCGGTGACGACGCCGATCGC
This sequence comes from uncultured Starkeya sp., assembly GCA_964543245.1. Lineage (GTDB taxonomy): Bacteria > Pseudomonadota > Alphaproteobacteria > Rhizobiales > Xanthobacteraceae > Ancylobacter. The sequence continues at coordinate 5,343 of CAZIXP010000210.1, forward strand.
GATGCCATACCAGGTCAGCCGGAACAACGGCGAATCATCGACGCAATGGAAGGCATAGAGCGCCGCGCCGAGCCCGCCGGCGACCAGCCCGGCGGCGGCACCCGCACGCGCCGGATCAGACGGTGCGCCATGCCGGAGCGCCAGCAACACCGCA
>CAZIXP010000211.1:0-5438 GCA_964543245.1 uncultured Starkeya sp.
CGGGCGGCGCTGGCGCGCGCGCCTTCTCGTCCTCGACGACCCCACTGCCGTTAAGGCCGGAATCCGCGACGCCTTCGACGATCTGTCATGGAGATACGCAGCATGAGGTCGGCGAAACCCGATCGGCCGACACCGGAACGCGCCGCTCTTTCCGACGCGATCATGAACGCGCTGCCCCATCCGGTGGTCACGGTGGCGGCAGACGACCGCATCGTCGACGCCAATGTTGCCGCCGAGGCGTTCTTCGAGGTGAGCCTCGCCGTGCTGGCGCGGCATCGGCTGCACGAATTCGTGCCCTTCGGCAGCCCGCTGCTGCCGCTGGTGGAGCAGGTGCGCGCGCGCGGCGCCGCCGTGAACGAATACCGCGTCGATCTCGGCACGCCTCGCAACGGAGGGGAGCGGATCGTCGACATCCACGTCGCGCCGCTGGCGGAATCGCCGGGCCATGTCGTCATCATGCTCCAGGAGCGCACCATCGCCGACAAGATGGACCGGCAGCTGACCCACCGCGGCGCCGCCCGCTCGGTCACGGCGCTGGCCTCCATGCTGGCGCACGAGATCAAGAACCCGCTGTCGGGCATCCGCGGCGCGGCGCAGCTGCTGGAGCTGTCGGCCAGCGACGACGACCGCTCCCTCACCCGGCTCATCACCGACGAGGCCGACCGCATCGTGAAGCTGGTCGACCGGATGGAGGTGTTCTCCGACGAGCGCCCGGTCGACCGGGCGCCGGTCAACATCCACGCGGTGCTGGAGCATGTGCGCACGCTGGCTTCTTCCGGCTTTGCGCGCCACATCCGCTTCGTCGAGGAATACGACCCCTCGCTGCCGCCGGTCCTCGCCAACCGCGACCAGCTCGTGCAGGTGTTCCTCAACCTGGTGAAGAACGCCGCGGAAGCCGTGGGCGATGCGCCGGATGGCGAAATCCAGCTCACCACGGCGTTCCGGCCCGGCGTGCGCCTCACCGTGCCGGGATCCGCCACGCGGGTGAGCCTGCCGCTCGAGTTCTGCGTGAAGGACAATGGTCCCGGCGTGCCGGAGGACCTCATGCCCCACCTGTTCGACCCCTTCGTCACCACCAAGCCGACCGGCACCGGCCTCGGCCTCGCCCTCGTCGCCAAGATCGTGGGCGACCATGGCGGCATCATCGAGTGCGACAGCCAGCCCCGCCGCACCACCTTCCGAGTCCTCATGCCCATGTATCGCGGCGCCCGCGACGCCGAGCACAACTGAGAGCCGCCATGCCGACGGGATCCATTCTTGTTGCCGACGACGACGCGGCCATCCGCACCGTCCTCAATCAGGCCCTTTCCCGCGCGGGCTACGAGGTGCGCTCCTGCGGCAATGCGGCGACGCTGTGGCGCTGGGTGAGCCAGGGCGACGGCGACCTCGTCATCACCGATGTGGTGATGCCCGACGAGAACGCCTTCGACCTGCTGCCGCGCATCAAGAAGGTGCGGCCCGACCTGCCGGTCATCGTCATGAGCGCGCAGAATACCTTCATGACCGCCATCCGCGCCTCGGAGCGCGGGGCCTATGAATATCTGCCCAAGCCCTTCGACCTGAAGGAGCTGATCGCCATCGTCGGGCGCGCGCTCTCCGAACCGAAGAAGCCGGAGGCGGCGCTGCGGAGCACGGGGGATGAGGCCGACGCCATTCCGCTGGTCGGGCGCTCCCCCGCCATGCAGGACATCTACCGGGTGCTCGCCCGGCTGATGCAGACCGACCTCACGGTGATGATCACCGGCGAATCCGGCACCGGCAAGGAGCTCGTCGCCCGGGCGCTGCACGACTATGGCAAGCGCCGCAACGGCCCGTTCGTCGCCATCAACATGGCCGCGATTCCCCGCGACCTGATCGAATCCGAGCTGTTCGGCCACGAGAAGGGCGCCTTCACCGGCGCCAATTCCCGCAGCGCCGGCCGCTTCGAGCAGGCCGAGAGCGGCACGCTGTTCCTCGACGAGATCGGCGACATGCCGATGGAGGCACAGACCCGCCTGCTGCGGGTGCTGCAGCAGGGCGAATACACCACGGTGGGTGGGCGCACCGCGATCAAGACCGACGTGCGCATCGTCGCCGCCACCAATAAGGACCTGCGCATCCTGATCCAGCAGGGGCTGTTCCGCGAGGACCTGTTCTTCCGCCTCAATGTGGTGCCGCTGCGGCTGCCGCCGCTGCGCGAGCGCACCGAGGACGTGCCGGACCTGGTGCGCCACTTCTTCCTGCAGGCCGAGCGGGAAGGGCTGCCGCGCAAGCAGATCGACGCCGCGGCGCTCGACCGGCTGAAGCGCTACCGCTGGCCCGGCAATGTGCGCGAGCTCGAGAACCTGATCCGTCGCCTCGCCGCGCTCTATCCGCAGGAGATCATCACCGCCTCGATCATCGAGGCGGAGCTGGCGACGCCGGTGAACACCACGGCGCCGGAGGAGGTGGCGGGTGATGAAACCCTCGCCTCCTCGGTCGAGCGCCACCTCAATGCCTATTTCGGCGGCTTCGGCGAATTGCTGCCCCCGCCCGGCCTCTACCATCGCATCCTGAAGGACGTCGAATACCCGCTGCTCTCCGCCGCCCTGGCGGCGACACGCGGCAACCAGATCAAGGCGGCCGAGCTGCTCGGCCTGAACCGCAACACGCTGCGCAAGAAGATCCGGGATCTCGACATCCAGATAATCCGCACGAGCCGCTGAGCGGCTTTCCCGTGGACCTTGGGGGGCGGGGCCGCCCGCTTCACAAGGTCGTGCGATCGAACCCTGCACCGCCGCCCTCCCCAGAAATCGGCGGGCGGTTCGCGTTCATGTCACATTTTTGCACCAGTGTCGTCGCACTGCATCAGTGCTGGACGATTCCTCCCGATTCGCTCCGACACAGGGTGCTGCATGGCCGAGGCCCAAACGCCGGAAAAGTTCGACCGCGACACCCTCGATTTCGGGATGTCGGGTTTTCGCTTCTCCGCCTGGGGCATGCTCGCGCCTTTCGCGGTTCTTCTCGCGCTCATCGTCGCCCTCGTCAGCTTCATCGTGCTGATCGGCATCACCCCGCTGGTGCCCTCGCAGGAGGTGGTCGTCACGGTGCTGTGCATCAACGGCGCGATGTCGCTGCTGTTGATCGCCATCATCGGCCGGGAAATCTTCCGCATCGTGAAGGCGCGGCGGCGGGGCAGGGCGGCGGCCCGGCTGCATGTGCGGGTGGTGGCCCTGTTCGGCGTCGTCGCCGTGGTTCCCGCGATCCTCGTCGCCCTGCTGGCGAGCGTGACGCTCGACCGCGGCCTCGACCGCTGGTTTTCCGTGCGCACCCGGGCGATCGTCGACAATGCGGTCTCCGTGGCGCAGACCTATGTGCGCGAGCACGCCTATTCGATCCGCGGCGACATCCTGGGCATGGCCCGCGATCTCCAGCGCATCCGCCCGCTCTGGGACCAGGACCGCAGCCGCTTCCGCCAGGCCATGACCGCCCAGGCGGCGCTGCGCGGGCTGCCCGCGGCCATGGTCATTCAGCGCGACCTCACCGTGGTCGACCGCGCGACCATACGGGTCGGCCGCGAATTCGTGGTGCCGGCCAACCTTGCCGTCAAGGACGCGACCGAGGACCAGCCGCTGATCTATCTGCCCAACGAGGCGGATTTCGTCGGCGCGGTGATCCCGCTCAAGGACTTCGACAACCTGTTTCTCTATGTCGCCCGGCCGATCGACCCCAAGGTCATCCAGTATCTCACCGAGACCCGCGCCGCCGTGGCGGACTACCGCAGCCTCGAACAGCGCCGCATCGGCGTGCAGGTGGCGTTCGCGCTGCTCTACGCCGTCATCTCGCTCACCGTGCTGCTCTCGGCGGTCTGGCTCGGCATCCATTTCGCCAACCGGCTGGTGGCGCCCATCCGCCGGCTCATCGGCGCCGCCGACCTTGTCGCGGCCGGCAATCTCTATGTCGAGGTGCCGGTTCGCCGGTCCGAGGGCGACCTGTCCAGCCTTGCCGAGACCTTCAACAAGATGACGCAGGAATTGCGCACCCAGCGCGACGACATCGTCAAGGCGCGCGACCAGATCGACAGCCGCCGCCGCTTCACCGAGGCGGTGCTCTCCGGTGTCGGCGCGGGTGTGATCGGCCTCGACGCGGGCGGCTGCATCTCGATCATCAACCGGCCGGCGGAAAAGCTGCTCGGGCTGCAGGAGAGCGATGCGCTGGGCCGGGAGCTGGCAGAGGTCATTCCCGAGATCGCCCCGATGATCGCCGAGGCGAAGCAGAACGGCCAGCGCTCCCCGCAGGGCAACGTCACCGTCAACCGTCACGGCCGCGACCGCATGCTGGCGGTGCGCTTCACCACCGAACAGTCGCGCGAAGGCGACAGCGGCTGGGTCGTCACCCTCGACGACATCACCGAACTGGTGATGGCGCAGCGCTCCTCGGCCTGGGCCGACGTGGCGCGGCGCATCGCCCATGAGATCAAGAACCCGCTGACCCCGATCCAGCTGTCGGCGGAACGGCTGCGGCGGCGCTACGGCAAGGTGATCGGCGAGGACCGCGAGGTGTTCGACCAGTGCACCAGCACGATCATCCGCCAGGTCGGCGATATCGGCCGCATGGTGGACGAGTTCTCCTCCTTCGCCCGCATGCCCAAGCCGGTGGCGGAGCTGCAGGACCTTGGCGAGACGGTGCGCCAGGTGGTGTTCCTGATGCGGGTAGGCAATCCCGAGATCACCATCGACTGCGAGCTGCCCGATGCGCCGATCGAGGCGAAGTTCGATCGCCGCCTCATCTCGCAGGCGCTGACCAACATCATCAAGAACGCGACCGAGGCGATCGCGGCGGTGCCGCCGGAGGAGCAGACCGCTCCACCGCGCATCCTCGTGCGTACCCATGCCGAAGGCGAGCCGCTTCTGGGTGGCACCGCCACCATCGACATCATCGACAACGGCAAGGGATTGCCGGCCGAAAACCGGGCCCGGCTGCTCGAGCCTTATGTGACGACGCGGGAGAAAGGCACCGGCCTCGGCCTCGCGATCGTGGGCAAGATCATGGAAGAGCACGGCGGCGGCATCGAGCTCGACGATGCCCCCGAGGGCCGCGGTGCGTGGATCCGATTGCGGATGGCGCTCGACGGCGGGCCCTCGGCAGTGACAACGACAGGCGACCGCGGCCCGCAGCCGGCCCGGGTCGGATAGGAGAGACGGACACGATGGCAACCGATATCCTCATCGTCGACGACGAAGCCGATATTCGCGGGCTGGTGGCCGGCATCCTGGAGGATGAGGGCTACGGCGCCCGCACCGCCAAGGACAGCGACGAGGCCCTCGGCGCCATCGAGGCCCGGCGGCCGAACCTCATCTTCCTCGATATCTGGCTGGAGCGCTCGCGCCTCGACGGGCTTCAGCTGCTGGAGGCGATCAAGCGCGATCATCCCGACGTGCCGGTGGTCATGATCTCGGGCCACGGCACCATCGAGACCG
>CAZIXP010000212.1:0-5330 GCA_964543245.1 uncultured Starkeya sp.
CGCGGCCCGCGACCTATATGAGCTTCTTTGCCAGGAGGGAGACGCCATGCTGTGCGCCGAATGCCTGCGGTGCGGGCGGCGATCGATCCTCGGCGCGCCCGCCGCCGCGCTCGCGGAGACCCCGGATCCGGCCATTCCCTCGCCCCGGCTGCGCTGCGACCTGTGCGGGGGGCGGCGGGTGCGGGTGGTGCGGCCGGCAGGACCGATGGAACTCATCGCTTTCGTCGCCGGACGTCGCTGAACCCGCGCGCCCGGGCTGCGCGCGGCGGTGAACGAAATGAAGCCTCGCACGTTGTCCGCGCGAACGACGCCCCCGGGCGCCGCAGCGTCAGCAAGCGAGGAGACTTCGAGATGGAAACGGGCGACAACGTCACCGGCCGTGCATCGGATTTCGGCTACAAGGCCAGGCATGACGCGGAAACCGCCGCGCGTTCGACCGCGAGCGTCGCCGACCGCGCCATGAACGAGGCCGACGAGCGGCTCGAGGCGCTGGCGGACGAGGCTCCGGCCGAGCGCCGCTATTCCTTCCACACGCTGGTCGCGGCTGGCCTTGCCGGCTATGTCGTGGGCCGGCTCTTCAGTCACTGAGCCGCTTCCGGCGCTCACCGACGATCCGGCGGGGGCCGCTCCCGCCGGTGCGCGGATGAAGCAGATGATGCGGCAGGCGCTTTCGCCGCCGCGAGAAAGAAAGACCGATGCAGACGCTGACCGTCCGTCATGTGACGCAGTACAATTACGCCAACCCGGTGACCTTCCAGCCGCACCGGCTGATGCTCCGGCCGCGCGACAGCCACGACCTCCGCCTCGTCGATGCGGAGCTGATCCTCTCCCCGCCCGGGCATGTGCGCTGGCTGCACGATGTGTTCGGCAATTCCGTCGCCATCGTCGATTTCGCCGAGCCCGCCAGCGAACTGCGCATCGAGAGCGTGCTGACGCTGGAGCGCTACGGCAGCGGCGGCCTCAGCTTCGAGCTGGACGAGGCGGCCCAGACCTACCCCTTCGTCTATTCGACTGAGGACCGCACCGATCTCGGCCGCATGCTGGAATGCCACTATGCCGACCCGCAGGGCGAACTCGCCGCCTTCGCCCAGAGCTTCATCGCCACCCGTCCGACGGACACGATGGCGCTGCTGACCGACATCAACAACGGCATCAAGGCCCGGTTCGCCTATCAGGTCCGCAATGAGCAGGGCACCCAGACCCCGCAGGAGACGCTGCGGCTCGGCAGTGGGTCGTGCCGCGACTTTGCGCTGCTCCTTATCGAGGCGGCGCGCTCGCTCGGCTTCGGCGCCCGCTTCGTCACCGGCTATCTCTACGACCCCGCTCTCGATGGCGACGATGCCGGTGTGGTCGGGGCCGGCGCGACCCATGCCTGGGCCGACATCTATCTGCCCGGCGCCGGCTGGGTGGAATTCGACCCCACCAACGGCATCATCGCCGGGGACAATCTCATCCGCATCGCGGTGACCCGCGATCCCTCGCAGGCGGTGCCGGTGGGCGGCGGCTTCACCGGCATGCTGGGCGATTATCTCGGCATGACGGTCGACGTCTCGGTGCGCTCGCACCGGCTGCCGCTGGCCGCCTGAGCCGGCGGGGTACCAGAAGGCTGAAGCTCGGAAGGCGCGGAGCTTCGAAGGCGTGGACCACCTCGGCGCGGGGAGATAGCCTCGGCGCATGAGCGATTCCCTGCTTCCCCCTCCGATGTTCCATATGGTGGCCGGCGCGCCGACGCCGGTCGCCCCGTTCAGCCACTGCGTCCAGGTCGGCCCCTGGCTGTTCGTCACCGGGCAGATGCCGACCGACCCGAAGGATGACGCCGCACCGCTGCCCGAGGGCATCGAGGCGCAGACCCGCCGGGTGATGGACAACCTCATCCTGGTGCTGGAGGGGGTGGGCTACAGCCTCGCCGACGTGGTGCAGGCGCGGGTCTACATCACCGAATTCGCGCGGGATTATCCCGCGATGAACGCGACCTACCGCAGCTATTTCCCCGAAGGCCGGCTGCCCGCCCGCACCTGCATCGGGGTCACCGGCCTCGCGCGCGAGGCGCTGGTGGAAATCGACTTCGTCGCCTACCGCCCCTGATCGTGGGTGGCCGCACATCAAAACGCCCGCCGCGGTCTCCGCGGCGGGCGTTTTGCCGGGTTCTGCCGGCGCGATCAGGCCGCGTCGAGCGTGGGATAGTCGGTATAGCCCTGCGCGCCGCCGCCATAGAGGTGAGCGGCATCGAGCTCGTTCAGCGGCGCGTCGCGGCGCAGCCGCTCCACGAGGTCGGGCGTCGAGATGAAGGGCTTGCCGAACGCGACGAGATCGGCCGCGCCGGAGGCGATGGCGGTCTCCGCCATGGCACGGTCATACCCGTTGTTCACCATCCAGGTGCCGGTGAATCGCTGGCGCAGCGCGGCGAAATCGAAGCCGGGCACGATGTCGCGCGGGCCGCCGGTGGCGCCCTCGATCATGTGGACATAGACCGGCTTCAGCGTTTCCAGCACGTCGACGACATGGCTGAACAGGGCCTGCGGGTCGCTGTCGGTGAGATCATTGGCCGGGGTCACCGGCGAGATGCGGATGCCGGTGCGGTCCGCGCCGATGGCGGCGATGACGGCCTCGACCACCTCCTTGAGGAAGCGGGTGCGGTTCTCGATCGAGCCGCCATAGGCGTCGGTGCGCTGGTTGGCGCCGTCGCGCAGAAACTGGTCGATGAGATAGCCATTGGCGCCGTGGATTTCGACGCCATCAAAGCCCGCCTCGATGGCGCAGCGGGCGGCGTTGGCGAAGTCGGCGACGACGCCGGGGATTTCCTCCAGCGTCAGGGCCCGGGGCTCGTCGGTGGGGGTGAAGGCGTCGTTCACATAGGTCTTGGTGTTGGCGCGGATGGCCGAGGGGGCCAGCGGCGCGGCGCCTTCCGGCTGGAGCGAGCTGTGGGAGACACGGCCGACATGCCAGAGCTGCACGAAGATGCGTCCGCCCTTGGCGTGGACCGCATCGGTTACCCGCCGCCAGCCGGCGACCTGTTCCGGCGTGAAGCAGCCGGGGGTGTCCTGATAGCCCTGCGCGGTGGCGGAGACCTGCGTCGCCTCGGTGATGATGAGGCCGGCGCCGGCGCGCTGGGCGTAATATTCTGCCATCAGCGGGGTGGGGACGAGGCCGGCACCGGCGCGATTGCGGGTGAGGGGGGCCATCACCAGGCGGTTGGCAAGGGTAATGCCGCCAAGCTGGTAGGGATCGAAGAGGGAAGGGGTCGTCATCAGCAGGCTCCTGAAGGAGTTATATCGGGCACGACATAAGCCCGCGGTACCGGTCCTGCCACCCCTCGGCGGCCGTGCAAGAATGGTTTTGCAGCTTCGCAACGGCGCAGCGGGACGTGCCGCCCGGCACCGCTGCTTTTCCTTCCGACATGGTCTAGAACGAAACGGGCTTCCCCGGCCCCGGGTTCACCGCTCCCGCACCCCCGTCGTCTCCCGCCGCAGCTCCGCCGCAGGTTGCCCGCCGCATGATCGACATCGCGTCCCGCGTCTATGCCCATACGTGGAAGATCGACCCGATCGTGCGCTCGGTGCTGGACACCGATTTCTACAAGCTGCTGATGGCGCAGACGATCTACCGCCGCCACCGCCAGACCCGGGTGACCTTCGGCATCATCAACCGCACCCGGCAGGTGCGCGTCGCCGATTTCGTCGACGAAGGCGCGCTGCGTGAGCAGCTCGACCATGTCCGCTCGCTGTCGCTCTCGCGCGGGGAGTCGACCTGGCTGCGGGGCAACATGTTCTACGGCAAGCGGCAGATGTTCTCGCCGGACTTCGTCGCCTGGCTGGAAGGCTTCCGCTTTCCGCCCTACCACCTCGAGCGGCGCGACGGCCAGTATGAGCTGACCTTCGAGGGACCCTGGATCGAAACCACCATGTGGGAGGTCCCGGCGCTGGCCATCATCAACGAGCTGCGCTCCCGGGCGGTGCTGAAGGGCATGGGGCGCTTCGAGCTTCAGGTGCTCTATGCCCGGGCGATGACCCGGGTGTGGGAGAAGGTGGAGCGGCTGAAGGCGCTGGGCGGGGCCAATGTCGCCGATTTCGGCACCCGCCGCCGCCACGGCTTCCTCTGGCAGGACTGGTGCGTGCAGGCGATGATGGAGGGGCTGGGCCCCCGTTTCCTCGGCACCTCCAACTGCCTCATCGCGCTGCGCCACGAGGTGGAGGCCACCGGCACCAACGCCCATGAGCTGCCCATGGTCTATGCCGCGCTCGCCGATGACGACGCCGCGCTGGCGCGTTCGCCCTATCAGGTGCTGGCCGACTGGCAGGAGGACTATGAGGGCAATCTGCGGGTCATCCTGCCCGACACCTTCGGCACCACCGGCTTCCTAGACGACGCTCCGGACTGGGTGGCGCAGTGGACCGGCATCCGAATCGACAGCAAGGATCCGATCGAAGGCGGCGAGGAAGCCATCGCATGGTGGCGCGCGCGCGGGCAGGATCCTGTGAGCCGGCTCGCCATATTTTCCGACGGGCTCGACATCGATCTGATCGAGCGGATCTACCGCCATTTCGTCGGCCGCATGCGGCTGGGATTCGGCTGGGGCACGCTGCTCACCAATGATTTCCGCGGCCTGGTCGCGGGTGGAGGGCTGGACCCTATCTCCATTGTCTGCAAGGTTATTTCGGCGAATGGCCGGCCCACGGTGAAGCTCTCCGACAACCCCACCAAGGCGATGGGGCCCGAGGAGGAAGTGGCGCGCTATAGGCGGATCTTCGGCGCATCCGAGCAGGCGGCGAGGCCGGTCTATGTCTGATCGGACGCCTACAAATTCACACCCATGGGGATACCAGTCTTAATATTGGCTAAGGATTGCCGTAATTAGGCACAACGATAAAGTCGGCATGTTGCAGACATGCAACTATGTGCTCTCGCGGGCACAGTGACGTCAAGGTGTGAGTAGGGCGGGCGGATGACCGGCCCATAGTCCGGCCGCGGCCAAAGCGAGCGAGTGTGCATGCCGAGTGCTCTGGAACACGACAGCGATTTCGACCGCGCGAACGCGGTGCCGCCCGCATCCATGGGCTTCGCCCCGCCGCCCGTTCCCCGCAGCGGAGACCGCGCCGAGCGCGGGCCCGCCGCCGATGCCCGTCCTGCCGGTTCCAGCCGACCCTCCGTTTCCCCGCTGCGCCCGCCGGCGGCGCCGACCGCGGGTGATGCCCGCCCGCTCGCGGCCCAGGCGGCCCGCATCGCCGCGGAGCTGCGCGGCGAGGCCGCCGCTCCGGTCGCCGCGGCATCGCCCGGCCTCGCGTCGCGCGCTGCGGCCGCCGGCACGCCCGCCCGGCCGCGCCCGCCGCTCG
>CAZIXP010000213.1:0-5327 GCA_964543245.1 uncultured Starkeya sp.
GCAAGAGCACGCTGTTCCAGCTGCTGCTGCGGTTCTACGACCCTGCCGCCGGCCGCATCCTGATCGACGGCGTCGACATCGCCCGCGCCGACCCGGAGGCGGTGCGCGCCCGCATCGCGCTGGTGCCGCAGGATGTCGCGATCTTCGCCACCAAGGTGCGGGAGAACATCCGGCTCGGCCGGCCCGAGGCCACCGACGCCGAGGTGGAGGCCGCCGGCCGCCTCGCGCTGGCCGACGAGTTCGTCGCCCGGCTGCCGCAGGGCTGGGACACCCGGGTGGGCGAGCGTGGCGTCACGCTCTCCGGCGGCCAGCGCCAGCGCCTCGCCATCGCCCGCGCGGTGCTGCGGCAGGCGCCGATCCTGCTGCTGGACGAGGCAACCTCCGCGCTCGATGCCGAGAGCGAGACGCTGGTGCAGCAGGCGCTGGACCGCTCGATGGAGGGGCGCACCACCCTCGTCATCGCCCACCGGCTGGCGACCGTGCTCTCCGCCGACCGCATCCTGGTGATGGAGAACGGCCGCATCGTCGAGGAAGGCACCCATGCCAGCCTCGTCGCCCGCGCCGGCCTCTATGCCCGGCTGGCGGCGCTGCAGTTCGGGCAGGCGGCGTGAGGGGGCGGGCGGCACACCCCCTGTACCGCCCGGCGCCCGCCGTCTTGACCGGACGTACCGGGCCAAACAACCTGGGATGGTATCGCAACGGAGCGCCTCCTCGCGGAGTACGACAAGCCGACCCGCACCTGGCGCCTCAAGCCCGCCGCGCTCGCCGCGTTCCGGCAGCTCGGCTTCGGCTGAGCGGGTCGGCGCCGGCGACGCCGCGCGCCGTCTCCCGTCCGCCCCTCACCCCAGCGTGGCGAGGAAGCCGGCATAGGCTGCCTCGTGCCGCCCGGCGTGGTTCGCCAGGCCCGGCCGGGTCAGCAGGCCGCGGCGCGGCGGGATCTGCGAGGTGATGCGCCGGGCCGGGCGCTCGTGCCAGTTCAGGTTGAAGGCAGCGAAGCGGGGGTAGAACTCCATCGCGCCATAAGGCAGGTGGTCATGCACCCACCACGCCATCGCCTCCCATTCGCCGGTCGCCTCGTAATGGGGGATGAAGGCGTTCACCACGAGGCAGGCGGTCGCGCCCATGTGGCCGGCGCCGTCCCGCAGGTCCCAGATATGGCCGGCGGCGCTGTGCGGGTTCGAGGCGCAGTTGAAGCCGCGCTCATTGCCGATGCGGTTCACCTGCGCCGAGCGGTAGGCGGAGCGGATGGAAAGCCGGCCGAACCGGGCCTGCAGCGGCTCCAGCAGTTCCTCGCACAGCCGGGTGCCGGCGGCGATGGCGAGATCGGGATCGTCGGGAATGTTCGGGATGCCGAGGAAGTTGGCGATCTCCGAATGGAGGAAATCGCGCAGGAAGAAGGACGGCGACAGCCGCACCCGCCCGAGCGCCTCCAGTCCCCGCACGCTGCCGGGCCGCCTCATCCCGTCCCCTCCACCCGCCATTCATAGCGCCAGATCGGCAGGCCGGAGCGGGGATTGATGCCCTCGCCGGTGCGCAGGAAGCCCTCACGCTCATAGAAGCGCACCGCGCGGGGGTTGTCCTGGTTGACGTGCAGCTCCAGCCGGTGCGGCGAGAGCCGCCGCGCCTCGGCGAGCAGCGCCGCCGCCACGCCGGCGCCGAACCAGTGCGGGCCGACCACGAGCTGGTCGAGATAGCCGGTGGCGGGGGATACCACCACGAAGCCGGCTAAGGACACATCATCGCTGCCGCGTCCGGCCGCGAGCGCGAGGCGCGTCACCGCGCCGGCGGCCTCCAGCGCGTCGAGCCGCTCCGCCAGCCAGCCGGCGCGGGCGGCGAAATCGATCTGCGGCAGCGTCGCCTGCCACGCCGCCACCCACAGGGCGAGCATGGCCGGCCGGTCGCCCGCGCCGGCCGGGGCGATGCGCAGGGGCGGGGCGGCGGCCATGGCGGCTCAGCGCTCGGTGAGCTTCAGCTCGATGCGCCGGTTGCGGGCGCGGGCCTCGTCAGTGTCGGCCGGGTCGATCGGCTGGTACTCGCCGAAGCCGGCGGCGACCAGATGCACCGGCTGCACCCCCCGCGCCACCAGATACTGCACCACCGCGATGGCGCGCGCCGCCGAGAGCTCCCAGTTGGAGGGGAATTGCGGGGTCGAGATCGGGCGGTTGTCGGTGTGGCCGTCCACCCGCAGCACCCAGGGCAGGTCGGCGGGAATCTCCGCCTCCAGCCCCTTGATGGCGTCGGCCAGCTTGTCCAGCGCCGGGTCCGATTCCGGCCGCAGCGCGGCGGCGCCGGGGTCGAAGAACACCTCGGACTGGAACACGAAGCGGTCACCGACGATGCGGATGTCGGGGCGGTCGCCGAGGATGGCGCGCAGCCGGCCGAAGAATTCGGAACGGAAGCGGGTCAGCTCCTGCACCCGCTGGGCCAGCGCGAGGTTCAGCCGGCGGCCCATGTCGGCGAGCTTGGCCTGGCTGTCCTTGTCCTTCTGCTCCGAGGCCTGCAGCGCCTCCTCCAGCGCCGCCATCTGCCGCCGCAGGGCGGCGATCTGCTGGTTCAGCAGGTCGACCTGGGCGAGGGCCTGGGCCACCGCGTCCTGCTGCTGGCCGAGCTGGCGGGTGAGCTCGGCGGTGCGGGCCTGCGCCTCCGCGCCGGTGTCGGCGGGGGCGGCGCCGAGCTCGGTGCGCAGCCGGTCGCGCTCCTGCTCCAGCAAGGCGAGCGAGGAGCGCAGCTTGCCGACCTCGCTCTCGGAATCGTCATTATTGGCGCGCTCCAGCGCCAGCAGGTTGGTGAGCTCGCGGATCTGCGCCTGCAGGCGCTGCAGCGCGGTGTCCTTGCCGGACATTTCCTGGGTGAGGAAGAACTGCGCCAGCACGAAGACCGAGAGCAGGAAGACGAAGACCAGCAGCAGGGTCGACAGCGCGTCGACGAAGCCGGGCCAGTAGTCGATGCCGCGCTCGCGGCTGCGGGAGCGTCCCAGCGCCATGGTTCAGCCCCTCCCCGCCCCTGCGGCGCACACCGGTCAGATCCGCTCGCGCTCGGCGAGGCGTTCCAGCAGCTTCTTGATGTCCTGCTGCTGCGCCGCCTGCGCCTCCACCCAGTCCCGCACCATCTGCTGCTCGCTGCGCATGTGCTGCACCAGCCCCTGCAGGCTCTCGGCGAGCTGGGCCATGGCGGCGGTCACCCGGTGAGAGCCGGCCTCGGTCATGGTGCGCTCCAGCCGCTCCATCGCCTGGGTGAGCTGGGCGTAATTGGGCGGCGGCAGCGCCGGCAGCGGCGCGCCCGACGGCACCGGCGCGGCGGCGGCGGGGGCGACCGGCCCGGCCAGCGGCGGCTGCACCGGCCCGGGCGGGCGGGCGGCGTCGAGGCCATAATCCGCCACGGTGGTGGCGAGCCAGTCCTCGAGATCGGTGTAGAAGCGGTTCTGCGCCTGCCCGGCCTGAAGATCGAGGAAGCCCAGCACCAGCGAGCCGGCAAGGCCGAACAGCGAGGACGAGAAGGAGATGCCCATGCCAGCCAGCGGCGCGGCGAGGCCGGTCTTCATCGCCTCCAGGATGGAGCCGGAATCCGGCCCGACATCCAGCGAGCCGATGACCCGGCCGATCGAGCCCACCGTTTCCAGCAGGCCCCAGAAGGTGCCGAGCAGACCGAGGAACACCAGCAGCCCGGTGAGGTAGCGCAGCAGGTCGCGGGCCTCGTCCAGCCGGGTGCCGATGGATTCCAGCACGCCGCGCATGGTGGTCTGCGAGATCGCCATGCGGCCGACCCGGTCGCGCAGCAGCACCGCCAGCGGGGCCAGCAGCACCGGGGAATGCTCCACGGCAAGGCCGGGGTCGGCGAGCCGCACGCTGTTCACCCACTCCACCTCCGGCATCAGCCGGCCGACCTGGCGGAAGGCGAAGATGATGCCGATGGCCAGCACGCCGAAGATGACGCCGTTGAGGCCGGGATTGTTGAGGAAGGCGGCGAGGATCTGCCGGTACATCACCGCCGCGAGCGCACCGCACAGCACGACGAAGACCAGCATCCGGATCAGGAATATCCGCGGCGAGGAAAGCTTCTGGAAAGGGTCCGCCGTTTCAGACATTCGCCGCCGTCTCCTGATCGCCGCGCGGTTCCCGCCCGGCACCGCGGCGCGACTATGCCATACGCATGAAGAAAAGGAACGGCGCCGAACCGCTTTGGTTCGGCGCGGTTTCAGGCGCTGCGGACCAGAGCCAGCAGGTCGCGGCGCATGGTTTCGTTGCCGGCGACGATGTCGCCCTTGTCGAGCATCTTCTCGCCGCCGTCGAGATCGGAGACATAGCCGCCCGCCTCCCGCACCAGGATGATGCCGGCGGCGATGTCCCAGGCCGAGAGATTGCGCTCCCAGAAGGCGTCGAAGCGGCCCGCCGCCACCCAGGCGAGGTCGAGCGCCGCCGAGCCGGTGCGGCGCAGCCCCGCGACCTTCGGCGCGATGGCGGCATATTCCTTCGCAAAGCCGCCGAGATTGCCGCGGCCCATATGGGGCATGCCGCAGCACACCACGCTGTCCGACAGCGCCCGGCGGGCGGCGACGCGGATGCGGCGGTCGTTCATGAAGGCGCCGGCGCCCTTCTCCGCGATGAACAGCTCGTCGGTCACCGGGTTGAAGATCAGCCCCGCGAAGGGCACGCCGTCGCGCACCAGCGCCACCGAGATGGTGAAGAGCGGGATGCCGTGGAGGAAATTGGTGGTGCCGTCCAGCGGATCGATGATCCAGCGGTTGGAGGGGTCGGTGCCGGCCTCCTCGCCGCCCTCCTCCATCAGGAAGCCGAAGTTCGGCCGCGCCTTCTTCAGCTCCTCGTGGAGGATGCGCTCGGCCTTGCGGTCGGCATTGGAGACGAAATTGGCCGGGCCCTTGAGCGAGACCTGGAGATTCTCGACCTCGCCGAAATCGCGCACGAGGGAGCGGCCGGCCTTGCGCGCGGCCTGGACCATGACGGTCATGAGCGGGGAACGGATCATGGCGATTTCCGGCGATGGCCGGCACGGCGCCGGCAGGACGGGGACGGCGCGCCGGGTCGGGCGCGCGAGGGTTGGCGGCACCTCTGCCCCCGTTGCGGCCCCGTCGTCAAGGCCCGGCACCGCCCGGCGGCGCATGGCAGGTGCGACATCGGGCGACGGCAGCGGGTGGGCTGCGCGCGGGCGGCGCGTCCTGGCGAGCCGCGGGGGGGGGTGGGTGCGCGGGCTGACCGGGCCGGCCGGGCCGGCAGCTTCAGCGCGGGCCGGCGTCGTAGGCCTCGCGCGCGGCGCGGATCGCCTCGGCCTGGCCGATCGCCCAGGCGACGAGCCCGCCCATCGGCTCCAGC
>CAZIXP010000214.1:0-5074 GCA_964543245.1 uncultured Starkeya sp.
AGGGGAAACCAAGCTTATTCTCTGTAACATGATGGCCGGGGGAATTGGAATTGACCTCACGACTGCAAATAACGCAGTCTTTGCGGAGCTTGATTATAGTCCAGCTGTGGTGTCCCAAGCTGCGGCCAGGGTCCACAGGCTTACAACTAAACTGCCAGTGAATCTTTACTATTTTTTGGTGGATGGGTCTATTGAAGAAGATATCTTTGAAACAGTAATTGAGAAAGCTAACACATTTTCGAAAGTGATTTAACTTTTTGTTGACAACTTTTTATTACTCATGCATATTCACTTTCTCGAGGTGGGTATGAGATTAATCACATTACTGTCTTCTCTTTTAATACTAACATTTCAGGCCCAAGCGCTGCCGCCTGTCAAACTCAACGTTGTAGCAGTGTCCGGGAAACACGCGCTATCAGACGCTGAGATTTTCTCTGTCATTGCTACTCATCCATTCTATACAAACCAACTGCCCATGCGCGTAAAACTCCAGAACGTCTGGAGAATGGAAGAAATCACTTCTTACACGACTCTCGATACTCGCATTCCAAGGTTGTACCAGTACATTAAATTTGCAAGAGCAATGGGGCTTTACCAGCACGGGGCGTATCTTTTGTTTATCGTGCCTCCGATTGAAGACGGGGGTAAGTTTTACTGGGCTGGGCTTGCTAGAACTGCGTGCTCTAAGCCTGTACACAGGGTTGCGTGGGCGACGGGCTCTGCTTTAAAAGGGTCTACTGGAGCTACTGGTATTAATCTTTCTAATCACGTTTTTAATCATGAATTTTGGCATTTACTGGGTGCCTTTCACGATGATACTACGGTATCTTTGATGAATTCTAACGCTTTGATTTACGTTACAAGTAATTCTTTTTTACCTGTGAGTGAGAAGTCAAAGAGAGATGTTAGAAAGTGTCAATTAAATAATAGGAAATAGTATGGAAGAAATGGCAAAACCTGAATTGAAACTAGTAAACGGTGCTGAAGAGACTGATCCAAGAGAGCCTACCAAGCTTCTTGACTGCCCATTCACCCCACTCGGTCAATACATTATAGTGCGTATGCACACAGTAGAAGAGAAAACACTGCAGGGGCTTTATATGCCTGACCTTAAGAAAGAGGGCATTGCGAAAGGTATTGTGGTGGCTACCAATTCGGGCCAATGGGTATTAGACGGCACATCAAAAGTGCCAAGCAATGTAGCGATTGGGGAATTCGTTTACTTTTTCAAACAGAATGCGTTCGAGATTCCGCATACTGGCTTGTATTTGATTCCTGAACAGATTCTTTTGTGTAAGGAAAAGAATAACAAGGTTAATTAAGCTACAGGGCCGGTTAGGTGCGTCACTCTATTGTTATACCTACGTACGGGCGAGCAGACCTTGTTCGTACGTGTCTTACTTCGCTTAAGAAACACGAACCTGGAGACAATTACGAGGTAATAGTAGTTGATGACGGCTCTAGTTTGGAAGAGCAGAGAAAACTATTGAACCTTAAGAACGAATTAGCTGCTGTAATTCCTTTCAAACTAATTCTTGAGCACAAAAACAAAGGCTTCGCTGCTACTGTTAACGTTGGAATGAAAGAAACAGTAGGCACAATCGTAACGCTAGTTAATAACGACATAGTTTTTATTCAACCTATGCTTGATGCGATTGAAAGGTCTTTCCCCTTTAGCTTTGATTATACGGTCGGGATTGTTGGAGCGCTTCTTACCTATCCGAACGGCACTATTCAGCATGGTGGGCTGCACTATTCTCCTGGGAGCAATGCTTTTTTAGATTACTATAAGCATAAAAGGCCTGACCCAAAGCGGGATATTTTTCGTTTTGAGCTTGCAGTAACTGGTGCTCTCTTTTCTATTAAGAGCGAGCTCATTATAGCGATTGGTTACTTGAATGAGGACTTCTTCCTTGCGTGCGAAGATACAGAATACTGTTTAAGAGCCTGGAAGAAAAAATACAGAGTAGTCTTCTCTCCTGAAGTAAGAGCTATTCATGCTGAAGGTGCTACTCGCGGTAATACCCCTGTTGCAAAGCAGAAAAAAGGCCCGCAGTGGCACAAAAAAGAGCTTGAATCGATAAAGAAGTTCCGAGAACTACTTAAAACTTACGATGTAGAGGCAATGCAAAAAATGGTGACAGGGCTTAACACTCCTCAAGTAAAAAAGCTTGAAGTCGGATCTGGATTTAACCCCCATCCTGGGTACGTGCACGTAGATGTAAGACCAGGGCTTCCGCAATTGGATAAAGTCTGTGATTTTTCTAAAAGTAAGCTGCCCTATAAGAACGGAGAATTCGGGGAGGTGCTGGCTAATCATGTAATTGAACACATCTCTTGGAGGAAGCTACCTTTTGTAGTGTCCGAATGGGCCAGAGTGCTCACACCTGGAGGAAAGCTGGTGCTTAGGACTCCTAATCTTAGGTTCATAGCCGAAAAGTATTTGGCTGGAGAGACTACGCCTGAGCATCCTGTAGATGAGGGGTTTATAAAGCAAGAGCTCTCGGACACTGTTACGCCGGCTTGGTGGGCTAATATCAAATTCTTTTCCGGCCAAGACTACGAAGCGAACTTCCATAGGGTATGTTTCGATTTCCCAATGCTTAAAGCTTTGCTCGAGAGGTACGGATTCTCGAGTGTAGTAGAAGCTGATTTAGGGCCTGTGTTTTCTCCTGGGGAGCTTCAAGTAATAGCCATAAAGGGAAGAGGTAGAGTGCTGGTGCGGCGCAAACACGCTCTCGGTGACACTATTCTCATTACTCCAATTGTGAAACGGCTGCGTTTAGATGGTTGGGTGGTTGACGTTGAAACTGACCATTTGGAGGTGTTCAAACATAACCCATATGTGAATCAAACTGCGCACACGTTCATTCCTTCTGCCGTTGCCAAGTACGATAAAGTTGTTGACTTGAATTGGGCTTACGAGAACTCACCAAAGCAGCACATTATCGATGCTTACTCAATGGTGGCATTTGGAGACACGAATACAGAGCACAAGCTTGATTGGTTTCTTAGTCCTTTAGGAGAGGGAGCAAGGATTGTGCATGATGAAAATGATTTTATTACTGTGCACATGGCAGCTAGTTGGGAAAATCGCACCTGGAGCACTCAAAATTGGCTAGACCTTTTGGGGCAGTTACTTAAGACCTACAATAAAAAGATTGTGATAGTTGGGAGCAGGAACGATAGGTTTCCGGACTTGAATAACACTAACATTATTAATCAAGTAGGAAGACTAAGTTTGGATGAGACTGCCACTTGGATTGCCCAATCAGCACTATTTATCGGCACCGATTCAAGCCTACTCCACATTGCCCAAGCGCTTAATGTTCCTTCAATTGGCCTCTATACCTGTGCAAAGGCTGAGTACCGAGCTACGGGAGCGTTACCGATTGTTCCAGACATCGATTGCTACGGTTGTCTCCATGATATACCCCCACCAGTAACGTATTGTGGATGCAGACGTGGTGATTTTAAGTGTCTAGAGCTTATTACGCCTGAGATGGTGATGGAAAAAGTTAAGGAGGTGCTCAATGGAAGATGAAAAATTCGCGCTAGGATTAAACCCGGATGTGGTTTTGACTGAGAACCCATCGACTACGGATGGTATTACTTTTAGTTCTATAGAGTCTCAACCCTGGATTATGAGGTTAACACCTGAAGGGAAAATAGAGTTTAATAGGGAAGCTTACCCTAGTTTCTGCCCAGACGATTTTGCAAGAGAAGTAGTGAAATGTTTAGAAATGCATTTTGTTAGATATAAGATTTTATGACACAAGACCACGCTGACCGCACACACGGAACACTCTCCGGCTCCTCTGCCTACATTTGGACTGAGTGCACCGGCTCTGTCTTTCTAATTAAAGACCTACCTCCGGAACCTCCTTCTGTGCACGCTGACAAAGGCACTAAAGCGCATGAGGCTACAGAGATTATGGTAGAAGACCTCTTACAGCATCAGCTTACAGGCAGTGACCCGGATGTACGCGCACACTTACTGACTCAAGATGATGATGTTTTGGACCTTGCTATCCAAGCAAAAGAGCTTCTCTGGGATAAAGTGTTAAATAAACACATAACTGGGAAGTGCTACGGCCAGGAAGACAGGTTTGTCATTGATGAAAAGTTAGGGATGTATGGGCATATAGATTTCTGGGTGATTGAGATTGACGACAAGGGTAAGCGCTGTCTTCGTATCTGTGATTACAAGTTTGGTGCAGTCTATGTGCCGGCTAAGAAAAACGCCCAGTTAGCTTTCTATGCCTATGCAGGTAGAGAAGAAGTACGCCGGCTAGGAAAAGATATAGACTACGTGCGAGTCTCCATTATTCAGCCCAAGTGGGAGAAGGAACCTTACCGGGAAGCTGTTATCACTAACAAACAGTTGGATGTTTGGGGCAAAAAATTCTTTGATTCTGCCCACCAAATTTACGTAAAGAAAAAGCCCAAATTTAAAGTCGGCAATTGGTGCACGTACTGTAAAGCCCAAAGCGTTTGTCCAAAGTTCCAAAAAGACCTCTCTACTAAAACTAGCTTAAAGCTAGTTGAAGGGGATATGTCTCTTTTACCTTCTCCTGAACAGGTGCCTGACGAGATAATCAAGAACGTTGTGCTTCGTTCCGGGGAGCTCCTCACATTCGTTAAGGCTTGTAAAGCGTATGTCATGAATCGTCACAGAGATGGTCGGCCTGTGCCTGGCACAAAGGTAGTAGAGGGAAAGAGTAAGCGCACCTGGATTAAAGAAGTAGACCCTGGGGAGACCCTTAAGCTTGCCGGAATTGAGAACCCCTATAACAAGCCGAAAGTCAAAGGCATAACTGTTATAGAAAAAGAGCTTAAACGCACTTTAGGTGCTGACAGGGCAGCCGAACTTATGCAACAATTAATTACAAAAACAAATCCTCCGCTCTTAGTTACCAGTGAAGATGATCCGCGACCAGCGGTTAAAGATTTTGCCGGGATGTTATCGGCGGTGGAAGAAGACGAAGACTAAAAAACAGAGAAAAATAAAATGAGTAATAAATATTATATAAACCAACAATATAAGATGGTGTATTCCAACGAATCGATGGAG
>CAZIXP010000215.1:0-5059 GCA_964543245.1 uncultured Starkeya sp.
GCCCTCTGCCTCGCAGCCCTCGTCTCATGCTGGCTGCGTTGAGTCTCGACCCTAGTGCAGAGGTCGGTATAGAAGGCGCTCGCCTCGCAGACCACGCAGTCCTCGCGCGTGCGAGGCAGTCGGGTGGTCGAAAGAGGCCACCATGGACACGGCCAGGGCGGCGGCGGGCGCGCTCGACGGCGGCGTGGCTATGGCGAGCGAGGCGTCGAAGCGCCGAAGGCGTCGGCGATGGTCGCGACGGCCATGGTGGCGGCACAGCGCCAGAGCATTGAACATCGGATCGGGCGCTCTGGGCCGGAAAGGCGAGCCGGTGCAAGGCCTTGGATGACAGCGCCGCCGAAAGCACCGGGCCAGGCACTGGCAATGCCTCCCAAGCGAAACAACCTACTTCCCTTGGAGAACAGGCCGGCGTCCTGGGATCGCCATGTGCCTCATGGGCGCCCCCGGTGGAAAACGGCGCCGGTAGGCCGGTTCTCCAAAAATTTGCGAGGCGGTTTCGATGGCTCCCCGCAGGCTCCGCAAACCGCATGGTGTCGATCAAGCAATCAAGAGGTGACGCCATGTCCGACAGGTCGTTGGAAAAGCGTGAGGTCCGCCGTCCAGAGAAGGATCGCAGATGGACGCCTGCTATCGAGGCACGGGTTTTGGAAATCGTCGCAAGGACCGGCTCGCCGAAGATGGCGGCGGAGCAGATCGGCATCTCGGTCGCCACCATCCATGACCATCGGCGGCGCGATGCCGAGTTCGGTTCACGGTACGGCGCCGCCATGGATACGGCGTTCCACCAAGTTTTGAGCAAGGCCTTCGAGCGCTCCATGGCCGACGAGGAGCCCTCGGATCGCCTCATTGAGATCTTGCTCAAGTTCCGGTGGCCCGAACGCCTCAATGGCTTTCTGGCGTTCACTGCCGAGGGCGGTTCAGCCGCCACGGCGCCAGCCGGTCTTGACCCGCGCGTCATCGCCAGGATGGCCCCCGCCGACCGCACCATGTTGATTGATTTGCTTGGGCGCTATCTGGTGGTCGAAACCGAGGCGAAGGCTGATGGCGCAATCATCCCAATCAACTGAGAACGTCCAGCGGATGTTGCGCGACCTGATGGCCGCCGAAGCCCTTGCGGTATCGCTCACCGCCACGGCACCGATCGCCGTCGCGGCAGCAGGCGGCGCTCATCAGCTTGTCGCCAGTTTCGGCCGGCCGAGCGGCGCCTGGTTCTGGACAATCAGGCCGATGCCGGAAGCCTTGTGGGTCGCAATGGCAGAGGAGCATCAGGCCAAACACAGGGCAAACGCCGGGGACTCATAAGTGGCGAAAATACTTGGTCATGACCAAGTATTTGAGGTGCATATTGAAGTGTTGCAAGCGGCACACACTCACGTTGGAAAGCCTCAAAAAGTGACCCCATGTGAGTATTCCCTTTTGGACGGGAGGAAAAACTCCGATCATTAGATAGCTCCAGCCCATCCTGGGTGAAGGAGCACTGTCATGAAGGCCAATTCCAGCGTCACCTCGACGATCCACAAGTCACCGAACGATTTTAGCAGGCGCGCCTACGCCGCCATGAGGCAGTGGGGTGATGCTGATCGCGATGATGAAATTCTTGAAGGTGCGTGCGACGCACGCGAGCTCAGCGAAACGGAAAACGAGGCGGCAGCAAACTTGCTTTCCGCTCTCCAGGCTTTTTTGGACCTGCCTGACCGGTATGTGGTCGATTTCTTCCCTGCCTTGCTCAGGGAGGCTGCGGGCGGCGAGGAAAATCTTGCCATGGATCACGGGATTACCATCCCTGGCACCGCCACGGCTCGCCGCAAGGCGCGCACCGAGGCCATCCGCACCCTGGCAAAGGATCGCTGAGTAGCGATGGCTCTGCGATCTCCGCAACTACCGCATTTTGATCGTGTTCGGGCGGCCGATGGGCCTCCCGTACCGCGATGGCGGTGAACAACACGACGGCTGAGCCCGCGCCTGTTTGCTCCCGGATTGTCGCGTGATGTGACGCGAAAGGAGATGAACATGGCGGTCAAGAAGGTGGCACTTGCAAACCGGTGGATGTCCGTGACGGACGTCATCGACCGGCTGCGCCGCGCCCGAGAAAATCGTGAGCAGCAGACCAAGCTGCTCGAAGGACTTGAAGGGCGAGCGAAGCAGCGCCGCGACGATGTGGAGCGCTCGCTCGCCGATCTTCCCGTCAATCAGCGCGGCCAGATCGTGACCCGCGCCGTCAACGGCCACCGGGCCGAACTCAAGCGCCAGTCGCTCGACAGCCGTGTTGCCCATCTCAAGGCTATCAGCGCGCTGCGAGAAGATTTGAACTCGGCACGCGCCCATTACCAGAGCCCCATCCAGATGCTTGCCCGTGAGGGCCTGGGGTCCGAGCGCCGAAGCCGCCTGCTTCACCAGATCGAAAAGTCCGGACAGATCGAACTGGCCTCGCTTGCCGCGCTTGCTGCATCGACCGGCGACAAGGAACTGGCGGCGGCACTTCTCACCCGCAATTCCGGCCTGCCGGTCAACGATCGCGCCTTCTACTCGCAGGAACTTGCCGACGCGCTGGTGGGCGATGAGTGGCGCAGGGTCACCCAGGCAATTGCAGAGGTCGATCGGCTCGCGGTCGAGGCGGTCCATGCCGACAGCGCCTTTGAGACAGGCAAGCCGAACGCCACCCGCGCCGTCAATATCGCCCTCATGCGCCGCGAGGAGCAGGCGATGGGCGCCGACCTCATCAACCTCGACGACGAAGAGACCCAGGAGGACTGACCATGCCGACCTATGCCTTTTTCGCATCCAAGGAAGAACAGCGCCGCGGCGACCAGTTGAATTTCGCCGTCGCGGTCGGCGCGAGCGCATCCGCTGCCCGCGTCGTTGCCGAGACGCTTCTGGGCGAGCCGAATGCGCTCGTGGGCTGGTCGTCCGTTGACCTCACCGCCGCACCCGCGGCGTTCGTGAACGGCCTGCCGGTCGGCGCCAAGGCGCAGACCACTTGGCCGACGCTCGGTCGCGGCGGCGATCCGATGCGGGGAACCTGAGCCATGAGGCGATCAGGAGACCCGGCAAAAGCGGCGCTCAATCGCGGCGCCAAGGCGTATCGGGTGCGGCTCGCGCGCTATCTCGCGGGCAGGCCTGTGATCCAAACCAAGGACCTCGCTATCGAGGCGGCGCTGGGCGCCGACTACTACGCCGACAGCATCGACATGGAGGTCCACCACGCCGAGAGGCTTTTTGACATCGGCTACCGGCCGGTCGTCGTCCCGGCGATGTCGGGCACTCTCGGCGTCCTGACTCTGGTTCGGCAGCCATGGCCGGTGGACAAAGGCACGGTGCATCCTCGGCTGCTGCCCTACCTCGAAGACGGCGACCCGCTGATGGCGCTGCTCGTCGGCCGCGTCCAGCGGGAGATGGAGATGGCAGGCGATGCTGCCGAGGAGAGAGGCCATGGCCGGACTTGACGACTTCGCCAAGCGCATCGACCGCATCGCCGTGCAGGTCGAGGGGAACGTCGAGCGGGCGGTGAAGGACTGCGCCGGCGCCGTCCTCCGATCCGCCGTCGAGGCAACGCCGGTCGACACCGGCATGGCCCGCTCAAACTGGACCCAGCGCTGGACCACGCCTTCGAGGGACTGTTTCCGGCAAGGGTTCCGGGCGCGGGCGGCTCGACGGCGGCGGACAACGCCGCAGCGGCGATCGAGGCCGGCGCGCCGACAATCGAGGCGTTCGACATCAAGAAAAATGGCTCGATCCACATCACCAACAACGCGCCGCACATCCGGCCGCTCAACGACGGGCACTCGAAGCAGGCGCCGGCCGGCTTCGTGCAGATCGCGGTGATGGAGGGACTGGCGACGGTACGCGGCGCGAAGATCGTCGAGGGCTAGGAGCGATCCCTTGGTGGCGTCAACAACTCGCCCGGCGTCGTCTTGAGGCATTCGGCCAGCTTGACGATCAGCGTGAGCGACGGATTGCGCAGCGCCCGCTCGATGCCGGAGATGTAGGTCCGGTCGATCTCGGTCTCCAGTGCAAGCGCCTCCTGCGAAAGGTCGATTGCCTTCCTCGCTGCCTTCACGTTCTGAGCCAAGATTTTCCTATAGTCCGCCACGCCTGCATGGCGTCGGAATGTGGACTTATCGTCCACGGACTCATCGTCACATTTTTGGGTTCGCGAGAGACCTTGTAGACGATAATCTACAGGCGGAAGCTGAGCCGGTGGACGCCTTTGGATTTCATCTCGACTGCCACGCTCTGGATTTATGCGGGCATCGCCACTTGGTACGGGGCGGCGATCGTCGGCGGCGTCCTCATCCTGATCGCCGAGCGGTTCGACCGCAGGCGGGAGCCGTCCGACGCGGACGTGAGGCAGGCTGCTTCCCGGTATCGCCAGTACTACGGCGAGGCCGCCCTCCATGTAATCGGCGACCACATGTTGGCGGCGTCCTTCGCGCCTGATGGCCGGCACAGGCGCTTCCTCAAGCGGGTGTCGACCGAGCTTCTGGCCGCGGCCGTGACGGACGAGGATCGATCCCGCGCCATCGATCATTGAATATCGATCTGCATTTTCTATGCTGGTGCAGGTTCTGATGACTATGGCGTGGGGCCTTTGAATGAAAGCGCCGATATTGATTGAGATTCAAAACAGACGAGCCATTGCCAGGATAATGAACGATGCGATGGGCGATCGAGGCTTGTCGCAGAGCGTCGATGACACGCAACTGCACGTCAGGCCGGGATACATCGCTGAATTCACCGGGAATCAGGGAAAAATCTCAAATGCCATTCTGGACTTCATGTTTCCTCGTGAGAATGGCGAGGTAACTTTGGAGCATTTCACGTCTCTGGATGCGTTGATGAGTATTGCCCGCACCAATGAGCTGCGCCTTTATGCGGTTTCAAAACGCATCGGCGAAGGGGAGATGAGGAAGTTTGCAGAAGATCACAACCTCAAGGGTTACCTCGACGATACGGACGGTGCGCCCTATTACCGTGAGTTGGCCGAGGATTTGTTCTACACATCGTTTGACCTGAGACCCTTTTCTCCTCCGACTTAGGAGAGAGTCCGAGGGTTGATCTT
>CAZIXP010000216.1:0-5009 GCA_964543245.1 uncultured Starkeya sp.
GCTCGAATGAGTCTATGACAGTATCATGGACAAAAGACTCGCGTTGATACTTCTCTGGTCTAGCGCATTCAGCCATTCTCGGTCTCCTTTTAATCTTTCAAGATGTACTTAATGTACTGTGCTTGAAGTTTAGTCTCTACTGCATGAACGCAATAGAGTTTACGTACAAGAGATACTGGATGCTTAATGCCATGTAGTCCAAGCATAATTGAAAGTGCAGTACCAGTTCTCCCATGACCATACAGACAAATTGCTTGCAGTGGTAGATTGGATTGAATCCAAGCATCATATATCCCTTGCCAATCGTTATGAGTAAGCGATGGCACAGAGAGATTCTTCCAATCTATAATCTTGAGATATTTGAACTCATCAGAAAATCTTACAACATGAGCCAAATCGAGTACAAACATATTCTTGTTTGGTTGAGAACCTCGCTTTATTACACCGCCAAACATAGGGAGTGGCAAGAGCGGAGATTTAAGCTCGACTGTACCATGATGGCAAGACATAATGACCTCCTCTCTTTTTAGTACATAAAGTTTTCCATATCAGGATTCAAGTACATACTCTTTCTTTCTGCTTCTTTCTCTATCTCGTCTAACTGGTCTTGCTCGTATGTAGTCTGATACCATTGCTTTGCAGGTTTCTTGTATTTGTATGACATCCAAGTTTTATCCCATGCTGGTTTAATTAACTCCTCCTCGCTTGGTAGACCTGTAATCTTTGCAACATAACGTGTTTGCTCGACAGTTTCAATTGCCTCAAGACAGTAAGCTTTCCTGACTGTCCTTACAGGCGTTGTACTTAATCCGAGTATGCCGATTATGATTGCAAGAGCAGTGCCAGTTCTCCCATGCCCACCCTGACAGAACGCGAGCAGTGGTTTCTTACTCGCAAGCCAAGCACCAACAATCGCTTTCCAATCAAGCAAGTCGAGATTTGGTATGCCGTAGTCTCGCCATTCAAGTGCAACGATAGAGTATCTCCTATCTTGTAATGGCTTGTAGTTCACATTGTAGAGTTCGAAGTTAGGAGTGATTGGTACGCCACATGCGAGCATGAAGTATTCACTTCCAAACTCTACATTACGCAATCTCCCCCCACCATATATAGGGAGCGGAGAGTTTACGTTGAGCAAGACATTACCAGTATGACAATCTAACTCCTTGTAATTGTAACCAGCATACTTGACGTCTGGAGTTATCGCTGGAGTTGTCGCTGGCTTTACAGCAGGAGTCGGCTTGACAATCTCTGGAGTCCGCTCCTGCGGTTGCTTGCGTTGTTCTTTGTTTTGAAAATGCCTGTTCTTTGTCCTATGCTTCATGGTATCCTTTCGATAGTGTCTTGTCTCGGGCAATTCCAGAGTTTCGGAAACTGCTCTGCGAGTTCTTTATAATTCCTTTGCATGAGTACTGCAATAGGATTAAGGTAGCGAGTTAAATCGTATACATAGTTTGTCGCTTCTATCGGACTCGATACAGCTTGTTCTGGAAACGTAGTGAGAGTACTCGCTTTCATAACTATGTCGTTGTGAATGTAATGGTCGTAAGACATGAGAAATCTTTTCATAGCAAGAACGTATCTATAAAATTCTTTCCCATACGTGAATCCAAACAACCATTGATAGTCTCTACTGTATACTCCGCTCATAGAACGTGATTGCGAGCTATGGACAAGCACATCATAGGAATCCGATGAACTGCTTACGCCCAATCCTACCTCTCGCCAACACCCATACTCGTCTTTCGTGGCTATTTTATAGCGTGGAGTTTTACGGAGATTACGAATCTTATCAGCACCCTCTGGAATAGTCATTACGAGACCATCAGGATGGTTGCCGAAGAATCCAGGCACTCTTACCTTTACGCTATTGCGGTCGAGACACACATAAGCTCGAATGTGTATATCTCCCCATCTTAAGAAACTTATTTCTGGCATTCTCATATCAGCACCTCACCATTGGCATATCACTAAAGTGAAAGTATGGAGATTCAAATTTGAAATTGTCAAAGTCATCTGATGCAGAGAGTGTATCCGAGCCATAAATAATCTCATCATACTCGAATACATCAGAATATGAGTATGGCGCACTTTCCTGGATGCTTGGAGTGCCCTCGTTGCCAACGTTATTCCACGCATCCTCAAGATAGTCTCTTGCTTTAATGGATATATCTCGCAACGACATATTGAGTTTCTTGGCGACAAGCTTTCGCCAAATGCTATACACATCAGGGCATGTAAAGATTGTCAAGTATGCCATGCCTTCTCCACCATCACGCTTTGCGTTAAGTATGCTGGTGTAGAAATAAGTATTCTTGGTTGTCTTGTGAGTCTCACAGCCCATATAATTATAAGCGTACTCGTGATTCATGTCGAGCACATCACATCTCTTGGATATGAAAGTACCGTTGTTATGGCTCAAGTCAACGACATAATCGAGATGTGCAAGCAATTTCTCATCACTTGCTCCCCTGTCGATTAGTTCTCGTAACTTAAGACCAGCCCGCGCTATCGTAGCCCAAGCGTAACCGCCATATGCGGAGTTAGACCAGCAAGAATCAAAACTCCTAATCATCAGCTTCCAAGCACTATAAGGTTCTAACTCATCAGCGTGAGCGTAGACCGAACTCCTGTCCGAGCTTCCAAATGGAAACTCGGCATACACATCAGCGTATCGACTACCATGTCTCGCTTCTCCTAGACAAGCACAGAAACTATAATCATGGTAGACGTTGCAAAGAACGGTGAGCAGAGTATGGCGCATTGCGAGCGCTGACTCTTTGAACTCACACTCGGATGGGTTACTCTCGTCAGCATGGAATATTGAATCTTCCAGCAGGTAGAGAGTAGACACCCCGGCAAGTAATTTATACTCGCTCATTGCAGGTTTTCCTTTCCTTTCTTAATGTTATATGACCATTGTACCACACGAGAGTTATCCTGTCAATACCGAGTTTTCTCGCACAACGGCTTTTTGGCATACACAAGACAGGTGTACGCTTGTGTATGCGCAAGAACCGTTCTACTTGCAAATCAATTTCCGCAACATGAACCGCAAGCGGTTTTTCCAAGTATTCGGATAGAAGTATTCCGCTTCTTCTGGTGTCCATCCGAGATTTAATGCTTGCCTACGATTGCGCATCAGCGAGCATTGGTAAGTGCCAGTATCGCGTGGCATTGGGAGCGGTTGAATAAACCGCTGGTAAGAAATACGTCTGCGCTCTGCGAGATTGCTGTCCATGCTTGGTCTCCTTTATATTCCAATTAGTTTCCGCTCAAGATGTCATAGTGAGCATCAGCCAGATACTCGGCTATGTTTGTAAACCGCTCATATTGGCGAGCATGGTATCGTGCTTTACTCTTGTTGCCAAGTGCAATAGCACGATTGCGCACACCGCTACCAGTATGCGGATAACTCGCATACTGGTAGAACGTGTGAGTATCACATGTTAAGTATTATTTCCATGCACCATCCTTGATGATGCGAGCCAGGCGTTTTAAGCCTGCTTTCATGTAATTTTTCTTCATCCACGCTTGCATGGTTATGAACGCCCGCTCCATGTCGGGGTTTGCCTTAAGAATTTCGGCAAGCTCTCTCTGTGCCTCACTCGCGGCTAAATCAAAGCTTTCTTTATCGAACTCCATTTTAATACTCCTTCGAGATAGAATGTTGTGTGTAAGCACACACATTGCTGACCAGATGATTCTCGCATCTGGTCAGGGATGCGCTTGCTTACTAGAAATCTGCGAACATACTCGCATCCTCGCACATGGCGACTAAACCGTCAAAATCCTCGCTCGCACCAAGTACGTCAGCGAGCATTTCTACGGTCTCGACATCAAGACCATAATCGTCAGCGAGTGATTCTAAATACTCGCTACGGCTATTGTAGCCGTTCTCCCTGTAAGCATTTTTTGTTGCCATTACAAGCCTCCTTTAAGTTAATGTGATTCCTACTGACAGGATAATCATAATTGAAAGCGATAATCCTGTCAATAGGAGTTTGCCTACGAGTTTTCTTACAACAACGTATACGGAAGCTCATACGAGATGTCCTTAGTTGACTCGAACTCCGCAAATACAGATGCGAGTATACCAACGCTCACTTCGCCAATCCAGAAGTGTATGTAAGCATCACCATCAAGCATTTTTCCTGTCTCCCAATCGGCGGTGTTGTCATATGCTTGAAACCAAACTTCCATATTGCTGTATTGCTCGTTCAAGCGTTGCGCCATGATTTCCATTTCATGTCGAGTTCCATATACCGCTCGGGTATAGAATGATATGCGCTTGTCATGGCGCGCCATCCAAGCTCGCGTGGCGCTGTCCAATTTGGCGTATCCTGGCTCGCGATACGCTTCAATCATGGTTTCTTCGAACTTGTCATACGCGTCGAGCATGCGCATGAAATCCCCGCCACATTTTGCGAGTATATAGCGAGCTCCGTCTACACTTAATTCCCATTCAACCATTACAAGCCTCCTCAAGTATTTGATTTGTGCTTACGCACATTGCCGACCACGTATGCTTGCATGGTCGGGTATGTGAGCATCACTGTTTGTGCGGTGCAAAGTCCAGTACCATGCTTACAACACAACTCGAGTCTTCCCAACATTCTATTGTCGGCAGCTCGACAATGCCCAATCCGAAGATTAGGATACCGAGCACACATACAAGCTCGACCAGGATTACTACGAGATTCAAGTTTTTCATTTCGCTCCTCATATCGGTTTTTCAAGTATACTATCAAGCGTGCGAGCCTCGATAGGTACAACTCTGCACACATGCTCGCACACATGCTCATACAACTTTTTCACTTAATTTTAAGACCGCTCGGTTAAGCATACCAATACGCTCAACCATCTGGTTGCATCGAGCATTAAGCGAGCCCTGGATAAGCATTTTAGAATTGGTATGCGAGCCTATCCTGGACTCGATTAATGCGATTATGGCCCGCATGAGCGGGCCATAATCTGATTGGGTGTTAAGTATTATTTAAGCGATTCAC
>CAZIXP010000217.1:0-4985 GCA_964543245.1 uncultured Starkeya sp.
CTGGGCCGGCGGCGTGCCGGCTGCCGGCGCGGCTCCTGCCGGCGCGGCTCCTGCCGGCGCGGCTCCTGCCGGCGGTGCTGCCGCCGCACCGCCTTCGGCCGTCGCGGGGCGCGGCGGGCGCATCCCGGTCTTCACCTTGTTGGAGACGTAGACCCGGCCGCTGGCGGGATCGAGCGCCACGGTGTTGGGCATCGAGCCGGTGACGACATTGGCGAGGACCTTCAGCTCCTTGCCGTCGACGATGCTGAGATAGCCGCCGCGGCGGTTGGCGACGAAAACAAGGTTGCGGGCGGGATCGTAGGTGACGCCGAGCGCGCCCTCCCCGGTGGGGATGGTGGCGAGCAGGGTGCCGTCCTTCGCGTCCAGCACGGTGAGGTCGTTGCTCTCCTGATTGGCGACGAACAGCCGGCCGCCCGCCGCGTCATAGGCGAGGTTGATCGAGCCCTTGCCGCCCGAGGGGAAGGAGCGCGCGAGCCTGCCGGCGGCGAGGTCGATCTCGTGGACCTGGTTGCTCTCCATGGCGGTGGCGAAGAGGCGCTTGTTCGCCGCGTCCAGCGCGAGGCCGCCGACGCCGCCCGGCAGGTCGCCGATGGTGCCGGCGAGCATGCGGCCGGCGCCGTCGAGGATCCAGATCTCGCTCGGCGCGTCGCGCCGGCCGAGCACGCTGACATAGGCGCGGTTCGCGTCCTCGTCGACCACCACCTCGCGGACATGGGCCTTGTCGCCCTGCCTGATCTCGGCGGCGACCTTGCCGGTCGCGAGGTCGATGACCGCGACGCTGCCGGTGCGGGTCTGGGTGGTGAACAGCGTGCCGGTGCGGCGGTTGATGCCGAGGCCGAAGCCGGGATCGTCGCCCAGCTCGATGGTCTGCTTCACCGCGAGCGTGACGGGATCGAGGCCGAGGATGCGCCCGGCCGCCTCGCCGCGCTTGCCGGCGGCGGCGACATAGACCAGCTCGGTGCCGGCGACGATCTCATACAGCCCGTCGCCCGGCTTCACCGACGTCACCACCGCCGGCTCGGCGCGGGCGGAGCCGGCCAGCAGCGCGAGGGCGAGGCCGGCGAGCAGGCCGGTGCGGGCCGGCGCGCGGCGGGCGATGAGAGCGAGGGTAGGCATCGGGAGCGTCTCCTTGGGAGCGGAAAGGGGCGGGCAGGCCGTCAGTCGAGGTCGATCCAGTCCGGGCCGCGCAGCGGGATGGCGAGAAAGCGGGCGTTGATCTCCTGCCGCACCGCGTCGGCTTCTTCCTCGCTGAACAGGTCGGGCCGCAGCCAGGCGGCCAGCACCTGAAGCGTGAGCACGTCGAGCGGCGAGTTCAGCAATTGGTGCGACAGGCCGTGGACGCGGTGGTCGCGCATTGCGGCCAGCGTGGCGAAGCCGGGCCGCGCCGCGAGGCCGGCGAGGGTGCGGCGCGCTTCGGCGGCGGTGAATTCCGGCCCGATGGTCATACCCGCGGTGCCGACCATGTGGCTGCCGCCGGTGGCGATGTAGACCTGCGGGTCCTGGGCGATGACGTATTCGAGGTTCAGCTTGCCGAAGGCGCGGGGGATGACGGCGGCGCCGATATTGCGGCCGCCGGCCGCCTCGATCAGCTCGCCGACATTGCCGCGTCCGGGCGAATTGCAGCAGTCGCCGGTCTGCCCGGCATGGGGCTCCAGGAACACGGACGGCGCGCTGCCGGGCGCGGCGGCAAGCCGTGCGCGGATCGCCGCCAGCCGGGACTCGCGGAAGGCGAGAAAGGCCTCGGCCTGCGCGCCATGGCCGGTCGCGGCGCCGAGCAGGGCGAGGCTCGGCCCGGTATTGGCGAGGGGATGGTTGAAGAAATCGATGACGACCACCGGGATGCCGGCGGCCTCCATGGTCGCGCGCTCCTCTGCCGAGGGCGGCGCGCCGAGCGAGAACACCGCGAGGTCCGGCCGCGCCGCCAGCACCTGCTCCACCGACAGCGCCCCGGCGGAGGAGGCAACCTTGGGCAGGCCGGCGAGCGCCGGGAATTTCGCGAGGAGATCGGCATAGGTCTGCCGGCCGATCCGGTTGACGTCGTGCGGCCACGCCGCCAGCGCCCCCACGGGGTCAGGGCTGATCAGCGCCAGCGCCACCAGGAAGCGGCCATCGTCGATCAGCAGCCGGGTGGCGGGGGCGGGCAGCCGCACCTCGCGGCCGGTGATGTCGTGGAGAACGACCTCGGCGCGGGCCGGCGAGGCCGGGACGGCACCGCAGGCGAGGGCGGCGGCCAGCATCAGCGCCGGGACGAGCGCGCGCAGCCTCGCCACCCCGCCGGCAACCTTCCCACGCGCGGCAGCGCATCGCACGGCCACGCACCGGCTCGTCGCGCGCGGCACGGCGCGCTCGGACGGTGCGGGCATGGACGGGAAGGATCGTGTCCGCGGATGAAGCATAGGGCGCTGCATTTCCTCAAATAACGCCGCAGCTATCATTCCGACGGGGTGATGAAGTCAACTTAATATTTTGTAATGACAAATAGAATTATTACAATGTAAGAATATGATTGCGATAATCCGAGCAATACGCATTTTCATGGATTAGAATTACTATAGTGCAAAACAGCCCGCCGCCGGCGCCCGACGCGGCATTCGTGAGGCTGTTTCACAGATGCTGGTCGTATCCCGCCGCTTATCTCAGGCAATGGCGTGGGTCATATTCCGCCTCGACCCATCCACCCCCGCCGGGCCCTCGCGGCCCGCGCCTGCAACCCGCGGCCCACGCCGCGGGGAGGATCCGCCATGTCCCGTCCGTCCCCCACCTCCTTTCGAGCCGGCCTGTCCCGTCTCTTCGCGTCGTCCTCCGCCTCGCCGTCCCGCGCCGGGCTGTTTCCCCCGGCGCTGTTCGCGCTGACCATCGCGGCCTATGCCATCGGCACCACCGAGTTCGTCATCGTCGGCCTGCTGCCGACCGTGGCTCAGGACCTCGCGGTCTCGCTGCCCCATGCCGGCCTGGTGGTGAGCGTCTATGCGCTCGGCGTCACCTTCGGCGCGCCGGTGCTGACCGCGCTCACCGGGCGGCTGCCGCGCAAGCCGCTGCTGCTCGGCCTGATGGCGCTGTTCGTTGCCGGCAACACGCTGGCCGCGCTGAGCGCCGGCTACGACATGCTGCTGGTGGCGCGGGTGCTCTCCGCCTTCGCCCATGGCGTGTTCTTCTCGGTGGGCGCGACCATCGCCGCCGATCTCGTGCCGGCCGACCGGCGCGCCTCCGCTATCGCGCTGATGTTCATGGGCCTCACCGTGGCGATCGTCACCGGCGTGCCGCTGGGCACCTTCATCGGGCAGGCGCTGGGCTGGCGCGCCACCTTCTGGGCGGTGGCCGGGCTGGGGGTGGCCGCCTTCCTCGCCATCGCCGCGCTGCTGCCCGCCCATCTCTCGCGCCCCGCCCCGGCCGGGCTGCCGGAGCAGCTGCGCGTGCTCTCCAGCGGGCGGCTGCTGCTGGTTTTTGGCATGACCGCGCTCGGTTATGGCGGCACCTTCGTCGCCTTCACCTATCTCGCCACCATCCTTGAGGAGATCACCGGCTTTCCCGCCGGCGCGGTGAGCCTCGTGCTGGTGCTCTATGGCGTTGCCATCGCGGCCGGCAACCTCGCCGGCGGGCGGATCGCCGACCGCCATCCGGTGCGGGCGCTGACCGGGCTGTTCGCGGCGCAGGCGCTGGTGCTGGCGCTGTTCGCCTTCACCGCGCCCTGGCCGGTGGCGGCGCTGGTGACGCTGGTGGCGCTCGGCTTCCTCTCCTTCGCCAATGTGCCGGGGCTGCAGCTCTATGTGGTCGAGATGGCGCAGCGCCATCGTCCGGGCGCGGTCGATGTCGCCTCGGCACTGAACATCGCGGCGTTCAACCTCGGCATTGCGCTGGGGGCATGGATCGGCGGGGTGGTGGTGGCCTCGCCGCTCGGCCTCGGCGCGACGCCGCTGGTCGGCGCCGGGCTGGTGGCGGGGGCGCTGGGCCTCACCCTGTGGAGCGGCGCGCTGGACCGCCGCGCCGCCACGGCGCCGCTGCCGGCCTGCTGACGCGCAAGTTCCGACGCGCAGGCCCCGACCCGCCGCTTGATCCAGTTCCTACAGCTCCGCCGGCCGCCGCCCTATATGGGGTGGCGGCCCGCGATCCAGACAGGAGAACGCCTTCCATGCACATCGTTCCCGCCAATGGCGCCGACATTCCCGCCCTCGGCTTCGGCACCTTCCGCCTGAAGGGGCCGCAGGTTCTGGAGGTTCTGCCGCACGCGCTGGGCCTCGGCTTCCGCCATGTCGACACCGCGCAGGCCTATGGCAACGAGGCCGAAGTCGGCGCCGCCATCCGCCGCTCCGGCGTGCCGCGCGGCGAGGTCTTCCTCACCACCAAGGTGTGGGTCGACCGCTTCCGCCACGACGCGCTGGTTGCCTCGGTCGACGAGAGCCTTGCCCGGCTCGGCACCGATTATGTCGACCTGCTGCTGCTGCACTGGCCCAATCCGGAGGTGCCGCTGGCCGAGCAGATCGAGGGTCTCAACGCCGTCCACCGCGCCGGCAAGGCCCGGCATATCGGGGTGAGCAACTACACCATCGCGCTGATGCAGGAGGCGGCGCGGCTCAGCCCGGCGCGGCTCGCCACCAACCAGGTGGAGTACCACCCCTATCTCGACCAGTCGCGCCTGCTCGCCGCCGCGCGCGCGGCGGGGATCGCCCTCACCGCCTATTACGCCATGGCGGACGGCAAGGTGCTGCGCGATCCGCTGCTGACCGACATCGCCGCCCGCCACGGCCGCAGCATCGCCCAGGTGGTGCTGCGATGGCTGGTGCAGCAGGACGAGGTGGTGGCGCTGTCGAAGACCGCGAGCCCGGCACGGGCGGCGGAAAACATCGCCATCTTCGATTTCGCGCTGTCGCATGAGGAGATGGCGGCGATCTCCAGCCTCGCCGAGCCGTCCGGGCGCATCGTCAGCCCGCCCGGCCTCGCCCCGGACTGGGACGCCGCGGCCTGAGCCTTACAACGACGAAGCCGCC
>CAZIXP010000218.1:0-4871 GCA_964543245.1 uncultured Starkeya sp.
CATCGCCCGCGAACGGGCCGAGCTCGCGGCCGCTCCGGCCGTCTCGCACGCCGAGCTCGCCGAGCTCGACGCCGCCCGCGGCCTCGACCCGGCGCTGGCGGACGAGGTGGCGCGCCAGCTCGCCGCCCACGACGCGCTGGAGGCCCATGCCCGCGACGAGCTCGGCATCAACGAGATCACCACCGCGCGCCCGGTGCAGGCGGCGCTCGCCTCGGCAGCGAGCTTCGCCGGCGGGGCGGTGCTGCCGCTCGCCACCGTGCTGGTGGCGCCTCCGGCGGCGCTGCCGGTTACGGTTTCGGCGGCGGCGCTCGGCTTCCTGGCGGTGCTGGGCGTCGCCGGGGCCAGGGCCGGGGGGTCCGACCCGTCGAAGGCCGCCATCCGCGTCACCTTCTGGGGCGCGCTGGCCATGGCGGCGACCTATGCCATCGGCGCGGTGTCGGGCACGATGATCTGAGCGCCCGCCGGCGCCGCCCGCGCCGCGATGCCGGGAAGAAATGACGGCTGCGCTTGCCCGGCTCGCGCGCCCCGCCTAAGTCGGGGGACAGCCGCTGCGGGATAGCCGCTCCTGCCAGCAGCGAAAAAGCCGCCCGCCTTGCGTCGGATCAAGGTCGGCCCATCGAAAGGCGTGAAGTTTCGGGCCGTCGCGAACCGACGTCGAGAGGAAGGCCCGATGCTGAACGTCGCCACCCCAGCCCCGCGAGCCCTTATGCCGGAAGCCCGCACGCCCGAGACCCTGAACGAGCGCAAGGCGCTCGCCCGCGCCTGGTTCGAGGAGCTGCGCGACCGCATCTGCGCCGCCTTCGAGGCGCTGGAGACCGGCGCACCGGACCACCTCTACCCCGGAGCGCCCGGCCGCTTCGCCCGCACCCCCTGGCAGCGCACCGACCATTCCGGCGCGCCCGGCGGCGGCGGCGTGATGTCGGTGATGCGCGGCCGGCTGTTCGAGAAGGTCGGCGTGCATTGCTCCACGGTCCATGGCGAATTCGCCCCGGAATTCCGCAAGCAGATTCCCGGCGCCGAGGAAGACCCCCGCTTCCACGCCACCGGCATCTCCCTCATCGCCCACATGACCAACCCGAACGTGCCGGCGGTTCACATGAACACGCGGTTCGTCGTCACCTCCAAGGCGTGGTTCGGCGGCGGTGCCGACCTCACCCCGGTGCTGGAGCGGCGGCGCACCCAGGAAGACCCTGACACCATCGCCTTCCACGCCGCCATGCGCGCCGCCTGCCAGCCGCACGAGGTCGCCGACTACCCCCGGCTGAAGGAATGGTGCGACGAGTATTTCTGGCTCTCGCACCGCAAGGAGCCGCGCGGCATCGGCGGCATCTTCTACGACTGGCTGGACAGCGGCGACTGGGCGGCGGACTTCGCCTTCACCCGCGACGTCGGCCTCGCCTTCCTCGACATCTACCCCCATCTGGTGCGGCAGAACTACGCCACCCCCTGGACCGAAGCCGACCGCGAGGAGCAGCTCATCCGCCGCGGCCGCTATGTCGAGTTCAACCTGCTCTACGACCGCGGCACCGTGTTCGGCCTCAAGACCGGCGGCAATGTCGACTCGATCCTCTCCTCCATGCCCCCGGTGGTGAAGTGGCCGTGACCGGCTGAGCGGGGGCCGCGACCTGCGGCGGCGCCGGTTGTCACGGCGTCGCCTCCCGGTCGAAGAGGCTCGGCGCTGGGTGGTCGATGTCATCGAAGCCGTAGCAGCCCACCCGCTCAGGCCGGCTCCATGGCGTCGCGGGCGATCGCCACCAGCGACAACGGGTCCTCGGGGAAGCCGCGTTCGATCCACAGCGCCTCCGCCCGGCGCAGCGTGGCGCCGACCTGCGGCCCGGGGGGAATGCCGCGGGCGAGGAAGGCGCCGGCGTTGATGGGGAATTTCGGCGGGCTCCACAATTCGGGCAGCCGGGCGAGGTCGCCCCAGTCGACATCCCCCGCCAGCGCGCCGGAGCGGGCGAAGTCGAACAGCACGCGGTCGCGATAGGCCTCGGCGCCCATGTGGTAGAGCGCGGCGCAGCGCTCGAGATCGGTCGTGTCCGGGTCGAGCGCGAGCCGGGCGTCGGCCAGCGGCGCCAGCCGCTTCGCCTCGGCATTGGAGAGCCGCAGCCCCTCCCGCAGGCGCTCGACATCGGCGGCCTCGTGGACAAGGAGTGCGCCGAGCCGCCGCAGCGGGTCCGCCGGCAGGCCGAGCGCCGCCTCGATGGTAGCCAGTCGCGCGAGCGCCGGCACATCCGGCGTGCCGGCCGCCGGGCCGAGCACCGGCTCCAGCAGTCCCGCCTGCGCCATCTCCTCCAGCGTCTCCACCGCGCGCGGCGCCGCCAGCAGCTTCAGGAACTCCGCCCGCACCCGCTCGCGGGAGAGCTGGGCGAGCCCCTCGCGCCCCGCCACCGCCGCCGCCCGCGCCGCTGGGTCCAGCGGGCCGGCGCCATAGGCGGCATGGAAGCGGAACAGCCGCAATATGCGCAGATAGTCCTCGCGGATGCGCTGGCCGGGGTCGCCGATGAAGCGCACCCGACCCGCCGCGGCATCCGCCCGTCCGCCGACGAGATCGACGATGTCGCCGCCGCGGGTCATGTACAGCGCGTTCATGGTGAAGTCGCGCCGGGCCGCGTCGTGCGCCCAGTCGCGGCCGAAGGCGACCCGGGCGCGACGGCCGTCGGTCTCGACATCCTCGCGCAGCGTCGTCACCTCATAGGGCACGCCCTCGGCCACCACGGTGACGGTGCCGTGCTCGATGCCCGTAGGCACCGGCTTCAGCCCGGCGGCGGCGGCGCGGCGCATCACCTCCTCCGGCAGGGCCGTGGTGGCGAGATCGATATCGGCACGGGTGCCGCGGCCGAGCAGCCAGTCGCGCACCGCCCCGCCGACGATCCGCAGTTCCTCGCCCTCGCCGTCCAGGGCCTCGAACAGGCGGGCGAGCCCGGCATGCCCCTCGATCAACGCGTTCATTCGATGTGTCCCGGCACGAGAATGCCGTTGTCCCAGCTCGGCGGGACGTAGCGCCCCTGAGTCGGGCCGCGCAGTTCGGCCTCGAAGAGATAGAGGCTGGCAGCCACCAGCAGCAAGGCCGCGACCGTGCACAGCGCGAAGGAGCGGGTCGACCACCCCGCCAGCAGCGAATCGATGCCGCGTCCGAACCGCAGATACAGCGCGAACAGCGCGAAGGGCGCGAGAAACAGCAGGATTTCGGTGATCGCGACCCGCAGCATCAGCCATACATCCGCTCATAGAGATTGCGCAGAATCCCCGCCGTCACGCCCCAGATGAAGCGCTTCTCATAGGCCATGGCGTGGAAGGTGCGGCGCAGCCCCTCGGTCTCGCGGGAATGGCGCTGGTGGTTGGCCGGCGTCATCAGGAACTCGAGCGGCACCTCGAACGCCTCGTCCACCTCGCCCGGGTTGAGCGTGAGGCCGAAGCTCGGCTCCACCGTCGCCACCACCGGCACGATGCGGAAGCCGGTGCGCGTGAGATAGGCATCGAGATAGCCGAGCGGGGCGACGAGGCCGGGGTCGAGCCCGATCTCTTCCTGCGCCTCGCGCAGCGCCGCGCCGAGCGGCCCGTCATCCTCCGGCTCGATCTTGCCGCCGGGAAAGGCGATCTGGCCGGGGTGGCTCGGCAGGTGGGAGGAGCGCAGCGTGAGCAGCACCGAGGGAATCGGCCGCGCCACCACCGGCACCAGCACCGCCGCCGCGCGGACGGGGCGGGCATCCACCAGCGCCCGCAGCTCCGGGGTGAGGTCATGGTCGCCGCGCGCCGCCTCCCCGGTCACCGGCGGGTCCGCCGCCAGCCGGGCGCGGGCACGCTCGACAAAGGCGGCGAGCGTGGCGGGAGCCAGCGCGGGCGGGGGCGTGTGGGCGGTCATCGTCTCTCCGTCGTCAGGCGGCGGGCAGCGGGAAGAACGCCGCTCCGGAGGCAATGCCGGCAACCGGCTGCCCATCAAGCAGGCGTTCCTCGGCACGGTCGACCAGCTCCAGCGCCACGGGGCGGCTCAACCGCGCCCACAGATCGCCGCGCACCCTTATATAGGGCTTCAGCCCGCCATTGCCCGCATCGACCGCGAAACGCAGCGGGTGCTCGGCGTCGCAGCGCACCGGCTCGTCGAGATTGGTGCGGAAGACCAGCACCTCGCCGGCGTCCCCCGGCTCCGCCGCCATCTCCACCGCCACGAAGGGCACGTCGGCGACGGCAATGCCGAGCTTCTCCACCGGAGTGACGAGCACATAACGGGCGCCGTCGCGCCGCAGGACGGAGGCGAACAGCCGCACCAGCGCCGGCCGCCGGATCGGCGAACCGAGATAGGACCAGCCGCCCTCGGCGTCGATGGCGATGCCAATCTCGCCACAATCGGGCGGATTCCAGCTCTCAACCGGTGCGGGAGCCCGCCCTCCCGCCTGTCCGACCCGGTCCAGAAGAGCCTGAAGCCCGGCGTAAGGTTCTGTATCCATGGTTCTTTTCATGAAATCCCGACGCGGTCGCGCAGTCGTGATGGCCTGCCCAATGGTCGACGCGAGGGCAAGATAGCGTAAGCTGCTTGGGCCGACATCCCGGCGGATGAACCGGCACGGCCGCTGCATAGCGTGTTTGCAAAGCGTTTTGTTGCAGCGCAACATAGCCAGCCAAGGATCGGGAGCGCGACATGACGACGGCCACGGGCGAGAATTTCGAGTCCCTCGACGCCATGATCATCCGCAACGCGGAAACCACGGCGGCGAATGTGCGGGCGGCCCGTGCCGGCATCGGCGCGGTGATCTTCGGCCAGGAGGCGGTGGTCGAGCGGGCCTTGATCACCATCATCTCCGGCGGCCACGGCCTGCTGGTGGGCGTGCCCGGCCTCGCCAAGACCAAGCTGGTGGAGACGCTCGGCACCG
>CAZIXP010000219.1:0-396 GCA_964543245.1 uncultured Starkeya sp.
CGATGCCCTTCGCCTTGAAGGACTCGACGACCTTGGCGGCCGCCGGGTTCTTGCGCGGATCGGGGCCGAAGGTCATGAGGGTGCCCGCGGCGCCCGGACCGGCGATGGTCCAGAACTCCTTGTCGGTGATGCCGTCACCCGAGAACAGCACGGTCTTCATGCCCTGGTCGCGCATCTGGCGCACCAGCAGGCCGGCTTCGGTGTGCAGGCCGCCATAGTAGAGCACGTCGACATTGGCCGCCTTCAGCTTCGACACCAGCGCGGAATAGTCCTTCTCGCCGGGGTTGATGCCTTCGTAGATCACTTCCTTGACGCCGCCGGCGTTGATCGCCTTCTGCGTCTCGTCCGCCAGACCCTTGCCGTAGGGGGTCTTGTCGTGGACGATCGCGATCTTCT
>CAZIXP010000219.1:406-4829 GCA_964543245.1 uncultured Starkeya sp.
TCTTCTTGTCCTTCAGGTTCTTGATGATGTATTCGCCGGCGACCGCGCCCTGCTGGTCGTCGCGGCCGCAGGTGCGGAACACGTTGGAGAGGCCGCGCTCGGTCAGCTTCGGGTTGGTCGAAGCCGGGCTGATGGCGATCACGTTGCCTTCGGCATACTGCTCGGAGGCCGGGATCGAGACGCCCGAGTTGAAGTGACCGAGAACGAACTTCACGCCGTCGGCGATGAACTTGTTCGCCACCGAGACACCCTGCTCGGGCTTGGAGGCGTCGTCACCGACGAGGATCTCGACCTTCTGGCCGAGGAGGCCGCCGGAGGCGTTGATGTCGGTCGCCCACTGGTCGGCGCCGTTCTTCAGCTGCGCGCCGAAGGTGGCGTTCGGGCCGGTGATCGGGCCGCCGACGCCCACCTTCACCTGGGCGGAGGCCGGAGCCGCCAGCGCCATCGCGGCGCCCAGCGCAATGCCGGCAAACAGAAGTTTCTTCATGAAGTTTCCCCTGATGGTGGTATGGTAGTTCCGTAGAAATTCCAGCGCCGTCGCGGGCCGTATCATGCTCTTTTCAGCGCCGGAGTCGACGGCGAAGCGGCAATCGGCTCGACCTCAGGACCGGCGGCCCGACGTCCAGCCGAAAAGCCCCGCCTGACGATAGAGCCAACCATAGCGGGTGGCCATCTGCGATGCCCGCTCCGCCCGGAAGCCGAGCGTGGCGAGCGCCAGCAGGAAGGCGGTGTCGCTCAGGAAGTGCTGGCCCGAGAGCAGCGTGCCCTGGAACAGCGCATAGTGGAAGAAACGCACCACGCACCCCAGCAGGAGCGCGTAGATCACGACCTGCCGGTAGGGCCGCCAGGTGGAGGCGATCGCCCGGCCGGAGAGCCAGGCCGCGCCGCCGCCGAGCACGACGGTGACCAGCAGGAAGTCGCCGCGCGAGACCTCGACCACCAGCGCCGGCGCGAAGACCGCCGCCGCAAGGATGGCGAGGATGACGAGCGCCGGCAGCACGACGGCGGCGCCGCCCGGGGCGCCGTTGGCGATGACGGTGCCGGTGGTGTTGGTGGCCATGTCAGTGCCTCCCGCCTTCGAGATAGGCGGCCCGCACCTCGGGCCGCTCCAGCAGTTCGCGGCCCTCGCCGGCCAGCGTGACCACGCCGTTGACCAGGACATAGCCGCGATGGGCCAGCTTGAGCGCGTGGAAGGCGTTCTGCTCCACCAGGAACACGGTGAGCCCCTCGGTGCGGTTCAGCTCGCGGATGGCGTCGAAGATCTGGCGCACGATCAGCGGGGCGAGGCCGAGCGAGGGCTCGTCCAGCATCAGCAGGCGGGGCCGGCTCATCAGGGCGCGGCCGATGGCGAGCATCTGCTGCTCGCCGCCCGACAGCGTGCCGCCGCGCTGGCTGATGCGTTCCTTTAGGCGCGGGAACAGGGTGAAGACCTTGAGCAGGTCCTCGTCGAAATGGGCGAAGCCGTCGACCGAGGCGCCCATCTGCAGGTTCTCGTACACGGTCATGCGCGGGAAGATGCGCCGGCCCTCGGGCGACTGCGCGATCTTGAGCTGCGCGATCTCGTGGGTCGGCATCCGGGTGATGTCCCGGCCCTCATAAAGGATCTGGCCCTCGCGCGCCCTCGGCTGGCCGAAGATGGTCATCATGAGGGTGGACTTGCCGGCACCGTTGGAGCCGATCAGGGTGACGATCTCGCCCCGGTTGACCTCGACGTCGACGCCCTTCAGCGCCATGATGTTGCCGTAGAAGGTCTTGACGCCGCGCACCGACAGCATCGAGACGGGGGTGGCTGCGCTGGTCTGGCTCACGATGCCGCTCCCGTCTGTACGATCTCCTCGATCTCCGCCCCGGCTTCCTCCACCGCGTCCTCATCGACACCGAGATAGGCGGCGATGACGCGCGGGTCGTTCTTCACCGCCTCGGGCGTGCCGTCGGAAATCTTGGTGCCGTAGTCGAGCACGACCACGTGGTCGGAAATCTCCATCACCACGCTCATGTCGTGCTCGATGAGCAGGATCGAGGTGCCGTGGTCGGCGCGGATGGAGCGGAGCAGGGTGTTGAGCTCCAGGCTCTCGCGCGGGTTGAGGCCGGCGGCCGGCTCGTCGAGACAGAGCAGGATCGGGTCGGAGCACATGGCGCGGGC
This sequence comes from uncultured Starkeya sp., assembly GCA_964543245.1. Classification (GTDB taxonomy): domain Bacteria; phylum Pseudomonadota; class Alphaproteobacteria; order Rhizobiales; family Xanthobacteraceae; genus Ancylobacter. The sequence continues at coordinate 2,550 of CAZIXP010000219.1, forward strand.
GATCTCCAGCCGGCGCTGGGCGCCATAGGGCAGGTCACCGGCGGGGTCGTCGGCGCGCTCCAGCAGGCCGACCTTGTCGAGCCAGAAGGTGGCCTTCTCGGTCGCCGCGCGCGAGGCCCGGCCCCAGCTCGGCAGGCCGAACAGGCCCTTGAGCGAATAGCCGGAGGCCCGCATCAGGGCGTTGTGCTGGGCGACCATCAGGTTCTCCAGCACGGTCATGCCGGTGAACAGCCGGATGTTCTGGAAGGTGCGGGCGACCTTGGCCTCGCCGGAGACGCGGTAGTCCGGCAGGCGCTCCAGCAGGTAGACCGCGGCGTCGGCGGTGGCGAGCGAGCGCTCGCCGATCGCGGTGGCGGCGTCGATCTCGGCCGGGGCGGCGGCACGCCGGTGGGCGAGGGCGAGCCGGCCCGCACTCGGCTTGTAGAAGCCGGTGATGCAGTTGAACACCGTGGTCTTGCCGGCACCGTTCGGCCCGATGAGCGCGGTGATGTCGCCGCGCCCGACATTGAAGGACAGGTCGTTCACCGCCACCAGACCGCCGAAGCGCATGAACAGGTGCTCGACGGTGAGGATGGGATCGGTCTCCCACAGGCGGGAGCCGGAAGCGGGGGAGGTCGCCATCAGCCGTGGCCCTCCTTCACGAGATCGCCGGACACGGCCTTGCGTTCCTTCAGGAAGATCGTGGGTTCGCGGGTGGAGACGAGGCCGCGCGGCTTCCACACCATGATCGCGACCATGGCCAGCCCGAACAGCAGCATGCGGTACTGCGTGGGGTCGAAGCCGGGGCCGAAGACGGCGCTGAGGAAGCCCAGATTGCGCAGCAGCTCCATGCCGCCCATCATCACCGCCGCCGCCACCGCGACGCCGATCTGCGAGCCCATGCCGCCCAGCACGACGATGGCGAGGATCATCGCCGAGATGTCGAAGGTGAAGCTCTCGGGGCTGACGAAGCCGGCGCGCACCGCGAAGAAGCAGCCCGCGAAGCCGCCGAACATGGCGCCGGTGGCAAAGGCGGAGAGCTTCACATTGGTGGTGTTGATGCCGAGCGAGCGGCAGGCGATCTCGTCCTCGCGCAGCGCTTCCCACGCCCGCCCCACCGGCAGCTTGCGCAGCCGCACCGTGGCGAAGGCGGTGATGAGCGCCAGCACCAGGATGACGAAGTAGAGGAAGACGATGCGGTGCATCGGGTTGAACTCGAGCCCGAACCGCGCCGCGAAGCCCTCCTCGCTGGCATTGAAGGGAATGCCGAAGAAGGTCGCGCGCGGGATGGAGGCGATGCCCGCGCCGCCGCCGGTGAAGTCCACCCAGTTGATCAGCACCAGCCGGATGATCTCGCCGAAGGCGAGGGTGACGATGGCGAGATAGTCGCCGCGCAGCCGCAGCACGGGGAAGCCCAGGATCATGCCCCACAGCCCGGCGAAGACGCCGGCCAGCGGCAGGCAGATCCAGAACGCCCAGTTCGCCCAGAAGGTGGCGCCCAGCAGCCCGGCGAAGAAGTCGTTGATCGGGGCGCTGGTGGCGAGCAGGGCGTAGGTGTAGGCGCCCACCGCATAGAAGGCGACATAGCCGAGATCGAGCAGGCCGGCGAGGCCGACCACGATGTTCAGCCCCCAGCCCAGCATGACGTAGGTGAGGATGAGGATGCCGACGTCGACGAGATAGCGGCTCTCGTTCAGCCCGCCCATGAGGAAGGCGGCGAGGAAGGGAAAGCCCACCGCGAAGGCCAGCAGTGCCGGCTTGATGCCGGGGCCGAGGGTGGTGCCGATGCGGTCGAACAGCGTCGGGCCGGAGCGGGAGGAGGCCACCCGATTGGGCGACCAGACCGTGAGGTTCAGCAGCAGCCGGCCGGCGAAGACGATGCCGACCATGATGGCGACCAGGCCGGGACGGTAGTCCAGCCCCAGCGCGGCCTGGCCGTTCATGCCCTCGTCCTTGACGACGGCGTGGAAGCCGACGAGCGGGCCGAGCAGGCCGAGGGTGATGAGCCCGGCGAGCAGCGCGTCCTTGACGGCGGGGCCGAAGCTGTCGGCCCGGGCCGGGGCGCCCGTGCCGCCGGCGGCGGGTTCGGCGATCTGTGCAGCCATCGGGTCGCCCTCAGACCTTCTCGACTTCCGGCCGGCCGAGCAGGCCCTGCGGCAGGAAGATCAGGGTGATGGCGAGGATCGAGAAGGCGGCGACGTCCTTGTACTCGATGGAGAAATAGGCCGACCAGAAGGTCTCGATGAGCCCGATCAGCAGCCCGCCGAGCACCGCCCCCGGCAGCGAGCCGATGCCGCCCAG
>CAZIXP010000220.1:0-2258 GCA_964543245.1 uncultured Starkeya sp.
GCTCAGCCAATCCGAAGATCGTAAAGTTTTGGTGGGATGTGGAGAAAGCGGCGATTGATACCGTCAAGGATCATCAGGAAAGAACAGTCCGGAATGTTGGCTTCCAGTTCAGTGCAAATACACTCTGGATTGTTTTGCCTTCTGGTCGTCGTCTTGCATACATCAAGCCAAGACTGCAGCCTAACCGTTTTGGTCGCATGGCGATCACTTATGAAGGGCTGAACGCCGCTAACAAATGGAGCCGGGGAGAAACGTACAGTGGCAAAATCGTGGAAAACATTACCCAGAGCACAGCGCGGGATTTGTTGGCGGAAGCGATGTGGCGCATGGAACAGAAAGGCCTGGATATCGTTGCTCATATCCATGACGAAGTTGTTCTGGAAGTGCCGAAGGATTCCGTGACCGTTGAAGATGTCACACGAATCATGAACGAGAATCCATCCTGGGCAGAGGGACTGCCTCTGTCCTCAGCAGGATATTTTGGCCCGGATTTCTATTTCAAGGATTGAGGCCAGGCGGTGCTGACAGTTAATCCAATGGGCTTACAAAAAATGAATTGCATCACATGGGAGAGTACCCACAAAAGGGGCTCTCCCATGACAGTATATGAGGGAGGTTGAGAGACGATGGGTAGACCGAGCAAAAAACATATGATTACGGACCGGGTTGGCGAGCGTGTTGATCCGGAGACCCTGCCGGTGTGTGAAGAGCATGCGGATTGTTTTGCATGGATGGAGGGGCGATGTACAGCCCTGAATGCCAAGGCCGATCCGTCTGCATGCGGTTTCTTTAAGACAACTGAGCAGGCTTTGTCTGAATGCCGAAGATGCTATCGGAGGCTAAAGGAGCAGGAGCGCTCCGATCTCATCACACGGTACATCAAAGCACTGACAGCTCTGGGAATGCTGGATGAAGAGATTGAGGCAGAGGAGCTTAACAGACAACAGCTCGATGCATTCGAAAAGACCAATTATCAGGAACAGCTGGAATCCATGATCGCTTCTGAGAATACACAGGATACAGACCAGCCATAGAAAGGGAGGAAGGGTGCATTGGAACAGGCAATGATTCATGGAACCATGGCCGGTCACGATGGCATCGGATACAGTGCGGATTCTCCTATTCTGGATCTGGCAGCAGCCATCGTGAAAGCTGCTGTGGATGACTACGTTAAAACACTGAGAAATCTGTGGAGCCGAAATCTGGATATCAACCGGAAGCGGAAGCTCATTATTGAGAAGACAATGCTTGAGGAGTTCTTTCATTCATCATGGTATGAGATGCTGACGGACATCGATCCGGACTTTCTGGTTTATCAGTGCAAGATCCTGGCAAAGGAAAAAGAGAAGAAAGCAATTGAACGGGAAAATATGAAAAGAATAAAGCAGAAGATCAAGCAGCTCCGCGATGGAGCAGGGGAGGAGCAAAGTGCTAAGGAATAACGACTTCAGAGGATATCGGGAGGATGAGGAGCTTTACGTCTACGATCAAAGCTGCCAGAACTGCCGGTATTACTGTGATTGGGATGATAAAGAGCATAACGGCTGTAAGTATTTTAGCCGAGAGGACTATGAACAGTATCCCAGGAGCAACTGGTGCTGTGACTGGAGGGGACGGTGTAGCGTCCGTGGCAGCCAAGGCGGCAGAGGGAGTCGCCGGTGAGAGAATACGTTGTCGAAAATGAATTTGTAAAGGCTGTCCGGGCAGCTGGTGGCGTTGCCTATAAGCTGACGAGCCAGACGGCCAATGGTCTGCCTGATCGATTGGTGCTGTTCTTCCCGGCTAAGACCGTGTTTGTGGAACTGAAAGCACCGGGGAAAATGCTGCGCCCATTGCAGCGGAAGCGCCGGTATCAACTCATGAGGCTGGGTTTTCCAGTCCTTTGTATTGACCGGCTGTCGCAGATTAAACCCTGTATCCAGGCTATCCTGGACTGGGTACCGGGTACGCCATTCCCGGACGGGATCGGAGCCGAGATCCCGGAGCTGGAGATGGCATCCTTACCACATGACCAGGGGCATCTCGATGACCTGGATGATTATGGAGAGACCTATGAGACAGAAGCCCCGTCCGTGCTGGCGGGATTTTTTTGTTTAGAGGGAGAGCCTGCAGAGGACGAATACCAGGATCAGAATGGAAAGCGAGGTGATGCCGAATGAAGTTCATGCCGCATGATTATCAGAAATACTGTATTGACTACATTAAGCAGCATACAGTTTCAGCTCTGTTCCTTGACATGGGCTTGGGTTAGGTAAGAC
>CAZIXP010000220.1:2358-3502 GCA_964543245.1 uncultured Starkeya sp.
AAGCAGCATACAGTTTCAGCTCTGTTCCTTGACATGGGCTTGGGTTAGGTAAGACGGCGATCACTTTAACAGCGCTCCGGGATCTGATGCTGGATGATCTTACCATCACAAAAGTCCTCGTGATTGCACCGCTTCGTGTTGCCAGAGATACCTGGCCCATGGAAGTCGTGAAGTGGGATCATCTGAAAGAACTGGACGTCTCGGTCATCGTCGGGGACGCCAAGACCAGGAAGGCGGCAGTCAGCACAAATGCCCTGATCTATATTGTGAACCGAGAGAATGTGAAATGGCTGATTGATTACTACGAAAAGAACGGCCTGAAATGGGACTATGACTGCGTCGTGATCGATGAGCTCAGCAGCTTTAAGAATTATCAGTCACAGCGATTCAAGTACCTCCGGAAGGTACGTCCATTTGTGAAGCGCTGGATCGGACTGACAGGTACACCAACATCGAACGGCCTGATGGACCTGTGGGCGGAGATTGGTATCCTGGATGGCGGGGAGCGGCTGGGACGTTTCATCGGCCGCTTTCGGGATGCCTATTTCAAACCCGGCTCTATGAATCCGGCAACAGGTGTCGTATTCTCCTACATTCCTCGACCGGGCGCCGAGCAGCAGATCTACGAACGGATATCCGATATCACCATTTCCATGAAGGCGATCGACCACCTGCAGATGCCGGAGTGTCTCTATGTGAACCATGAGGTCGAGATGGATGGTCAGGAACGGAAGCTGTACGACCAGCTGAAGAAGGATCTGATTATCCCGCTTGAGGATGGCGACATCGATGCGGCCAATGCGGCATCTCTGTCCAATAAGTTGCTCCAGATGAGCAACGGCGCTGTATATGACGAGAACAAGGAAGCCCGCGTGATTCACAGCCGGAAGCTGGAAATGCTGGAGGATCTGATTGAGGCGGCAAACGGGCAGCCAGTGTTGATCGCGTACTGGTTCAAGCATGACCGTGCCCGCATTGCGGAGCATCTGACTGCAGCGGGATACAGTCCCCGAGATATACGCTCATCAGAAGACATCGCGGATTGGAATGCAGGAAAGATTCCGGTTGCCTTGATTCATCCTGCATCGGCAGGACATGGGCTCAACATCCAGGAAGGCGGCCATATCCTGATCTGGTTTGGGCT
>CAZIXP010000220.1:3602-4825 GCA_964543245.1 uncultured Starkeya sp.
CTCAGAGCACCTCGGTCTTATTTTTTGCCCATTCGGAGGTGATTGTATTGGGCCGTAAGAACAGAAGAAAGAAAACGGAATATCGGTCTCGACTTGGATTCAATCCGGGAAAGTATGTATCGAGGAGCAACTGTACACATGGGGTACATACGTTTGCGCATGAGAATAGAATGCCGCATCGTGGAGATATCTGGTTTGCTGATCTGGGCTGCCATTCCGGGACGAGTATTCAGGCAGGCTGCAGGCCAGTATTTATTGTTTCCAACGATATCGGAAACACTTATGCAGAGACACTGAATGTTCTGCCGATGACCAGGCATCTGAAGAAGCTCGGATTGCCATGCCATGTGGAGCTGAATCCGGACATTGTAAAGGATACCAGGCAGGAGATGGAATCTTCTATGATCCTCGCAGAGCAGATCACCACGATCAGCAAGCTGCAGCTGCGAAACTATGTCGGCAGGGTAGAGGACACCGAACTGCTTTCAGCCATTGAACAGGCAATCTGTGAGCAGTTTAGTTTAGCCGGTCCCGGCCACAGTGATGCTAAAAATATCCATCGTGAGATGAACAACAAGGAGAGTGATTGTAATGACCACAAGTAAGGTAAACTTCGTAAACATCCCCCAGGAGCTCAAGACCAACGCCTCCTTCTGCGTGTGGAAGATGGAAAAACGGCAGGGCAAGCCTACAAAGGTTCCTTATAATCCGAAGACTGGTGCGCTGGCCCGGACCAACGATCCGTCCACGTTTTCGGATTTCGGTACTGCCATGAAGACCTACGCGCTGGGCGGTTGGGACGGGATCGGGTACCGTGTATCCGAGGGGATCGGCGCGATTGATATCGATCACTGCATCCGAGAGGATGGAAGCCTCAACGATGTGGCGGCATCCATCATGTCCTTCTTCCCGGATGCCTATTTTGAACGATCCCCCTCTGGTACTGGCCTGCGCGGGTTCTTCCGCCTTTCACCGGATTTTGCCTATGACAAGACGGTGTATTACATCAACAACCGGAAACATGGGCTGGAGGTTTATCTTCCGGGTGCCACGAATCGTTTTGTAACGGTCACAGGGGATGTGTTCAGACCCGGCAACGTTACCCGTAACGATGAGGCGCTGCAGAATGCATTGGATACCTTCATGCGTCGGGCAAACCGGGTAGAGGGAAGCCGCATAGAAGCATGCTCCTATCTGGATGACGATGCAGTGATCGAGCATGC
>CAZIXP010000221.1:0-2051 GCA_964543245.1 uncultured Starkeya sp.
GCAGTACGGCAGCCCTGTCGGGAGACCTGACAATCCTCGTGACTTTCCAGTGGAGCGACAACGGGGCCGCAAACTCTGCGGTGTCCATCGCGGCTGCTGTTTGGGCCTACCCGGCACCTTGAGTTGACATTTAACCCCCCTCCCGATAGCTCCCCGGGAGGAAGACTTTGGCCGCCTCGTAATCGAAGTTTAATGTTTAACAGTCAGGGCGGGAGAGGATTTCTATAGAATTTCTCTGGGCCGATCGAGTTTAACGCGGAGTTTGATGTCCGCTGGGAAGTCTGCACCTGAAACACGAAGGTCCAACACCGAATGGGCGAAAATCATTGGTTTCGCCTATTCGGTGTGTGGTCTTAGTCTCGATACGAATCAAGAGAAAGAGAAAAATTCAAAAGCTGATCGTCATCTAATAATGAAAGGGCTTTTGTAAATCTTACGTAATGGTCATCGTGATCAGCCTGAACGAGAGAGTTATAAAGAGATGAGTTGATGGTTTCCATCATCTTCTCTCTCCATTTCTTTCCTCCTTGGCTAACGGACCAGAGGCCTTCTTCGCCGCCCCGATGCGAAGGGTTTATCCTGAAATTGAAGGAATTCATTCGAGCTCTTCTGAGAGGTCTTCCGGCCATGTTTAAATTCTCCTTGTTGGGTTAAGAATGAGAGATTCATCAGTCCCGCGAAATGATTTTTTCGAACATCACGAGCTGTTCATCGCTCAGCGGAGAGAGGGCTTTGGCCATCCTGCTTTCGTGGAACTCGTACGGCTCTAAACCTCTATGCGTTGAATTACTAAACAAGCCTATGATGTCATGGATCATCTCTTCTCTCCACCAAGAGCCCCTCTCGGTATCTGACTGAAGCTCTTTTCGGCTCCCGTAATTGCGGGGATTTCTCATCCCGAATCTTTGAGCGTTCATACGAGCACGACGAAGAGGTCTACCGGCCATGACAAAAATCTCCTTAAGAGCAGAAAACCCATAACTGAATCAAAACGCCGCGACCCGCTCAATGAGGTGCTACAACACCTCCGGTCCCACACCGCGCCGGCCGGTGTGGGACCGCCTTCCTTCATTCCTTAGAGAACCAGTTCGCCAAAATCGCAGAAATCGTTGTCACAACCGTGGCGATAATCGCGATCACAGCCTGAAGAATCTTGTTTTTTCCGGCAAGCTGGTCTTTCTCTAAAGTAAGATTAGCGATTCTTTCCTCGTGCCCTTTCTGGATCCGAATCTTTTCAATCTCCCCTTCTTGCGAAAGGGCTTGTTTCTCGTGCTGCCGCTCAGCTTCTTTGAATTCTGAAAGCTGAACCATCGCAGACTGAAGCTGCTCTAGCGAAGTTTTCGCAGATTGAGTCACTGACCTCGACTCTCGCGTAGACTCCAGGGCATCCGCTGTCGCCATTCGAAGCTGGTCGATGGCCCGGACGAGTACCCGAGTTAGATAAGCCTCCGTATTGTTTTCTTCCAAAGAGGAGATTGCAGATTGCAAATCGGCGATCGTGTCTCTCAGCGTTGCGGCGGCAAGCGGATCCACTCGATCCAAAGTCGACAATGCAGCATGGACTTTGGGGTCATTCAACATTTTACGCGCCGCCAACGACACGAGCATGACGTGCCTCCGCCATTCCCGCGATCGACTTTGCTTGTTCGACAAGAGAATTCATGGTTTCCATTCGATCTTCGAGCGATTTCTCGATCACGCTCGGAAGAGGGGGATTTGCCCTAAAGACGACTCCCTCAACAAGACCATCTTTAATTAAAGGCCAGGCAACTCCGACATATCGGACCCCCTCGAATTCAACGCTGTAATTGGCCGGTCCGTGAGTGAGAACATACTTGAACACTTTGTAACTGTGAGCGTCCTTGGGAAGCTTTTCTCCGACCCATCCTGTTTTTCGAAGATGATGTGTCGAAGTAAGGAGCTGTCCGCTTTGCCAAAGGATGGTCCCATCCAGTGAGACGATGGTGTCGACCGTCGGGCCTGAGAGAAGCGCGCTGAGAATGTCTGGTCCCTGGAGAGGCGTCTGAGCAGCCTCATCGCTTCTTCTGGCC
>CAZIXP010000221.1:2061-3978 GCA_964543245.1 uncultured Starkeya sp.
CCGGAAGATAGGGTCGATGGCGGACTTTCGATTCTGTCCATCTCATCCACTTCCAAAGGACCGGAAGGAACAAACCGCAGGCCCACGAAAGAAACTGATCCCTCAAAGACATCGGATCGCTCCCAGAATGAAATTATCCTTCCATTCTGGGCGAGGGTAGCCATTCAAAGTGCTACGTCAAAGAGAGAATTCATACTCTCGAATGAGCTCTGCGTCCGCTCTCATGACCCACTGATGCATCTCATGGGTGTACCACTTCGTGGTGTTAATCTTTCTTCCCCACGATTCCACGTTCGTATTCACAGGATTTCTGTCGTATCCGTGGAAATTATCTTTTAGCCAATCTGTCAGTCGATCCGTTCGAATGACTTCGATCGAGTGATTTGGAGTATTCTCCCTTCCCCAAGTGTCCTCAGAAGCCAACATAGACCTGAAAATCGCAGAACATAAGCCCAGCCCAGAGCTTCTCCACCGAGAGGCCCAAAGTCCTCTCGCTGTCATGGGCCAGATCAAACCTGGGTTTTCAGGAATGGGCCTGGAAGAAGGATGAGTCATCCCATAAAGAACATCACGGAACAACTTCTCAGGCTGATGCCTCGCTTCTTCGACATATTTGAAAGGACTCTCAGGATCATATCCGGCATAACAGCCAAACAAATCGGCCCCGTGGCCCGTTTTGAGGGCATGTAAATAGAAGGAGGCATACCAACCCCAAGGATCTCGGACTGTCGTAATAATTTCCCGGTCTTGGGTCCATTTCGGATCTGCCGCCCATAAAGGTTCATGAGTATCTCCGACAGGTCTTCCATTGTCGAGCATCGATAATGCTTCGTGCATCGTCGTTCCGCCCGTCTTCGGGATATGAACATACAGAAAATTCTGAGAGAGGATCATGCTTAAACTCCGCGACTTTCAGCGAGAGGACGTCGACGCGATCAAATCTCATAACCTGAGAGCTCTCATTGCGAGTGCCCCTGGAAGCGGAAAGACAGCAGTATCGATTCGTTCTGTCGCAGAAACTTACTGGAAAAGTCTACCTGCTCTCGTCATTTGTCCGCCTTCTGTTGTCCGGAACTGGAAGCGTGAAATTCGAATGTGGGCGCCGGATCTCTCCGCTGTCCTTATCGAAGACACAACAAGCGAAATCCCGAAATCCGGGAAGCAAACGATTTATGTGACGAGCTGGGCGGTCATGAGCAGCCGTCCTGACGATCTCATGGATCTTCGGGCGAACACAGTGATTGTGGACGAAGCTCACTTATTCAAATCTGAGGAAGCTCTTCGGTCGCAGGCCGTCAAGTTCCTAACGGATCAAGCTAAATTTGTTCTTCTCTTGAGTGGAACTCCAATCGTCAACTCTACGGACGAATTGGATGTCCTTAAAACTTACCTTAAAGAAAGCAATCCGCTCATTCTTAGGAGGTTTCTCGAAGATGTTGCCCCTGACGTCCCGCCTAAAAAGAGATCCTATCTTCACATTCATTTGAGGCCCAAACAACAATCTCTTTACGATAAAGCAAATCAAGATTTCGAGGAATGGCTCCGAAAGGAAAAAGAGAGGCTCTTGGGTGAGGGAATGGCAGAGAATGAGGTCGAACGTGCCATGGCCGCGGAGGCCTTCGTAAAGATCGGTTACTTAAGAAGAATCGCAGGAGAAGGAAAAGTTCCTGCGGCGGCAGATTGGATCGCAAGAGCCGTTCGTCTCGGAGAACCTGTTGTCGTTTTTTGCGAGCATCAAAACGTAATTCAAAAACTTTCTAAATCCCTCCGAAAGCAGAGAATTCGGCATGTCATCTTAGATGGTGCCGCAAGCTCCAAACAACGGCAGAAAATGATTGACAGTTTTCAATCACATAAGATTCCAGTATTTATTGGATCCAAGGCGGCTAAGGAGGGAATTACGTTAACGGCCGCACG
>CAZIXP010000221.1:3988-4807 GCA_964543245.1 uncultured Starkeya sp.
TATGTCGTCTATCCCCTGCTGCCGGCGTACCACCCGCACGTCATCTTCTCTTCGTAGAGCGGTATTTCACGGCGGCTGACGAAGAACAAAGTGAAGATCGCGTGAGGCGTATCGGTCAATCGTTTCCGACAACGATTTGGTTCCTTCATGCTTTGGGGACCGTAGATGATCGAATTGACGCGATCGTTCAGACCAAAAGACAGCTTGTTCAATCAGTTCTCGGGGCAACTACGATTTACGAGACCCCGGAAGGGACAGTCAGGGAAATTCTTCATGACTGGGATCATCATGCGGCAATCCAAGCAAAACCCCTTCCTCTTGGGCTCGGGGATCCGCTTCCTCCGCTTCCTTCTCCTCCGGATACGCATTCCGTGCTGTTTTCGGGGCCGAGATGGAAGCCTGAATCTGCGATTATCTGGTGTCGAATGAATGGTTATCTCCCCCGAAAAATCGAAAAAAGATCGGAGGATGAATTTCAGATTATTGTCCGAACTCCGGATCTTTTTGTTCGGGGAAGTTTTAAGTCCGACAAAATCGCCAAAGACATTAAAATTATTTCTGGGACACGGAAATCTTTGAAACGAACAACCTGATCAAATGGGCTTAATGAAGCCATTTGAGAAGCTTCCGGATACCTCGAAAATTAAAGTCGGTTCTGGCTGACTTACTTTTACGGAATCTAGGAGAAGCACCCTTGCCCGAAACATGGGAGCAGTTTTTACCTGAATGGGTGCCGCCAAATAAGAATTTTGACTTGGGTATATTACTATACTGTTGAACTCAAGAGCAATCTGAACCTGTTGTGGGCAGATTCCGTCT
>CAZIXP010000222.1:0-4697 GCA_964543245.1 uncultured Starkeya sp.
GCATCCGCCTGGGCCACGCGGCGCTGCAGCCGGCGTTCGAGCCGGGCAAAGCGGATGGCGAGGGCGCCGATGATGAACAGGGTTAGGGTCGCGGTCGAGGCGAGGATGATGCTGGAGATGCGGAATTCGGAGGATTTTTCGAGGATTTCCTCCCGGTCGGCCGCGACCACCACCATGAAGGGGTAGCGCGTCGAGCGGATGTAGTAGCCGACGCGCTCGATGCCGGTGGCGGGGTCGCTCGCCTCATAGACGCCTTCGGGGGCCGTCAGGTTGACGTAGCCCGGCACGATCTGCGCACCGGCGATCGGCGTGGCGTATTCCTCCGCCGTCACGCTGGCGCGGACGACGCCATCGTTGCCGATCAGCGCGATCAGCCCCTGCCCCTCGGGGCGCAGGCGCCGGTAGAAGTCGATGAAGTCCGATATCTGGTAGGAAGCGACCACGATCCCCTGCAGGCCTTCCCTCGGCGGACGAATGGCCTTCGAGAACTGGATGGTCCAGGCGCCGGAAATCCGGCCCTTAACGGGCTTGCTGAGGAAGATGCCGTCCGGCGGGCCGCGGTCGACGCCATCCTCGCGGTAGGGCCGGTCGAGATGCACGCGGATGTGCTCGCGGTCGGCGAGGTCGAAGGTCTTGCCGGGACTCTGCAGGTTGCTGGTGATGAACGCACCGGCCGCGGAGACGAAGGAGACCTGGATCACCGAGGCTGGAAGATGGGCATCCCGCAGCCGGGCGAAAATCTGGTCGGCCGAATCGCCCCCGCGAATATCGCCGAGGGAATCGAGGAAGGTGCTGATGGATTCCACCGTCCGCTCGAAATTGGACAGCAGGACCAGGGCGACGCGCCGCGAACCCTCGATGGATTCGGCAACCTCGTGACGCTCGTGGACGCGGATCGAGATCACCGCCACCGACACCGGAACCGCGCAGGCCAGCAGCATCAGCACCGCCAGCAGCATCCATTTGGAGCTCAGCAGCCAGCGGCCGACACCCGGCCGGTGCCCGCGATCATCGGCGGGACGGATGGCGGTGGCGTTTTCAACGGAGAGGGGCACCACGTGTTCTCGATCGGGAGCGGAATTGTATGTGCAACAATTGACTGCGTCTCCTGCAGCCAAGGCGGTCGTCGCACGGACGACATGTTGTATGCAATAACAAGTGAACCGGTTCTTGATCGATATCAAGCAGGATCATGCCCTGATCGCTAGGGTATTGAAATCAAAACTCAAGTACCGCCGCGCGTCCCTGCCGCCGCACGGAGAGGCAGCCCTCTTCATTTCGGTATGCAGCATTACCCGATCAATTTACCTCCAAAGACGCAGCGTAATCTTCCGATCGATCCAATCTGGAGTGAATTCCGGCCGATAGTCCGCGGTTTGGCACAACTCCCGAGCCGAATGCCGCAAGTCTGTGGCATGAATCGCGGGGGTAGAAAGGCGCGCCGGGCGGAAGCGCGACGGAATCCGAAGCCATGAACGCCGGTTGCCAGCCATGACGAAGCTGTTCCGCACGATCGCGATCACCGCAGCACTGCTGCTTTGCAACCGTGGCGCTGCGCTGGCGGTTGAGCTCGACCTTCGCTGGCTCGATGCCAAGGGGGCGGTGACCGCCGAGCGCGTGCTGTCCATGCCGGACATCGACGCACTGGCGCAGGCGAAGATCGACACCTCCACCCCCTGGACCAGCGGGCTTCAGCATTTCCGCGGGCCGGCCATCAGCACGCTGGCGGCCCTCGGCCCCGGCAAGGTCGTTTCCGCCACCGTCATCGCCATCAACGACTATGCCGTCACGCTGCCGTCCGCGGCCTGGGAAAAATACGGCACGGTCCTGGCCAGCCGGCTCAATGGCGAGACGATGCGGGTGCGCGACAAGGGCCCGTTCTGGGTGATGTTCCCGATCGATTCCGACCCCCAGCTGGCCGAGCAGCACTATCAGTCGCTCATGGTGTGGCAGGTGAAGCAAATTGACTTCATCACTGACTAGACCCTCGATCGGCTGGCTTCCGCTCGCCCTGATCGGGATCACCGTGGCGCTGTTCTTCGCCACCGGGATGCTTTACGTCACCCAGACGCGCAACCGTTCGCTCATGACCCAGACCATCCGCAGTTCCGGATGGGTCGCCTATCAGGCGCAGATCGAATTTGTGAAGGCCGACGCCGCCCTCGCCTATGCCGCCGTCGCGCTCGACGAGAGCGCGCTGGCCGCGACCGAGCTGCGTCTCGAAATCCTGCGCTCGCGGCTCCCGCTGCTCTACAATTCCGACGAGGGGCGCGTCCTGCGCGAGGTCATCGACCTCGAGAAGCCGGTTCACGAGGCCGAGACGCTGCTCGACACCCTGATGGACCGCCTGCCGGCCGCCTCGCCGATCGACCCGAACGCCCGCGAGACCCTGCTGGCGATCCAGAAGGACATGGCGCCCATCGGGGCGACGCTCAAGCGCATCCTGATGGAGTCGGTCGCCTATAATCAGGAGATCTTCCGCCGCGAGCGCGCCCTGGCCGAAGCCCCCGGCATGGTGCCTCTGCTGCTGCTGTTCGTCTCGGGCACGTGTCTCGCGCTGGTGCTGCTGCTGCAGTCGCGGCGCGACCGCCTACGGCTCGACGCGATCGTCGCCGCACAGAAGACGGTGGTCGCCATGGAGGAGAACCTGCGCGCCATCATCGAGGCGATACCGGCCTGCATGATCGTCATCAACCCACAGGACGACAGCGTCAGCTTCGTCAATTCCGCGGCGTCGACCCTCGTCAACATGCCGCTCGACCACCCCGAATGGCGGCGCCTCGTGCATGCCGCCTTCCAGGCGGCAATGGACAGTTCCGGCGACCGCTGGGGCATGCTGAACATGTCCTACGCCCGGATGACGGGCGACATCACCTCGCTGCGCGGCTCGCTATGCCGCGTCATCTGGGAAGGCCGCCCGCAGCTCCTGCTGGTGCTGGTGGACATCACCCGGGTGCGCAGTGCCGAGCTGCAGGTGATGCAGGCGGCCAAGCTCGCCACCCTTGGCGAGATGGCGACCGCCATCGCCCACGAACTCAACCAGCCGCTCGCGGTGATCCGCATGGCGGTCGCCAACGCCAACCGGCTGCTGGGGCAGATCGAGGGCGGCGAGGCCGTGGCCGGCAAGCTGGACCGCATCTCCGCCCAGGTCGACCGCGCGAAGCGCATCACCGACCAGGTCCGCCGCTACGGCCGGATGCCGAGCGAGGAGACCGAGCCCTTCCCGCTGCGCCACGCGATCGACCTCGCCATGAGCTTCGTCGCCGACCACTACCGCTCCTCCAACATCCGCCTCGCGCTGGAGGCGGACATCGCCGCCGACACGCTGGTGATCGGCGAGCAGACCATGTTCGAGCAGGTCATGGTCAATCTCCTCGTGAACGCCCGCGACGCCTTCGAGGACTACGCCGCGCGCTCGCTGCGGGCGGTGGTGGTGCGGGTGCGGGTGCGCGAGGACGTGGCGGTGATCGAGGTGGAGGACAATGCCGGGGGCATTGCCGAGGAGATCATGCCGCGGCTGTTCGAACCCTTCTCCACCACCAAGCCGGCCGACAAGGGCACCGGCCTCGGGCTCTCCATCGCCCGCAGCGTCATCCGCGACATGAACGGCGCCATCCACGCGGAGAACGTGCCCGGCGGGGCGCGCTTCGTCATCACCCTGCCGCTCGTCCACGCCGCACGGAGCGCCGCATGACCCGGCGCCACTCCATGCTCATCTGCGACGACGAGGCCGACCTCGCGCAGGAGCTCGGCGAATATTTCGCCAATGAGGGCTGGGAGGTCGAGGTGTGCGTCAGCGGCGCCGAGGCGGTGCGCCTTCTGGAGGCGGGGCTCGCGCCCCAGGTGCTGCTGACGGACCTGCGCATCGGCACGTTCAACGGCGGCGAGGTGGTTGCGGCGGCGCGGCGGCAGCCGGCCGGCGCGCGGCCGGCGGTCACCGTCATCCTCACCGGCCATGTGGTGGGCAGCGCGGTTCCGGCCGACTTCGCCTGCGACCTGCTCTACGCGAAACCCGTTGACCCCGACCTCCTGCTACGCGAGGTTGTATCCCTGCTCGCGCTTCGGGATGCCTGGGCCGAGCGGAGGGCGTGAGATGCCGTACAAGCAGTCTGTCTACGTGCTCGACGACGACGCCGATTTTCGCCTCGACCTTGGGGAAGCCCTGGAAGCCGAAGACTGCGACGTGGTGGGGGCCGCCGATCCGGCCGCGGTGGACATGGCGAGGCTCGCCGCCACGGACATCCTGCTGCTCGACCTCGCCATGCCGACGCTGGACGGCATCGGCATGCTCGAGCGCCTCGCGGCGCTGCCGCGGCGCCCCGCCCTGATCTTCATCAGCGGCAGCGGCGAGGAACTCCTGCGGACGGCGACCACCCTGGCGCGCAGCCGCGGGCTCGTCGTGCTCGGCGCGTTGCAGAAGCCCTTCGCCCCCGCCGACGTGCTGGCGCTGGCCTGCCGGCACGGCAGCCCGGCTGCCGCCCGCCCGGCCGCCGGGCCGACCGACCCGGTCGAGGTGCGGCGGGCGCTGGCGGCGGCGCTGGACGAGGGCACGCTGCCGGTGCTGTTCCAGCCGCTGGCGGCGTGCGCCGACCTCGTCCCGGTCGGCGCCGAAGCGCTGCTGAGCGATCATCTGCCCGGCTTCGGGCCGATCGGCCCGGCGCAGCTGGTTCTCGCCGCCGAGGAGGACCCGGCGCTGA
>CAZIXP010000223.1:0-4640 GCA_964543245.1 uncultured Starkeya sp.
CGTCGAGGCTGCCGGCCTGCGCCGCGATGCGGAACCAGCGCAGGCCGGCGGCCGGGTCGGGCGGCACGCCCGCGCCGTCCACCAGCATCTGTCCCCACGCGATCTGCGCGCCCACCAGGCCGTTCAGCGCCCCGGCCTCGACCCAGCGCGCCGCCGCCGCCGGCCCCCCGGCGAGATGGCCGGAGAGGCCCTCCGCCCCGAGCCGCTTCAGCGCGGGATAGGTGATCCAGCCCTCATCCATGCAGTACCGCTTGAAACTGTCGACATGTTGCGCAGCGGCAACAGCCGCGATCCCTCGAAATCCACACGTGTCTTAATGTCGCCGGGCCGCACAAAACAAGACTTTTCCATGAAGTCTTATTTTATAATAACTAAAAACAGGGTCGTTTCGCGGATCGGATACCGGTTTTATTGGAATACATAAAAAACATAGTGTTTGATTGCATTTAACTTGTCGCCTTATTCAGGAGCCCGCAACGCAAGACGAGTGGGGCTCGGGGTATGAAGAAACTGAAGACTTTGCGGCCAACGGCGTCGAACACGGCGCTGACCGGTCTGGCCGTCACCATGTCGGCGCTGCCGCTGTTCGATGCGTCGGCCCAGCAGGCCACCGCGGTGACGAGCGCCGGCGCGGAGGACCTGCCGACGGTCACCGTGGAAGGGGATGGGGTTCCCGCCAATACGCTGGAGGCGAGCACCGGCATCTCCCGGCTGCCCGGCACCATCCAGGACACGCCGCAGACCATCCAGGTCATCTCGCAGGAGCAGATGCAGCAGCAGGGCGTCACCACGCTCGATCAGGCGCTGCGCAATGTGCCGGGCGTCACCGTCGGCATCGGCGAAGGCGGCGGCGGTCTCAATGGCGACCAGTTCCGCATCCGCGGCTTCCAGGCCAAGGGCGACATCTACATCAACGGCCTGCGCGACTTCGGCGTCTATGTCCGCGACAGCTTCGCCTATGAGAGCGTCGAGGTGCTGAAGGGCCCGTCCTCCGAGAGCTTCGGCCTCGGCACCACGGGCGGCGTCATCAACACCCAGCTCAAGCAGGCCCATCTCGGCGACGTCTATGATTTCGAGGGCCAGTTCGGCTCCGGCCCGCTCTATCGCGGTGTCATCGACCTCAACAGGCAGCTCAGCGCCACCTCGGCCTTCCGGCTGGTGGCGATGGTGAACGAGCAGGACGTGGTCGACCGCGACCATGTCGAGAACAACCGCTACGGCCTCATGGGCTCGCTCGGCTTCGGCCTCGGCACCGACCAGACCCTGTATTTCAACTATCTCTACCAGCACGGCGACCGCACGCCGGACTATGGCGTGCCGATCCTCACCCCCGGCTACAGCGACGTCGCCAACTATGGCTCGCTCGGCAAGCCGGTGACGGAATGGGGCGTGCCCAGCTCCAATTTCTACGGCAAGGTGACGGACAAGGACATCAGCGACGTCAACATGTTCACCGCCAACTACAAGCGCGAGGTGAACGACTGGCTGACCGTGACCAATGACAGCCGCGTCGCCTATTACACCCGCGAATTCGCCACGTCGGTGCCGGGCTGCGGCACCAGCACCACCAGCGCCGCCGCCTACAACGCCAGCTGCACCGGCCAGTTCTTCGACGGGCTCGATCCCGCCATCGCCTTCGGCGGCGGCAATCCCGGCTTCGACCAGGAGACCTGGGCGGCGCAGAATATCACCACCCTCATCGCCAAGTTCCAGACTGGCGCGCTGCGCCACGAACTGGTCGGCGGCCTCGACATGTATTTCGTCGACGACGAGCGCACGCTGATCTCGGTGAACGGCTCCAAGGGCACCTCGACCATCTGGAACCCGGTCTACGCCAACACCACGGGCTATTCGCTCTACAGCAACCCGAACGGCAATAACGGCATCCGCGATTCCTCCACCACCGATGTCGGCCTGTTCATCAGCGACCGCATCTGGTTCACCGACCAGATCTCCTTCCTGGCCGGCACCCGCTACGACAATTATTCCACCGACTACAGCTACTGGTGCGTGAACACGGCCGGCACCTGCGCCGGCAGCTCCGGCACCTGGGTGGACGCCGACGCCAACACCCAGTTCTGGAGCCCGAAATTCGCGCTGATCTGGGAACCGACCGCGTTCCAGACCTATTACGTCTCCTACGCCAAGTCCTTCACCCCGCAGGGCGCCTATCCCACCAACGACGTCACCGTCGTCAGCCCGACCCAGAACAACCTGGAGCCGGAGGACAACGACACCTGGGAAGCCGGCGGCAAGATCTCGCTGTTCGGCGGCCGGCTCGGCCTGACCGGCGCGGTGTTCCGCGTGGAGAAGAGCAATGTCTTCTACACCGACCCCGTCACCGGCGACTCGGTGGAAACCGGCGAGACCCAGCGCGTCGAGGGCGTCGAGCTCGGCGTCACCGGCATGATCACCGAGGCGTGGAGCGTGCAGGCGGGCTACGCCTATTACAGCAGCGAAATCCTGACCTCGACCACCGCCAGTTATGTCGGCAACGAGGTGCCCTTCGTCTCGCCGAACAACTTCACGCTCTGGACGACCTACGAGCTGAGCAAGGACGTGTTCAAGCAGCTTCCCGGCAAGCTGCTGGTCGGCGCCGGCATCACCTATGCCGACGACTACTACACCAACAGCGCCAATAGCGCGGTGATCCCGGAGACCTTCTCGCTCGACGCGATGGTCTCCTATGCCTGGGACAAGTACCGGGTGGCGCTGAACGGCTACAACCTCACCGACAATCTCAACTACGCCCAGGGCTGGGGCAACCGCGCGGTGCCGGCCTCCGGCCGGGCCTTCACGCTGACGCTGGGCGCCACCTTCTGACCGCTTCACGACCGTCCGTCATGGGACGCACTCGGGGAAAGCCGCTTGCGGCTTTCTCTCCTTTTTGAACCCGCCCTTTCGCCTCCCGCTCGTCCCGCCGAACCGCCAGGAGCCGCCATGCTCATCGCCATTCCCGACCTGCTCACCCCCGCCGAAATCGCCCGGTGCCGGCGCGTGCTGGAGGGCTCGCGCTGGGTGGACGGGCGCGTGACCGCCGGGGCGCAGGCGGCGCGGGCCAAGCTCAACCTGCAGATTCCCGCCGACTCCGCCGAGGCGGCGGAACTGGGCGATCTCGTGCTGCAGGCGCTGGGGCGCAACCCCACCTTCACCTCGGCGGCGATGCCGCTGCGGGTGCTGCCGCCGATGTTCAACCGCTACGACGTCGGCATGACCTTCGGCGCCCATGTCGACGGCGCGATCCGCTCCATCCCCGGCAGCGGGGCGCGGCTGCGGGCGGACGTCTCGACCACGGTCTTCCTCACCGATCCCGAGGACTATGACGGCGGCGAGCTGGTGATCGAGGACACGTTCGGCGCCCAGGAGGTGAAGCTGCCGGCCGGCCACGCGGTGGTCTACCCCGCCTCCAGCCTGCACAGCGTCAATCCCGTGACCCGCGGCAGCCGCTGGGCCTCGTTCTTCTGGACCCAGTCGATGATCCGCTCGGACGAGCGGCGCACGCTGCTCTACGACCTCGACATGGCGATCATCGCGGCGCGCGCGCGGCTGCCGGACCAGGACCCGGCGGTGCTGTCGCTGGCGAATGTCTATCACAATCTGCTGCGGCACTGGGCGGAGATGTGAGGGGGCCGCGCCGCCCGCCGGATTGACAGCGGGCAGGCCGCGTGGGAGGCCTCGGCATCGGGCGCGCCGCGCCGCGCGCGATCCTTTGCCGAGACCTATGCCATGGCCGGGACGAGCCTTTCCACCGAACTCATCGGCGCCGCAGCCGCCGTGCTCACCACGCTGTGCTGGCTGCCGCAGGCGCTGAAGGTGCTGCGCAGCCGCGAGACCCGCGACCTCTCCCTCGTCGCCTATCTCGCCTTCGCCGCCGGCGTCGGGCTGTGGCTGGTCTATGGGCTGCTGATCGGCTCGCTGCCGGTCATCCTCGCCAATGCCGTCACCTTCGTGCTGCTGCTCGGCATTCTGTCGCTGAAGCTGCGCTACGGCTGATCGCTCCGCGCGCGATCGACGTATACAAACGAAGCTGCCTTTCCCGCCTTCACCCGCCCCGGAGTTCCGATGCCCGCCTTCATCCCCCCGGCGCTGGCGCCGATCCTGCTGCTGGTCGCCTCCAACGTGTTCATGACCTTCGCGTGGTACGGCCACCTCAAGCACAAGGGCGCGGCACTCTATGTCGTGGTGCTGGTGAGCTGGGGCATCGCCTTCTTCGAATATTGCCTCGCGGTGCCGGCGAACCGGATGGGCTCGGAAATCTATTCCACCGCCCAGCTCAAGACGATGCAGGAGGTCATCACCCTGCTGGTCTTCGCCGGTTTCTCCGTGCTGTGGCTGAAGGAGCCGATCGGCTGGAACCACCTGGTCGGCTTTGCCTTCATCAGCGCCGGGGCGTTCTTCATCTTCCACAAGTTCTGAGCCGCGCCGGCCGGTCTATCCCTCCGGGGCGAGCCGCAGCACCCGGCCATTGCCGGGGTCGTCGGTCAGCAGCCAGAGCGCGCCGTCCGGCCCCTGCGCCACGTCGCGGATGCGCTCGCCGAGATCGGCCAGCAGGTCCTCCTGCTGCACCACCGCGCTCTTGTCGGCATTGAGCCGCAGCCGCACCAGCTTCGTCCCCGCCAGGGCGCCGACGAACAGGTCGC
>CAZIXP010000224.1:0-4629 GCA_964543245.1 uncultured Starkeya sp.
CAGCATCTCCAGCCCCGCCGCGCTCGCCAGCGTGTGCGACGTCGCCACCATCGCCTCCCCCGCAACAACCGGCGCACGACCAGGTCCCGAAAAATCCGTTCGCGTCACGTTCAGCACGATGGTGTCCTTCATTCGGCCGGGGCCGGCGGGAAGCCGTAGAGCTCCGCCGGGTTGTCGACAAGGATGCGGGCGGCGATGGCGGCCGCGCCGCACCAGCCCGCGAACAGATCCAGCAGAGCGGCATCGTCCGGGGGATTTCCGGGCTTGGACGGGTGCGGCCAGTTGGTGGCGAAGAGGCAGCGCTCGGGATAGTCGGCGATCAGCGTGCGGGCGAGACAGGCGACATCGGCATAGCCGGGGGCACCGAGCCGCGAGGTTTCATAGACCCCGGACGTCTTCACGAAGGTGCGGCCGCCCTCAACCAGCCGGCGCAGCGCGCGGAAACCGGGATGGTCGACGTCGACGGGCTCGAGGAACTTGCCGTTGTGGTCGATGACGAGCCGTCCCGGCAGGCGGGCGAGGCGCTCTTCGGCCTCGTGCAGCCGGCGGCCGTCCATCTGCATCTGGACGTGCCAGCCGAAGGCGGCGACCTTCGCCGCCAGTGTTTCCAGATGCTCCCAGCCCAGCGCGCCGCCACCGATCATGAAGAATCGCACGCCGCGGATGCCGAGCGCGGTCAGGCGCTCCAGCTCCGCCTCCTCCACATCGGGCGGGACCACGGCCACGCCGCGCCCGCCCTCGCCCAGCGCCGCCATGGCGTCGAGGGTCGCCTGGTTGTCGAAGCCGTAGACCGAGGGCTGCACCACCACCGCCCGGCTGAGCCCCAGCAGGGCCCGGACCCGGAGATAGGCCGCGATCTCGCCGCCCGCGACCGGCGGGAAGGGCGAGGACGGTGCCGGCGGATAGAGCTCCGCCGGCCCATAGGCGTGCATGTGGCAGTCGCAGGCACCCGGCGGCGGCCGGAAAGCCGGGGCGTGATCGGGCAGCAGGCCGCTCATCGCGCCAGCCAGCCCGGCACCCGGTCCGGGTTCTTGGCGTGGATCGGCAGGCGGCCGGCCAACACCGCCTTGACCTGCTCCACCGTCTCCAGCGCCTGGAACTCGGACGGCTCGATCATCAGCGCCGCCGAATGCGGGGTGGCGACCACATTGGGCAGCCGCGCCAGCGCCAGCGAGGGCTGCTGGTCCGGCCCGTCGCCGACATCGAGCCCGGCCCCGGCGATCGTCCCCTCGCGCAGTGCCGCCTCCAGCGCCGCCTCATCGACGAGAATGCCGCGGGAAATGTTGATGAAGAAGGCGTCGCGCCGCATCCGCGCGAAGGCGGAGGCGTTCATCATCCGCTCGGTCTCGGGGGTGGCATAGGCGGCGCAGACGACGAAATCCGGCTCGCCGAGCACCGCGTCGATCGACACCGGCGTCACCGCGCCATGGTCAATCCGGGCATAGGGATCGTAGACCGTGACCTTCATCTTGAAGGCCAGCGCCAGCTCGACGATCCGCCGGCCGATCGAGCCATAGCCGATGACCCCGACATGGGCACCGGCAAGCTGGCGGCCGAACACCATGCGGTGCTCGGCGATGCCGGCATGGTAGCGCTCGGCATCGCGGGTGATGTTGCGGGCGAGATCGAGCATCAGGGCGAGCGCGTGCTCGGCCACCGCGTCGGCATAGCCCGACGAGCAGTTGCAGACGAGAATACCCGCCTCGGAGGCCGCCTCGACGTCGATGTTGCGCATGTCGACCGCGCAGCGCGTGAACAGCTTCACATCCGTCAGCGCCCGCATCACCTCGCGCGGCCCGGCGGCGAGCCGGTCGGAGATGACGATCTGGCAGCCGCGTGCCGCCTGCACCAGCGCCTCGCCCTGCAGCGGCACGTCGCTGTCGTTCATCACGAGGTCGATGGGCAGCATTTTCAGCGCCTCCACGGCGCGCTCGCCGTAGAAGTGCTTCAGCAGGTCGCGGTTGTGGGTGAGGAGGACGCGCATCACACGCCCATCCCGTCGCGGATATGGGCGGGAAGCCGCGCCATGACCCAGCGGTTCATCGCCAGCACCATGTCGTCCCGCCACGACAGCGGGCCGGGGCGCGCGAACACCGAGTTGAGGCCGATCTGCTGGCGCTCCAGAATGCCGACATCCTCCAGCGCCACCGCCTCCCAGCGGCTGTAATAGGGCGCCGCGCGCTCGGCGAAGTCCGGCAGCTCGGTATAGGCCCTCGGGAAGCAGCCGCCGACCGAAAGCACGGAACGGTCCACCGCGACCGGGCGCACCGCCAGCCACCACATGCAGTCCTGCGCGCAGGCGAACTGCGTGGTCGGCTCGATCAGGGTGAAGTAGGTGCCCTTGCGCGACTGTTCCGACAGCCCCTCGATGGCCGGAAAGGGCGGCTCCTGGCCGAGCACCGCGATGGAGCGGTTAGCCTGCACCTGGATGCAGTGCCATTCGCCGGTGGTGGGGAAGCTGAGGGAGCGCTGCGCGCCCACCGTTGCGGCGTGGACGATGCCGGTGTGGTAGGTCTCCATGGCGTTTTCGAGCAGCAACTTCCAGTTGCATTTCGTCTCGATCTCGACATGCCAGGTCCGCACCATCTCGCCCATCCTGTGGCTGCCGAGCAGCTCCGGCATGTTGCCGAGATGGGTGAGCAGGTCGGGGGCGTTCTCGTCATAGTTGAGGAACACCGAGCCCTCCCACACCTCCATGCGGATCGGGATGAGGCCGTGCGGCGGCTTCTCGAATTTCGGAACCTCGCGCATGCCGGGAGCGCCGGCCAGCGTGCCGTCCAGCCGGTAGTACCAGGCGTGGTAGGGGCAGATGATGGAACTGGCATGGCCGCAGCCCTCGAGCAGGATCGAGGCGCGGTGCCGGCAGAAATTGGCGAAGGCGCGCAACACCCCATCCTCGCCGCGCACCAGGATGGCGGGACCGCCGACGGTGTCGAGCGCCTTGTAGTCGCCGGGATTGGGTACCTCCTCCACCCGCCCGGCGAAGAACCACGTCTTGAGGTGGATGTGCTGCACCTCGGCGCGGAACACCTCGGGGTCGGTGTAGAAGGCGGTCGGCGCGCTCTTGGCGTCGCCGAGCGGCGGCTCGGTCCACACATAGGGCTCGGGAACGAGGGTCGTGCTGCTGCCGGTTCCGGTCATGGGCGGGTTCCTCCGTTCAGGCGATGCTCGGCCTGGCCGAGCTGGACGAGGTGAAGGGCGATGACGGCGACATGGCCCGCCAGCATGGCGGCCATGCCCTGCACGTCATGGGGCGGGCTCAGGGTGTTGATGTCGACGCCGACGATATCCAGCCCCTTGAGCCCGTGCAGCAGGTCGAACACCTCCGCCACCGGCGGTCCGCCCCAGGTCGGGGTGGCAACGCCGGGCGCGGCGGAGGGGTCGAAATAGTCCATGTCGAAGGACAGATGTACCGGCCGGTTGCCGGCGACCTCGCGCACCTGCGCGGCGATATCGGCGGCGCCGCGGCGGCGCACCTCTTCGCCGGTGACGACGTGGAAGCCCAGCGAACGGGTATAGTCATAGGCCCCGGGCACCAGCATGGTGCCGCGGGCGCCGATGTGGAAGGAGCGCCGTGTATCGATGAGCCCTTCCGCCGCGGCGCGGGTGAAGGTGGTGCCGGTGTTCACCTCCTCACCCGGATAGGCGTCGGTATGGGCATCGATATGGATCAGCACCAGTTCCGGGTAACGCCTTGCCAGCGCTCGCAGAACCGGGAGCGTCACGGTGCCGTCGCCGCCGACGCAGAGCGGCACCGCGTCCGCCTCCACAACGTCGAACACCGCCGCTTCCATGGTGGCGAGGGAGGGCGCGAGATCGGCGGCGACCACGTCGACGTCGCCGAGATCCACCACCCGGCCGCCGGCGCGGGGGTCGACATCGGCCAGCGGGGGATAGAACGGGCGCACCTCGCTCGACATGGCGCGGAAGGAAGCCGGCCCCTGCCGCGAGCCGATGCGGGTGGCGTGGGTGCCGCAGTCGAAGGGCAGGCCGAGCACGGCGATCTGCCCGGCGGTGGCCTGGCTTGCCGGCGGCACGCCGAGGAAGGTGCCGAGGCGCATCCTCGGCCTCCCGGCGTCTGCGGAATCCGTCATGCCTCTGCTCCCATGTAGAAGGCCTTCACCCGGTCGGGGTCGATGTTCGACCCGCTGTCCTGGTGCACGATGCGGCCGAGCCGCATGACATAGACGTGGTCCGACAGGCGCATCGCCTCGACCGCGTTCTGTTCGACGAGGAGAACCGTGGTGCCTCGGGCGCGGATTTCCAGCACCGTGTCGAGGATAAGGTCGATGATCTGCGGGGCGAGGCCCATGGTGGGCTCGTCCATGATCAGCAGCGAAGGCCGGCTCATCAGCCCGCGGGCGATCGCCAGCATCTGCTGCTCGCCGCCCGAAAGGGTTCCCGCCGCCTGACTTAACCTCTTGCCGAGAATAGGAAAAAGCGCCGTGAGCGTGTCGATGTCGCGCTCGATCTCGGCGCGGTCGCCGCGGCTGTAGCCGCCGAGCACCAGGTTCTCCCGCACGCTCATGCCCGCGAAGACCCGGCGCCGCTCCGGCACATGGGCGATGCCGCGGCCGACCCGCGCTTCCGGGGCGAGCCGGGTGATGTCCTCCCCGGCAAAGCGCACCG
>CAZIXP010000225.1:0-4593 GCA_964543245.1 uncultured Starkeya sp.
AATAAATTGCCCAGGAACTCCGACAAAAACCGACCCCGTGAAATCTCCCTGACCGATACGTTCAGCCAGGACAAGCACGTCTTGCAGCGGCAAGAGAGAAGACCGGAGCCTGAGGTGATTCCACACCGACAGCCCCACCCCCAGCACGTGCCCGGCATCCTTCACCGGCGCCAGCATGTTCTCGCCCGCCAGGCGCCAGTCGTGGATCTGTCCTTCGCCCCACTCCGACAGCTCACTGCGGCCGCCGCGGCGTAATGCCTTGGCCCCCTGCAGCCGCACATCGTTGGCGATGCGTGCCCGCAGCCGGCGCTCGACATCCGCCACCAGCACGGGGTGATGCAGCGGGTGGCGGAGGTGGCGGCCGAGCGCGGCATGGTGGTGCTGGCGGTGCTGCACGACATCGCGCTGGCGAGCCGCTGGTGCGCCCGGCTGGTGGTGCTGGCCGAGGGCACGGTGGCGGCGGACGGCCCGCCGGAGGCCGCCATCACCCCCGCGCTGCTGGCGCGGGTCTATGGCGTGCGGGCGCGGGTGGAGCGCTGCTCCCAGGGCCGGGTGCAGGTGATGGTGGACGGCCTCGCCTGAGGCGGGGCGGACGGGCCGCGACGCCGGCTTCGCCCGCGGTCGCCGCAAGCGTGGCTTCGCCCCGCGGTCGCCACGGGCGTGCCCGGCCGCGGGCCGCTCACCCCCTCAGCGTCGCGCCGCCATCGACATAGAGGTCGGCCATGGTGATGTGGCCGGCGCGGTCCGACAGCAGGAACAGCACCGCCTCCGCCACATCCTCCGGCGTTGCCAGCTTGCCGAGCGGGATGCCGGTCTTGAACGCCTCCGGCTGGCCGGCGATGACGCGGGCGGCCCCGCTTTCATCCGCCCACATGCCGGTCTGCATCGGGGTGAGGGTCGAGCCCGGCGCCACGATGTTGCAGCGTATGCCGTGCGGCGCCAGCTCCAGCCCGAGGCAGCGGGTGAACATGGTGGCGGCGGCCTTGGAGGCGGCATAGGCCGCCATGGCGTGGCGGGGAATGCCGGCGGCATTGGAGCCCACCGTGACCAGCGCGCCGCGCCGGCGCGGCACCATGCGGCGGGCCAGCGTCCGGCCGAGGCGGAACACCCCGCCGGCATTGATGTCCATCACCCGGGCCCATTCCGCCTCGTCGAGCTCGGCGACGGTGCGGGTCGACAGCACCCCGGCGACGCTGGCGCCGAGGTCGATGGGGCCGATCTCCGCCTCGATCCGCGCGACCAGCGCCTCGACCGCGGCGCCGTCGCGCATGTCGAGCGGGGCGGCGACGACGCCCGCGCCGAGCTCGGCGGCGAGGCGCTGCACCGCGGCGCCGTCGATGTCGGTGGCGACCACCCGCGCGCCCTCGGCGTGGAGGGCGCGCGCGACGGCGGCGCCGATACCCCCGCCGGCCCCGGTGATAAAGGCGATCCGCCCGGCGATGCCGCTCATGCGCATGAGGTGAGGTCCTGTTCGCTCGCGCGGGCCGCGGCTTCGCTTGTCGCGGGTTTGCGGGCGGGGGGCTTTTCTGCCGCGCCTTCGCGTGCGGCGAGGGTGGCGGACAGCAGCGGGGCGATGGCGGCCACCGCCGCCGGCCCGGTGAGGTGGGCGTGCAGGGCGGGGATGTCGTGGACGTCCAGCCCGGCGGCGTAGGGGCGCCACATCTGCGGGTCGAGCGCCCGCTCGCGGTGGTCCAGCGCGGCGCGGAAATGGGTCAGCGTCCCCTCGTGGCGGCGGTGGTGGTGGCCGCGCACCAGCCGGTTAGTGCCGGCGACCACCCGTACCACCCCGTCCAGCGCCGCCGCCGGCAGCCGCGCCAGCGGGCTGTCGGTGGCACGCAGGAAGGCGAGCACGGCGGGCCGGTTCAGCGCCAGCGTCGGCAGCCGGTCGGGGTCGTGGCCGGCAATGGCGAGCAGCGCCTTCAGCGCGCCGTCCTCGCCGGGGTCCGGCTCGGCGCGCCAGACGTCGCAGGGATAGGAATCGAGCAGCGCCACCGCGCCCACCGCCACGCCCTGCGCCGCCAGCCGCGCCGCCACCGCCTGGGCGAGGATGCCGCCCACCGACCAGCCGGCGAGATGCACCGGCCGGGCCGGGCCGGTGGCGAGGATGCGGCCGGCGTAGTCCGCCGCCAGCGCCTCGAGACTCTCCGCCACCGGCACCGCCGGGTCCAGCGCTGGGGCCTGCAGCCCGTAGACGGTGCGACGCGGCGTCAGCGCGCGGGCGAGCCCGCCATAGCACCAGGCGAGGCCGCCGGCGGGGTGGATGGCGAACAGCGGCGGCAGCGTGGGGTCGCCTTCCACCAGCCGGATCAGCGGGTCGAGCCCGGCGTCGCTCAGGCCCTCCTGCTCCATCAGCCGGGCGAGGCCGGCGACGGTGGGGTGGGCGAACAGAGCGCCGAGGCCGGGATCGCGGCCGAAACCCTCGCGCAGCTTCAGCAGCAGCCCCACCGCGTCGAGCGAATCCCCGCCCAGCGCGAAGAAATCGTCTTCCGGGCCGGGCCGGGCGCCGAGGCGGAGCTGCTCGGCGAACAGGGCAGCGATGCGGGTCTCGGTCGCCCCCGCCAGCGGCCGGGAGACGAGCGCCTGCTGCGGCGGTGCCGGCAGGGCGGCACGGTCGAGCTTGCCATTGGCGGTGACCGGCAGCGCCGGCATGGGCACGATGGCGGACGGCATCATCGCCTCCGGCAGGCGCCGCGCCAGCGCCGCGCGCAGCCCGGCGACGATGTCCCCGCCGGCCGGGTTTTCCGCGCCGTCGGCACCCGAGGGCTCGGCCGGCGCGGGCACGACATAGGCGACCAGCCGCGCCGTGCCATTCGCGTCCGGCCGGGCGAGCGCTACCGCCTCGCGCAGCCGCCCGGTCGCCATCAGCGCCGCCTCGACCTCGCCGAGTTCGATGCGCACGCCGCGGATCTTCACCTGATGGTCGCTCCGGCCGAGGAAGACCACCGCGCCATCCTCCGCCCGCACCCGGGCAAGGTCGCCGGTGGCGTAGAGCCGCGCGCCGGGGCGGAACGGGTCAGGGCGGAAACGCTCGGCGGTGAGGTCCGGCCGGCCGAGATAGCCGCGCGCGAGCTGCACCCCGCCGAGATGGAGATGCCCGGCCACCCCCGGCGGCGCCGGTCGGTCGTGCTCGTCCAGCACCAGCAGCCGGGTGTTCCACACGGGATGGCCGATCGGCACCGGCACCGAGCGGTCGTCCGGCCCGGCCGGCCAGAACGAGACGTCCACCGCCGCTTCGGTGGGGCCGTAGAGATTGTGCAGCTCGCCGGTGAGCGTGCGGTGGAATCGCTCGCGCAGCGCCGCCGGCAGTTCCTCCCCCGAGCAGAACACCCGGCGCAGCGCCAGCCCCCGCGCCGCCGGCTCGGCCAGGAAGGCCGCCAGCATGGACGGCACGAAGTGCAGCGTGCCGACGCCGTGGCGCCGCACCAGCGCGGCGATGGCGAGCGGGTCGCGGTGCGCCTCCGGCGGGGCGATGACGAGGCGGGCGCCCGAGATCAGCGGCAGGAAGAACTCCCACACCGACACGTCGAAGGTGGCAGGGGTCTTCTGCAGGATCACGTCGGCGGGACCGAAGCCGTAGTGCGCCTGCATCCAGAGCAGGCGGTTGACGATGGCGCGGTGCTCCACGACGACGCCCTTCGGCTCGCCGGTGGAGCCGGAGGTGTAGATGACATAGGCGGCGTCGTCCGGCCGGGGCGGGGTGGGGCACGCGCCGGACGGCGCGGCGGGGGCCCAGGCCTGCGGCGGCAGCACAGGCACCTGCGGCGGCAGCACCGGCACCTGCGGCTCCAGCCCGGGGCTTGCCTCGCCTTCGGCAAGCGCCAGCTTCGGCCGGGCGGAGGCGAGGATGCGCGCGAGCCGCGCCTCCGGCTGGGCGAGATCGAGGGGGAGATAGGCCGCCCCCGCCCGCAGCACCGCGACCAGCGCCACCAGCAGCTCCAGCGAGCGCGGCAGCGCCACCGCGACCAGATCGCCCGGCCCGATGCCGGCGGCGGCGAGCTGGCCGGCGAGCGCGGCGGAGCGGGCGTCGAGCGTGGCGTAATCCATGCTCGACGCGCCGAAGACGAGGGCGGTGGCGTCCGGCGCGACCCGCATCCGCTCGGTGATCAGCGCGTCGAGCGTGGTGTCCGGCACCGGGTGGTCGGTGGCGTTCAGCCGATGGACGAGGTGGTGGGTCTCCTCCGGCGTGGCCGTGGGGATGTCGGCGAGCCGCCCGGCATCCGCCGAGGCGGCGAGGAAGGCCTCCAGCCGGCGGGCCAGCGCCGCCGCCTCGGCCGCGCCATACAGCGCCGGTGCGGCGTCCACCTCCAGCCGCAGCGCGCCGTCGCCGCCATGGCGGCGGAAGGTGAAGCCGATATCCTCCACCGGGCCGGTGCTCAGCACCTCCAGTCGGGCGTCGAGCCCGGCGAAGCGCGGGGTCTCGTCGAAGGGCAGGATGTTCACCAGCGGGCCGTGGAGCCGCTGATGGCCGCCGACCAGCCGCAGGTCGCGGCGAAGCTGCTCGGAGCGGTAGCGGCCGTGGCGGCGCGCCCGCAGCAGGGCGCAGCCGGTCGCGGTGAGGAAATCCGCCAGCGGGGCGGTCTCGTCCGGGGTCAC
>CAZIXP010000226.1:0-4572 GCA_964543245.1 uncultured Starkeya sp.
CGAGCACCGTAGCCA
Source organism: uncultured Starkeya sp. (assembly GCA_964543245.1). Taxonomy (GTDB): domain Bacteria; phylum Pseudomonadota; class Alphaproteobacteria; order Rhizobiales; family Xanthobacteraceae; genus Ancylobacter. The sequence goes on from CAZIXP010000226.1 coordinate 16, forward strand.
CTCCTTCTTGTCGTCGCAGGACTTGCGGGCGCCATCCGCCCTCACCGCCAGAAAGGCGACGCCCCGGCGGGTCGGCCGCGCCGCCTTCGCCGCCTTGCGGGGGTAGAGCTCCGCCGTCCCCGCCGCACGGGCACGGCAGGGCTGCTGCCAGGGACAGAGCGCGCAGGCCGGGCGGCGCGGGGTGCAGAGGGTGGCGCCGAGGTCCATCACCGCCTGGGCGAAGTCGCCGTGCCGTCGCTCCGGCAGGATGCCCTGCGCCAGCCGGCGGAACAACGGCCGCGCCGCCGGCAGGGGCTCGTCGACGGTGAAGAGCCGGGCCAGCACCCGCTCCCAATTGCCGTCGACCGGTGCGGCGGCGGCGTCGAAAGCGATGGCGGCGATGGCGGCGGCGGTGTAGGGCCCGATGCCCGGCAGTTCCAGCAGCGCCGCCTCCTCCGCCGGAAACCGCCCGCCATGGCGCTCCACCACCGCCTTCGCGCAGGCGTGCAGATTGCGCGCCCGGGCATAATAGCCGAGCCCGGCCCAGGCCGAGAGCACCTCCTCCAGCGGGGCGGCGGCAAGGTCCTCCACCCGCGGCCAGCGGGCGAGGAAATCGGCGTAATAAGGCCCGACCGTCACCACCGTGGTCTGCTGGAGCATGATCTCCGAGAGAAAGACATGGTAAGGGTCGGCTCGCCTGCCCGCCGGCGCTCGCCAGGGCAGGCACCGGCGGTGGCGGTCGTACCAGGCGAGCAGTGCGGCCGGATCCGGCCCGTCACGGCCCGTCGCCGCGGCAGGCGCCGGCTTCCGTGCTGCGCCATCCGTTGCTAGTTTGGCTCTCGACGCCATGCTTCTATCCACTCCGCGCCGCGCATCCGCGCAGCGGCGTCACGATGGCGGCGGCACCGGCGGATCGCAAGCCGCGGCGGCAGGGTGTGGATGTCACGACGCGCACCACGCGCACAGGCAGAGGACGCGACGGCATGAGCCGACCGGAAGGCCCGACCCGTCGGCGGCAGCCCGCGGCCCGCCCGCTCGCCGACCTCATCACCGGCAGCATCGCGGAGAGCTGCGCCCGGCGCGGCCTTGCGGCGGTCGACATCGTCACCCACTGGCCGGACATCGTCGGCGCCGCGCTCGCGGCCCGGGCGTTGCCGATGAAGCTGGCCTGGCCGTCCCGCCCGGATTCGGACGAACCCGGCGTCCTCCATATCCGGGTCGAGGGTGGCTATGCCATTGAATTACAACACGATGCGCCCATCGTCATCGAGCGCATCAACCGCTATTTCGGCTGGCGCTGCGTCGGCCGGCTCGCCCTGAAGCAGGGACCCGTGGCGGCCCCCCGCCCGCCCCGCCGGCCACCGCCGGAGCCGGATGCGGGGGCCCGCGGCGAGGTGGTGCGGCGGATGGAGGCGATGGGGATCGGCCCGTTCGAGGAGGAGCGGCTGCGCGACGCGCTGGCCCGGCTCGGCGCCTTCGTCGCCCGCGAGAGCGGCCGGGACGGGCGCTGAGGGCCTGCCGGGCCGCGGCGGCGGAACGGACGGTGCGGGATTTCCTGAGGTGCGTCACTCGGCGCCATCACGCAGCGGTGACAAGGCGGCGCGACGCCCCACCGTTGCCATGATCGCGCTGTGCTTGTAGGCGCTTGTCCGACAGGAGCGGCGCGAGCCCGCCCGACCCGTGATCCGAACCTTGCCCCACCGGAGTTCTGCCATGATCGATCGCCGTCGCTTCCTTGAGGGAGTCGGAGCCGTCGCCCTCACGGGGGCCGCGCTGCTGGCCTTCGCCAGCCCGCAGAGCTTCGGCCCGGCGAGGTTCGCCTTCATCGGCGAGGCCGAGGCGCAGACCGTGAGCGCCGACAAGCTGATGGCGCCGGGCGCGCTGCCGGACATGGTGCTGGGCAAGGCCGACGCACCGGTCACCATCGTCGAATACGCCTCGATGACCTGCGGCCACTGCGCCCATTTCCACACCACGACCTTCCCGATCCTCAAGGAAAAATACATCGATACCGGCAAGGTGAAGCTGATCCTGCGCGAATTCCCGCTCGACGTGGTGGCGAAGGGCGCCTTCATGATCGCCCGCTGCGCCGGCCCGGACAAATATTACCCGATGGTCTCCATCATGTTCGAAACCCAGAAGGATTGGGCCTTCGGCAACAACCCGGCGCAGGCGCTGCTGGCCATCGCCAAGCAGGGCGGCATGACCGAGGAGCAGTTCAACACCTGCCTCTCCGACGCCAAGCTGGCCGGCGAGGTCGACCAGGTCTCCAAGCGCGGCGCGGAACTCGGCGTCTCGGCCACCCCGACCTTCTTCATCAACGGCAAGAAGATCTCGGGCGCGCTCAGCCCGGAAGACCTCGCCAAGGAAATCGACCCGCTGCTGCCGGCGAACTGAGCCCCGCTTCCGGCCCGCCGCCGGCGTGAGGGGCGCGCCTCATCCGCCGACGGTGCGACCCTCACCGAGACGGTGCCCGCCGCCCCGCAGCGGGCGCCGGGGTGCTGTGACAGGGGTCGCCGCGGAAGTCCCGGCCGGCCGGCTATGGTCGGCTTTGAGGTATTCAAAAACCGTTGCTGATGTGACCGGTCAGGCCGGTGAGGTGGAGGATGTGTCCATCCGCCGCCGGCGCGGCGTCGGATCGGCGGCCACGTCCGACCGCGGCCCGACGCTACGAGCGGTGGGCAGAGGCGGCGGGGCTTTCTGTTACGGCAATCTCGGTGCCGGCGCGTTCCGGTGCCGGCGCGGATAGCTCTCGCGAGGCGGCGGCCCGCAGGCGCGCTGCTGCCGGCGGCGCTTCCTATGAGGCGACCTTCCTTCCATTGGCCCACGGCGCAGTAACCCCCGGCGATCTCCCCCTCGCGAGGCCCGCGCCACCACGGCCGAGCCACCGGCCGCGCGACCCCTTCACAGATCTGCGGCATGTCGCCGCATGCGAGGAGTCGAAGACCCGCCGGATCTGGCAGGGCCGGCGGCGGCCCGGGAGTGACCGGCGCGACAGAAGGTCCTCGCCGCCGAACACGACAACGCCTCGTCAGGGAGCGCCGCCGGCAGCACAGCTCTCACCTCGGACGCGAGGGGGCGCGTCATGCCTGGGGTCGCGCGGTCCCACCCGCCGAAGACCCGGCGGGCCGGGCTGCGGGGGGCCGTTGGCCCGGTGCCGCCCGACGTACCCCAGGGCTGCAACGGGGGTCGCGACGCGCTGAGACGACGCGACCCCATGAGTCTCGGCGCGATCGACGCGAGGCGGGCGGCGGCGCAGGCCTTCGCCAGTGCGTCAGATCCCTACCCATCGGCATGGCGCGGATTGCCCAGCCCGTCGGCGGACGTCCTGCCAACCCGCGCGGGGCGCGCCATTCCCCGGCGAAGCCCCGGCGTCTCGTTCCGTTCCCCCGCGGCGAGGTCCGAGGCCCGGCGCCCGGTAACAGGCCCGCGCCTGCCGCGGCCAGCGACCGCTGATACCTGCCTGACGGCCGCCGCGACCCCACGCGGCGCGCCGCCGGCGTCCTTCATGCCCGCCAACGACTCACGGCTCTACGCACGCCGCAGCAGGCGACCTCTGGCACCTTCCCGGCCGCCGCCCCCGGGCCTGTCATCACGCCCGCCACAGGCTGTCCACCGGCGCCCGGCCCCGCGCCTGCCGAAACGGGCGGCCTCTGATGCCCGCCTGACACCCACATGGCCCTCCGCGGCGCGCCGCCGGCGCCCTATATGCCCGCCAATGGCCCACGCCTCACGCCCGCCGCAGCAGGCGACCTCTGGCACTTTCCCGGACACGCCCCCAGACCCGCCATCCCGCGCGCCCCACGCAGTCTACCGGCGCCCGGCGCCCGGCGCCCGGCGCCGCGCCGGCCGCGGCCGGCGCCTGCCTCACCGCGCCCCGGCACACCCACGGGACCTGCCGCCCGGCGCGCCGCTCGGCCATGCCGCCGGTACGCCTAAACTCCCGCCGCCTCGCGGCTGCGTCCATAAGCGGCCTCTGGTGCCGCCTGACCCGTGCGCCCGCGGGACCCGCCACCCGCCGCGCCGTCGCCGCGCCACGGCCCCCGCCACGGCCCGCCAGCGGCCTCGCACGGCCGGGCCGCCGCCGGGCCGCGCTCAGTCCGGCAATGTGAGGCGGCCCTCCCCGTCGAGCGGGAAGCCGGGATTGTGGGCGATCTCCCAGACATGGCCGTCGGGATCGGCGACATAGCCGGCATAGCCGCCCCATGCCGTCTCGTGCGGGCCATGCAGCGCCCGGCCGCCGGCCGCCACCGCGGCGATGATGGTGCGGTCCACCTCGCGCCGGTCCGGCCGGTTGCAGGCCAGCGTCACCCCGCGGAACAGCCCGGCCCGGCCCGACAGCACCCCGGCATCGGCGGCGAGCTCGTGGCGGGGATAGAGCGCCAGCGCCACCGCGCCGGCCTCGAAGAACATCACCCCGCGGGCATCGGCGCAGCGGCGGGAGAGGCCCATGGCGGCGTAGAAGCGGCCGGCGCGGGCGAGGTCCTCCACCCCCAGCGTCACCAGCGAGACATGAAGGCCCGGCGCCGGGGCCGGCCGGCCCGCGCCACCGGCGTCGGGCGTGACCGTGAACTCGGT
>CAZIXP010000227.1:0-4554 GCA_964543245.1 uncultured Starkeya sp.
CTGCCAGGCGACGCCCGCGGCCTCGCCGTCGCGGCCGATGAGATCGATGTCGGTGCTCAGCCGCTCCAGCGGGCGCATCGCCCGGCCGGCCAGAATATTGGCCAGCAACGCGGCGACCAGGGCGGCAAGGGCGCCGGTGAGAAGGATGGCGAGGAACAGGCGGTCGGCCGGGGCCAGCGCGGTGTCCACCGGACTGCGCGCCACCACCTGCCAGCCGAGGCCGGGGTAGCTGCCGAGCCCGCGCGTCGGCACCACCGCGGTGAGCACCGGTTCTTCGCCGCTCGAATCGATGAACGTCACGCCGTCGGAGGGCGGCGCCGCGGCGTTTGCGTCAGCGCCGGCGGCCGGGCGCGGCAGCCCGGCAATCTGCGCCCCGATGCCGGCACGCTCCCCACCTATCAGCACCTCGCCCTCGCGGGACAGCACCAGCAGTTCGGGCCGCAGGTCGATCCGGTGGTCCGCCAGCACGGTCTTGCGCACCTCGTCGGCCCAGCGCCAGCTCAGATGCGCGCCCACGACGCCGGCCGGCGCGCCGGTGGAATCGAACACCGGCACGGCGACATCGACAAAACGGAACGGCGCCTCGTCCGGGGAGGTCCGCAGCAGCTTGTCCAACAGCTTGGCGTCGTGGACGTCCTCCACCGAGGCCTCGCGCAGGCCGTGAATGAACCAAGGCCGCTGCGCCACCGAGACGCCCTCGAGCATGCCGCGGGTCGCCGCGCGTACCACGCCGTCGGGCGTGGCAAACCCGATCCAGGCATATTCCGGGAGCGAATCCTGCACCTGGCTTAGAACGTCGCGCACCTGCCCGGGATCGCCGCGCCAGATGGCCCTGAGCGGCGCCAGCTCGGCGATGTTGGTCATTTCGCGGTAGCGCTCGAACATGTGCTGGTCGAGCCGGTCCGCCATGGTGCGGGCGAGGTTCTGCAGCGAGGCCTCCGCCTCGTGTACCGCCTCGCGGCGGGCCAGCAGCGCCGCGGTCAATGCCACGGCGGCGGCGGTCAACACGCAAAGCAGGCCGGCGAGCATGGCCGTCTGCTGTCGTACCGACATGCGGTCGCGCAAATGCTTCACGGGTCGCTCCGAAGCTAGCCGTCATATCGCCGAGCCGGGCAAGCCAGCCGAGAGCGTATATTACCGGTATAAATCAGCCGGATGGCCACCCGCCGGTCACCCGTAACCGTTTGATACGATTTTATTGCATTGCACGCGCGGTGCGAGCGGTGGAATGGCACGGTGCAACGTGCGCGATAGAGCCGGGCTCGTCGATCGCTTGCAGTTCTGCAAACCCACTCTGCCAAACTCACCGCTTCCGGCGTCCGGCGGGCGGGGCTAGGTTTCGCGCAACCCAAGGCACCGCCAACCCGGTGGGCCGACAACCCAGGAGCAGGGCAATGGCAAAAGTTCTCGTCCTCTATTATTCGACCTACGGCCATATCGAGACCATGGCGAACGCCGTTGCGGAAGGCGCCCGCGAGGCGGGTGCCACCGTCGATGTGAAGCGCGTGCCGGAGACCGTGCCGGAAGAGGTGGCGAAGGCGAACCACTTCAAGCTCGACCAGGCCGCCCCCGTCGCCACCGTCGACGACCTGAAGAATTACGACGCCATCATCTTCGGCTCGGGCACCCGCTTCGGCACCGTCGCCTCGCAGATGCGCAGCTTCATCGACCAGACCGGCGGCCTGTGGTTCACCGGCGCGCTGGTCGGTAAGGTCGGCTCGGTGTTCACCTCCTCCGCCACCCAGCATGGCGGCCAGGAATCGACCATCCTCGGCTTCATCCCGACCCTGCTGCATCACGGCATGGTCGTGGTCGGCCTGCCCTATGCGTTCCAGGGCCAGATGGGCGTGGATGAGATCAAGGGCGGCTCGCCCTATGGCGCCTCCACCATCACGGACGGCGACGGCTCGCGCCAGCCCTCCGAGGTCGAGCTGGCGGCTGCCCGCTTCCAGGGCAAGCACGTCGCCACCGTGGCCGGCAAGCTCGCCGCCTGAGGCCGACACCGCAGACCCGAGCGTCCGTCGCGCCGGCTGGCCTGGACCACCGGCCGGTGCGGCGGGCGCGTTTCAGCACGCGGCCGGGGCAACCCGGCCGTTGGCGTTTTAAGCCGCGTCAGCGGGGCGGAAGATCGCCGCGCGCCCAGCCTTCCTTCACCTGCGCGCGATAGGCCTCGAAGCGCCCCTCGGCGATGGCCGCGCGGATGCCGGCCATCAGGCTCTGGTAATAGGCGAGATTTACCCAGGTCAGCAGCATCGATCCCAGCATCTCCTCGCAGCGCACGAGATGGTGGAGATAGGCGCGGGAATAGTCCCGCGCCGCCGGGCAGTCGCTTTCCGCGTCGAGCGGCCGGGGATCGTCGGCATGGCGCGCGTTCTTCAGGTTGATCTTGCCGAAGCGGGTGAAGGCCTGGGCGTGCCGCCCGGCACGGGTCGGCATCACGCAGTCGAACATGTCGACGCCGCGCGCCACGCTTTCCAGAATGTCGTCGGGCGTGCCGACGCCCATGAGGTAGCGCGGCTTGTCGGCCGGCAGCACCGGCCCGACCGTCTCGATCATGCGCAGCATGACTTCCTGCGGCTCGCCGACCGCCAGCCCGCCGATGGAATAGCCGGGAAAGCCGATATCGACGAGGCCGCGGGCGGATTCGACCCGCAGTTCCGGGTCGTCGCCGCCCTGCACGATGCCGAACAGTGCCCGCCCCGCCGGCTGGCTCTCGAAGGCCCGCTTGCTGCGCTCGGCCCAGCGCAGCGACAGCCGCAGCGCCCGGGCGATCTCGTCCCGCGGTGCCGGCAGCCGTACGCACTCGTCGAGCTGCATCTGGATGTCAGCGCCCAGCAGGCCCTGGATGTCGATGGAGCGTTCCGGCGTCAGCTCGAAATAGGCGCCGTCGACATGCGAGCGGAAGGTCACGCCCTTCTCGCTCATCTTCCTGAGGCCCGCCAGCGACATCACCTGAAAACCGCCGGAATCGGTGAGGATGGGGTGCGGCCAGCGGGCGAATTCATGCAGCCCGCCCAGCGCCGCCACCCGCTCCGCCCCCGGCCGCAGCATGAGGTGATAGGTGTTGCCGAGGATGATGTCGGCGCCGAGCGCCCTCACCTGCTCGGGATACATCCCCTTCACCGTACCGGCGGTTCCCACCGGCATGAAGGCCGGGGTGCGGATGACGCCGCGCGGCGTCGCGATCTCGCCGAGGCGCGCGGCGCCGTCGGTGGCCTTCAGGGTGTAGCGGAAAGGGTCGGTCATGGCAGGCTTTCAGGGCAGCAGCAGGCAGGCATCGCCATAGGAATAGAAACGGTAGCCCGCGGCGATGGCGTGGGCGTAGGCCCGCTTCTGCGGTTCATGGCCGATGAAGGCCGCGACCAGCATCACCAGCGTCGAGCGCGGCAGGTGGAAATTGGTCAGCATGCCGCCGACGCAGCGGAAGCGGGTGCCGGGGGTGATGAAGATGTCGGTTTCGCCGCGCCAGGCCGCAAGCTGGCCGTCCTCGGCGGCGGCGCTTTCCAGCAGCCGCGTCGCCGTGGTGCCGACCGCGACGATGCGCCCGCCCGCCGCCCGTGCGGCGTTCAGCGCCTCCGCCGTCTCGGCGGAAATCTCGCCCCATTCGGCGTGCATGCGGTGGGCGGCAGTGTCCTCCGCCTTGACCGGCAGGAAGGTGCCGGTCCCGACATGCAGCGTCACCCGATGGGTCGCGATGCCGCGCGCGGCGAGCCGGTCGATCAGATCGGGCGTGAAGTGCAGCCCCGCCGTCGGCGCCGCCACCGAGCCCTCGGCGCGGGCGAACATCGTCTGGTAGTCCGCCCGGTCGCGGGCGTCGTCCGGCCGCTTGGCGGCGATGTAGGGCGGCAGCGGGATGTGGCCGATGGCGGCGATGGCGGCGTCGAGCGCCGCCCCGGCACGCTCGAAGCGCAGCGTGATCTCGCCGCCCTCGCCCTTCGCCACGATGTCGGCGGTAAGGTCGCCGCCCTGGGCCCCGCTGAAATGGATGCGGTCGCCCGGGGCGAGCCGCTTGCCGGGCCGCGCCAGCGCCAGCCAGCTGTCGGGGCCGAGCCGCTTGTGCAGCATCGCCTCGACTGCCACGCCCTCGCCCTGGGAGGCGGCGCGGCGGCGCACGCCATCGAGCCGGGCGGGGACGACGCGGGTGTCGTTGACCACGAGGACGTCGCGCGGCCCCAGCCAGTCCGGCAGGTCGCGCACATGCGCGTCGGTGAGGTCGGCGTCGGTGCGTTCGGCGTCGGACGGGTCCGCCGGGACCGGGCGAACCACCAGCAGGCGGGCCGCGTCGCGCGGCGACACCGGGCGCAGCGCGATCCGCTCCGGCGGCAGCTCGAAATCGAACAGGTCGACGCGCATGGGCGGCAGGACATCCGGGATTTGAACGAACGATCCCGGAGACGGCGCGGGGCCGCTCCGGGAGATGGCAGGCTCGGGCCTCCGGCCGCGCCCCTCGGCCGGGGCGCGGTGGAGGCGGGACGCAATCAGGCGGCGATCTTGGCCGAGACGATCTTGTCGGGGTTGCGGACCGGCTCGCCGCGCTTCAGCTTGTCGACATTC
>CAZIXP010000228.1:0-4548 GCA_964543245.1 uncultured Starkeya sp.
TCTCAACTTCGACGAGGAGATCCTCTCAAAATCGATACCCGTCCGAACCTTCGGCGCAGAGGTGACGCGGGTTGTCGAATTGACCCATGACATAAGGCGCCTGGAGATCGTGCTCGATCAGCCTCTGAAATTCTGGGCGGGCCAATATGTCGACATCACGCTCCCGGGGGCAGAGGCGATTACGCGCTCGTTTTCCATGGCAAATACGCCGGTCGCGGGCAAAGAACTCGCCTTCATCATCAAGAAATACCCCGGTGGCAAATTCTCCTCCCGCCTCGACGGAGACCTCGCTGCCGGAACCCGGCTCACCGTCCGCGGTCCCTACGGCACCTGCTTCCGACGGGAAGACAAGGGAGGAGCCCTGATCCTGGTGGGCGGCGGCTCCGGCATGTCGCCGCTGTGGTCGATCCTTCACGATCATCTGGCGAGCGGGGAGGACCGCGAGGTCCACTTCTTCTACGGCGCGCGCACCGCCAAAGACCTGTTCTACCTCGACGAATTCGCCGAGCTCGCGGCGCGGAACCCGCGCTTCCACTTCATTCCCGCGCTCTCGGGCGCCGGCGATGGGGATGGCTGGGGCGGTGAGCGCGGCTTCATCCACGAAGTGCTGAATGCGCATCTGCGCCGGCTGGATTTCGGCGAGGACGTCGATGTCTATGCCTGCGGTCCCGAGCCGATGATCGAGGCTCTGGTGCCGATCCTGCAGATGAACGACGTGCCGACCGAACGGATCTTCTTCGACAAGTTCACGCCCGCCTCGAGCACGACCGAGCAGCTGGCCCACGCCTGAGGGCGGTTACCACACGTCTCAGCCAGACAACGATAATTTGGGAGGACCACCATGACAGCCACGCAAACGGAACCGGTCAAGTCGGGGGCTGCCGGTTCGGCCGTCTTCGCCGATTCCGACAGCCGGAAATACCGCTACTTCGAACCGCGCGGCAAGCGCGCCACCCATTACGAGGACGTCACCGTCGACGTTCAGCCCGATCCCGAGCGCTATCTTCTGCAGGACTGGATCATCTCGTTCCCGAACGGGCGGGGGGCCTATTCCAAGGACAATACCGCCGCGCTGAGCTCGAACTGGCACCTGTTCCGCGCCCCCGACCAGGAGTGGGAGCGTACGCATTACCAGCGCCAGTCGAAGATCGAGGCGATGGTGCAGGCTGTCATCGCCAATGGCCGCAAGTCGGGTGCGCCGCTGCACTTCGACAAGGCGTGGGTGAAGGTGCTGCAGAACCATCTTGGCGCGTGGAAGCATGCCGAGTTCGGCCTCGGCACGTCGCTCATGCAGGCGCAGCGCTACGGCTATACGCAGATGATCAACAATGCGACGCTGACCAACTCGTCGTACAAGCTGCGCCTCGCCCAGGACATCACGCTGTACCTCGCCGAAATCGGCATGGACATCGGCAATTTCGACGACGAGGCGGGCAAGCGCGCCTGGCTCGAGGATGGCATCTGGCAGGGCACGCGCGAGGCCATCGAGTCCATCATGGGTTCGACGGATTACCTCGAGCAGTATTTCGCCATCAACATCGTGTTCGAACCGCTGGTCGGCGAACTGTTCCGCTCGGGCTTCCTCATGCAGGCGGCCTCTCCCAATGGCGACTTCATCACCCCACCGGTGATCTCGGCGGCGGAAGCCGATTACGAGCGCAACCTCGCCAACGCCATCGACCTGTTCCATCTGCTGGCGCATGACCCTGAGCACGGCGCGCACAACAAGCGCCTGTTCCATTCCTGGCTGAACAAGCATGTCGGCCTCGCCAACAAGGCGTCCGCGGGCCTGCAGCCGATCTGGTCGCAGCCCCATTCCAAACCTGTCCAGTATTCCGATGCGCGCGCGCAGTCGGTCGAGCGCATCGGGAAGATCCTGGGCGAACTCGGCCTCGAGCTTCCCAAGGAGTGACCTTCATGTCCGTCGTGTCCAGGTCCGCCACCAACCAGAACATTTTCCAGAAGATGGGCGATCTCGTCTTCAACCAGACGATTTCGCACCAGTGCGGCGTCACCATGAACGACAGCGTCGAGGCGCGTGCCATCGCCGAGTTCATGGGGCAGAAGCCCAACGTCACCATCACCTATCAGCCGGCGCTGATCCGGATTGATGGCGAAGGCAAGCTCGTCTTCAAGATGGACGAGATCAGCGAGATCCTCGGCAAGGAAATGAATGCCGAAATCTTCGAGGTCAACACGTCAACGCATTACGGCCGCATGATCCGTATCGACGACAACACCGTGACGCTGTTCGGCGACATGGATGAGATCCGCCAATACATCGAGTGATCAGGGGTGTTCGTCCGGGGGAGGGGCTCACCTTCCCCCGGGCAGGACGCCGGCCGTCACATGGCGCAACGCCAAGCGCTCACACTATTCGTTCAAGGGGAGAGGTTCATGTTCAGGACGCCGGACGGTGAAGAGGTCTTCATCATCGATGGCCACACGCATTTCTGGGATGGAAGTCCAGAAAACCAGGCCAATATCCATGGCAAGCAATTCATCGATTGCTTCTATGCCTACCATGCCGCCTTGAGCCCCAAGGACAAGCTGTGGAGCAAGGAGCAGTTCGAGAAATATAGTGCCGACAAGATGTACAATGACCTCTTCGTCGACGGGCCCGACGACATGGCCATTGTCCAGTCGACCTATCTCAACGAGTTCTACAAGAACGGCTTCAACACAATCGAGCGCAATCTGGATATGGCCAAGGCCTATCCCGAACGCTACATCGTCAACGGTGCTTTTGACCCGAGGGATGGCGAGAAGGCGCTCGAATACATTCATTTCATGAAAGAAAACTACAACATAAAGGGCGTGAAGCTCTACACGGCGGAATGGAAGGGCGATTCCCGCGGCTGGAAACTCACCGATCCCAGCGCTTATCGCTGCCTGGAGCTGTGCCAGAAGCTCGGCATCACCAATGTCCATGTCCACAAGGGGCCGACGATCATCCCGCTCGACAAGGACGCGTTCGATGTCCACGACGTCGACCATGCGGCGACCGATTTCCAGGGCCTGAACTTCATCATCGAGCATTGCGGCCTGCCTCGGCTCGACGATTTCTGCTGGATCGCGGTCCAGGAGACCAATGTTTATGGCGGTCTCGCCGTGGCGCTGCCCTTCATCCATTCCCGTCCGCGCTATTTTGCCGAAGTCATCAGCGAGCTGCTGTTCTGGGTCGGCGAGGACAAGATCCTGTTCGGCAGCGATTACGCGATCTGGACGCCGCGCTGGCTGGTCGAGAAGTTCTGGAACTTCGAGATCCCCGAAGACATCAAGCAGGAGCACGGCGTCGATCTCACCCGCGAGGCCAAGCGCAAGATCCTCGGCCTCAATGCGGCGCGGCTCTACAATGTCGATGTCGAGTCGCAGAAGGCGAAGCTGAAGAGCGCTTCGCTGGCGGTCGCGGCGGAGTAGGCCGATGCGCCGCCCCGCCACCCCGCAGGTCGGCGGCGATGCGCGCATCGCCGCCATCTGGAGCCAGCTCGCCACCGTCATGGACCCGGAGCTGGATGAATCGATCGTCGATCTGGGTTTTGTGGAGGAGATCGGCATTGCCCCGGATGGTCGCGTCGATATCGCCTTCCGCCTGCCGACCTATTGGTGCTCGCCCAATTTCGCTTTCCTGATGGCAGACGACATCGGCAGGGCGGTGCGGGCGCTGCCCTGGGCGCGAGAGGTCCATCCCCGGCTCGAGGACCACATGTTCTCTGAGGAGGTCAATCGCGGCACGCGCCTCGGCCTCTCTTTCGCCGAAGCCTTCCGCGCGTTCGAGGCCGGCGACACGCTGGAGGGGCTGCGCGAAACATTCCTGCGCAAGGCGTTCCAGCGCCGGCAGGAGGCGGTCATCCTGGGCCTGCGGCGGGCCGGCTGGTCGGACGCGGCCATCGTGGCGACGGATCTCGCGACGCTGGACCGCACCATCATCACCGATCCCGAAGGGCTGCGCCAGAAGCCGCGCTACCGCGACATCCTGCTCGCGCGCGGTCTCGCCAGAGAGCCGGGCGACCTTGCCTTCGTCACCCTCGACGGCGAGGCGATGCCGGCGGCCGCTCTGCCGGCGCATCTGCGCGGATTGCGCGCGATCCGCATCAACATGGAGGCGAATGGCGCGCTGTGCCGGGGGCTCCTGGAGGCGCGCTACGACGAGGGGCCGCGGCCGGCGGCGGTGCCGCCCTCCGGGCGCGCATGCGGCAGTGCCGAGGCGGCAACGGGATGCTGCGGCGGCTGCACCCGCCACGCCCCGGCTGCCGCGCCTTCGGCGAGAGGCGCCGGGACGTCGCTCGCCCTGTGAGCGGGGCGGACGCCCCGCTCCGACGTCGATCCGAACACGCACCAATAAAATAACGAGGAAACAGCCATGGCAAAGATGATCCTGCATGACGGCGAGGCACGACGTGCGCTCGCGCGCGGCGTTGGCAAACTGGCGGCGGCGGTGGAGGCGACACTCGGTCCAAAAGGCATGAACGCCATGGTCGACAGGCCGATCGGCACCCTCGATCCGTGCGATCTGCTGGGCCGACGCTCGTGCAGCGACGTGCGTGG
>CAZIXP010000229.1:0-4505 GCA_964543245.1 uncultured Starkeya sp.
CGCGGGTCTTCATATACAGAAGGCAAAACGGGGAGCAACTTACCAATACCGCGAGGGCGAACCATAGCGGAGATAACATCACGCTCGATTGAATTTGAGAAAATACCGCCAACACCGTGTAGTTTTGGCGCAGTCATAGTAGTGGATACACTCTTTGACAATAACTCTACCAATGCTTCTTGAACTTCTTGTTTAACTGTCATTTTAATTATTCCTCCTTTTTACTGGTTATGATATTAGATAAGACAGCCCCAAGAGCAGGATTGTTACGCACAACTACTACTTGTTCACGCTTATCTTCTCGTGTTTCAACAGGTGCAGTTTTCAAAAGCTCTTCTGCACTAACCGATTCACCTCTACTCGTCTGTAACGATTTGAGAATCCGTGCGCTCATGGAGAGGGCAGGAGTTAAATCGGGTTCTTTAGTCATCTCTTGAGCTTTCACGCTCATATCTTCAACTTCCTTTTTCAACTGTTGAAGCTCCTCAACAAATGGCTTAAGAGCATCTGTAACTGCTTTCACTACAACATCCTCGCTAATAGAGATTTCCTTTTCAGCAAGAGGCTCTACAGCAGTTTCCTCAACCGCAACAACTTCCTCTGCTTCAACAACAGTTTCGACTTCTTCAACCTTTTCTGATTCGGCTACTTCGGAAGTCTCCTTGTACTCTAAGCCAGACTCTTTCGCTTTGTCTCCGGCTTCCGCAAGTGACTTATCGAGATTAGAAATAATCTCATCAGATACGCCAACCTTGCGTAAATATTCTTTTTTCATATCTGGTATTGTCATGCCATTATCCTCCTTGTTAAGAACTGCAAAACTTGTTAATGGATTTGCGGCCGCCCAATGTGGAAGGTCGCTTATCTCTACAGTTATATGTTCAATTATAACACCATTTTCAACATTCTCATATTTTATACTCGACATTGGCATACCATGAGATACTCCAATATTTGTCTTTGTCGAAAGTATCTCCGCTTCACGCTCGTGTCCAGCATCAATATAACCCGAAGCGAGTGCAAATCCACTATCTTCATCATATGCAAGCCAATCTGCCTTGCCCCATTCTGTGCCCGGAGTATGCCAATGCATTAATACTGGATACTCTGCTTCGCCTTTTTCAACCATCTCTACAAAACGCTTATGACTCTTTGCTGCAATAATATTGCTAGGGTTATCAATATCCCTGTAGTTATTCGAATATACAGCAAGCCAGCGATATGTTCCATCATTCTCTTTCCACAACATAAAATTATCTTTTTGTTTCTCTTTACCAATTAGATTCTTAATTTTCTGTAGTGGAGATTTGGCTTGCTTGTATTTAGTTTCAATAAACGATTTCACTTTCTCTGCAACATCCTCTTTATCACTAAATAATTGTTGCATCCTATTTGAAAATTCCATAATAAGATTCTTAATCAACTCTTCCTTTGATGGTAGGGCAGGTGTCTCTTCGTCATACGGCATGATAGGATTATCTGGATACCCATTAAGGATATTATTCAATAAATCAGAGAACACAACTGTTAATTGTTTTACGCTTTCGTTACGTTCAATATTTGTAGAATATGTCTCCAGTTCAGCAAATGAGAACGCATATGAATTACATGAATGTTCATATAAATCTTCAACATCAGATGATTTTTCTTCATTCGCGTAGATAGCTTCTATCTGTTTTTGTGCTTCTTGTTCAGTAGCGTGGCAACCAATGATTTCACCATCAGATTCTTTCACGACAGCAAATGGCTTATCATCAGTACATCCACTTCTCTCAATATTATAAGACATCTTTACCTCCTATACTATGTATCATAATTGTACCATATAAATTATTTCTCTACAAAACCAGCAAGTATTCCCATGATTTCACTTGCATCATTTGATGGCTCGATTAATACTTTCTTTGGAGCAGTCCAAGCAATAGGTTCTCCCTCTGCATCTACAAGTATATTAATAGATAATACAGATAGACCATTACTCTTCGCTACTGATTGCAACCTTCTGGCTAAACTCAGCCATCCGTGTTTCAAGTCCTGAACACTCGTAACTATTGTTTTCATTTTTCCATTCTCCTAGCACCGCGCTTCGCGGCGTTGTCCATATCTCGTCTAAAGATTGGTCTAACGATGTTATATATCTGACCAGTAAAATCACGTGCATCAATACCGGGCATCGGGTCTCTAAGTCCAACTGACATAAATCCTGTCTTACCTCTTACCATTGGCTTTCTCCCCATAGGACTCGTATTGAGAGTAGATAGAGTTCCCGGCTTTGTCATTGACGAATTTATACCCGGCATAAATGCCCACCGTATCTGTGTTCCAGAGTCCAAGCATGTATATACTTTATCATCTGTTCCAATATATAATTCTAAACCATCCGCAATTGGATTAACGTCTATATCGAAATCCGGTTGTTCCATCCAAAACTCTACCGTCTTTTCAAAATATCCTTTGATGATATGACCTACAGCATACGCTTGCTGATACATCTCCTCCAGAAATACCTGTGAGTTGTATTTTTTAGGATTGCGTATGCTACGTGTAATAAAGAATGCCATTATATCCTTTTCTTATAGTACTGTTTTAACAAACGCCTTCGAGTAAAATATGTTACTAACCATCCGATAGACAATCCTATACAGTAATCAAGTGTAACAATAAGATAAAACCCTAACACTGCGTTAATATCTGTCGGTCTAAGATAACTCGAGTATGTATATCCTGCTATAAGAGAAAACATCGCGTATATAACAACTGCGAATACCCAATCCCTTAGATGCCTTCCCCTATCATCCAATATACTTCCGACCAGTATAGCAAACGCAAACATCCATCCAAGAATTTCAATAATATGCGGTGCATTAATAATACCGAGAATTGTTTGAAATAATGTCATTTCTTATTATCCCTTTCTCTATCCCGATACATTGACTGCATATCAAATTTTGTATCAAGTTTTGTTATCTTGTCACATATATCGCGTAAGTCATTGTCAATCTTTTGAATGTTGCGCGTTAGCACAACGAGTAAAGCAATAGCCATTACTGCGGGGAAACCAAAATCCTTAAATGCTACCAACCATTCCATAATTCTCCTTTTAAACTGCATCAGTATACATGAAATGACTTCCAGAATGTACTTCGTGATGTGGATAATCAATTGTCTCAATTGCTTCTGTTATACTATCAAGTGGAAGATTATCTACATCAAGATTACCCTGCGAGATATGAATAGGCATTGCAGAACCTTGTACTAATTTTCTCATATGCTATACTCCTTGTTCTTGCATAATTATAAACGATAATAAGACATCCTCGTCATCTTCTTCTAGTACATCATCAAACCTACCATATAGCAACCGATATACGTTGCGTGATAATTCCGTGTGCTTACCTCCAAAACCTGGGCTTGTATGAGTGTCTACAGGGATAACTGGAATCCCTTCTGGAAAGTAATCTTCCGCAAAGAAATTTGTAGAGAGGAAATCATGTATCATTGTCTGATTCATTATGAACCATCCAATGTTATAGATAATCTATTACCATTTGCGTCTACCGTTGCATCAACTCTATCTTTTGTATCTCCCAAGTCTCTAAATTTGATATTAGCCGTACCACCGCCAGACGACTTACCAGCCAGAACACTCATTATAATATGCAAAATATCCTTATATGTATATGTTCCTTCAACGACTTCTGCCATGAGAGCGGTAACTACGTCAGCAGGAGTTCCAGCACCAGTAAGCGAGTTTGAGTCAACTTGATTAGCAACTGTAAACGCTAACTGGTCAGTCTTGGCTTTTATCGCGTCAACCAATCCATCAATGACATCAATCTTTGCGATTGCGCCTGTCAGGTCAACGTTTATCTGCTCTACATCCAGAGCAGAATACAAATTTCCTGTAGCGTTCATACCCTGAATACGCACAACCAAAGTAACATCCTCTGTACCTGAATTTGTGTAAGTCCACAAGTCGCTTTCCCAAGTGTCAACGCTGTCTGTCATGGTGAAAGTGTGCAGTCCTGCTCCGCCTCCCATCGTGTGTTTCGCTGTAAACGGTATAATGCTCACGGCAGTCCCGCAGTCAAATATACCTGCGCCCGTAATAGTCTTCGCCGCCTTGATTTTCAGATAGTATGTTCCGGCTGTGCGTGTAAGTTTCAAAGTACCCGTTATTGTCAAGCCGTCAATGCCGTCTGCAAAGCCAGATTGGTCAACATCAAATTCGCAAGTTTGCCCGCTCGGAATTGTGACGCTATCGTTATTTGCCGGAACGGCAACGCCACCATCCCAATTTGCAGGATTGCTCCAAAGGTTATTCACACCAGCGGAAGTAAATGTTCTTGCAGCCATTATTTCACCACCACAGGTTCTTTGATAATTGGGTCTTTCACGATAGGCTCAACTGGTTTTATCTCAACTGCTTTGGCTGAAACAAATTGTGTTATTTTGGCAACCTCAAGCGGTTTTGCCTCGACCATCTTCTCATTCAAGAAATTGAT